>DASWTW010000511.1:0-11579 GCA_036401895.1 Herpetosiphonaceae bacterium | reverse complement strand
GACTCCGTCGCCCGCCCGATCGAGCAGCTCCTGGCCCGGCGCACGCGCGAGCGCTTCTTCCACGCCCCGCAGCCTGCCTAAGATACCAGCGCTCTGGTATCACCCCCCAATCGCCTGGGAGTGTGCGCTCCCAGGCGGTATCTTTGTGTGTCGAGCGTGGCCAGAGAACGGCTCCAGGCCCCGCGCGATCTACGCTGGCACAGGCTTTGCTCCGCGCTGATCGATGGCTTGTCGTTGCTCTAGCCGCTGTCCGGGCCATCATCGGTTTTCAGACACAGCTCAGGAGGTACGCAGCCCATGAATCAGCGCCCCGCAGATAGCACGAGCACGCACGATCCTCTCTGGTACAAAGACGCCATCATCTATGAGCTTCACGTTCGGGCGTTCGCGGACAGCAACGACGACGGCATTGGCGACTTCTGTGGCCTGACCAGTAAGCTCGACTATCTGCAAGACCTGGGCGTGACGGCTCTGTGGCTGCTGCCGTTCTACCCATCGCCGCTGCTGGACGACGGCTATGACATCGCCGACTACACGGATGTGCATCCATCCTACGGGACGCTGCGCGACTTCAAAGCCTTTCTGAAGGCCGCCCATCAGCGCGGGCTGAAGGTCATCACCGAGCTGGTGCTGAATCACACCTCCGCGCAGCATCCCTGGTTTCAGCGCGCCCGCCATGCCAAGCCGGGCAGTCCCTGGCGCGACTTTTACGTGTGGAGCGACACGCCGGAGCGCTATCGCGACGCGCGGATCATCTTTCAAGATTTCGAGGGCTCGAACTGGAGCTGGGACCCGGTCGCCAACGCCTACTACTGGCACCGCTTCTACGCCCACCAGCCGGATCTCAACTATGCTAACCCACGGGTGCGCACCGCGATGCGCCGCGTGGTCGACTTCTGGCTGCGGCTGGGCGTCGACGGCCTGCGGCTGGATGCTGTGCCGTACCTGTTTGAGCGCGAGGGGACCACCGGCGAGAACCTGCCCCAGACACATGCGGCGCTGCGGCAGCTGCGGCGGCATATCGACGAGCATTTCCCGGCGCGCATGCTGCTGGCCGAGGCCAATCAGTGGCCGGAAGACGCGGTCGCCTACTTCGGCAAGGGCGACGAGTGCCACATGGCCTTTCATTTCCCGCTGATGCCGCGCCTGTTCATGGCGCTCCGCCGCGAAGATCGCTTCCCGATCCTCGACATCCTGGCGCAAACGCCGCCGATCCCGGAGACCGCGCAGTGGGCGCTGTTCCTACGCAACCACGACGAGCTGACGCTGGAGATGGTCACCGATACCGAGCGAGTCTACATGTACCGGACCTACGCCCGCGACGAAGCGGCGCGGATCAATCTGGGCATTCGTCGCCGGCTCGCGCCGCTGCTGCACAACGATCGCCGCCGGATCGAGCTGTTGAACGGGCTGCTGTGCTCGCTGCCGGGCACGCCGGTGCTGTACTACGGCGACGAGATCGGCATGGGCGACAACGTGTTTCTTGGCGATCGTAATGGCGTGCGCACGCCGATGCAGTGGAGCGCCGATCGCAACGCGGGCTTTTCGCGCGCCAATCCGCAGCAGCTCTACCTGCCGCTGATCGTGGATCACGCGTATCATCACGAGACGATTCATGTCGAGGCTCAGCAGAACAATCCATCGTCGCTGCTCTCGTGGATGAAGCGCCTGCTGGCGCTGCGCAAGCGCCACCCGGTGTTTGGTCGCGGCCAGATCACGTTTCTCCAGCCGGACAACCGCAAGGTGCTGGCATTTCTGCGCCAGGACGAGCAAGGGGCGATCCTGATCGTCGCCAATCTGTCGCGCTTTCTTCAGCATGTCGAGATCGATCTGTCTGAATTTGCGGGCCGCTGTCTCGTCGAGCTTTTTGGTCGCACGACCTTTCCGGCGATCGACGAGCAGCCCTATGCGCTGACGCTGGCTCCCCACGCGTTCTACTGGTTCGCGCTGGAGCCGCAGCCCCACGATCAGCCGAGCGCCGAGCAGCCGGTGATTCCAACCATCACCTGGGATGAATCGTGGGAAGAGCTTGTACGCGGCGATGGGCGGGCGGCGCTGGAAGATGCGCTGCCGGCCTACCTCAGCGAGCGCAACTGGTTTTTCGGCAAACAGCAGATCATCCTGAGAACCGCATTTCAGGAGCGCATTCCGATCCCGATCGGCGATCGGCGAGCGTATCTAACGATTGTGCGCGTCGAGTACGCCGACGACGAGCCGCAGATCTATCTTGTGCCGGTGGCCTGCGCTACCGGCAAGGCAGCCAGGACGATCGAGAAAAATAGCCCTCACGCAGTGATCGCCCACCTGCAAGGCAAGCGCGGCGACGACCAGGGCCTGCTCTACGATGCGATGTGGGATGACGATTTCGCCGCCGTTCTGCTCGACACGATGGTTCAGGGAAAGAATTTTCAAGGACTCACTGGTGCTGCGAAGGCAGCTCCACGGCCCGAGCTGCGCAAACGCCGTCAGAGCAAGGCATCCAAACAATCGACGACGCTGCACGCCACGCACAACAACACGGCCATCGTCTACGGCGATCAGCTGATCCTCAAGCTGATCCGCTGCCTGGACGAGGGCGTAAACCCGGAGCTGGAGATCGGCACGTTTCTGACGGAGCATCATTTTGCCTACAGCCCGCCGGTCCTGGGAGCCATGGCCTATCATCAAAGTCAGCACGAGCCGATGACGCTGGCGATTCTTCAGCCGTTCATCCCCAACTCCGGCGAGCTGTGGGAAACCATGCAGGCGCAGCTCCACGATTATCTTGCACGTGCGAAGGACAGCGCATCTCGCATCGACGACGGGCCGGTCACGGCGGAGGCACTGCTTGAGCTTGCCGATCAGCAGCCAGAGCCGGCGCTGCGCCAGCTGGTCGGCCCGTTTCTGGATCGCGCCCAGGTGCTGGGCCAGCGCACCGCCGAGCTGCATCTGGCGCTGGCGAGCGATACGGAGGATGCCGACTTCGCGCCGCAGCCGTTCACGCCGCTCTACCAGCGGGCTTTGTACCAATCGCTGCGCAGCGTGGTCAGCCTGCTCTGCGATGATCTGCGCAGGCGACAGGCGGATCTCGCCGAAGATGTGCGCCGGGACGTGCTCGCGGTGCTCGACGGCGAGCAGCGCATTCTTGAGCGCTGTAAAGCGGTGACAGCCCACAAGATCGACGCGGTCCGCATCCGCTGCCACGGCGACTATCACCTGGGCCAGGTGCTGGACACCGGCGACGATGTGGTGATCTTTGATTTCGAGGGCGAGTCGCGGCGGCCCGTGCTTGAGCGCCGGCTGAAGCGCGCGGCGTTCGAGGATGTCGCCGCTATGCTCTGGTCGATCCATGCGACAACTGTCCGCTGCCTGAAAGATGATGCTCGCTCGGCGCAGGAGGCGCGCCTCAGCGGCTGGGCGGGCTGCTGGATACGCTGGGTCAGCGCGGCCTTCCTCCAGGGCTATCTCCAAACGGCCGGCGAGGCAGCGTTTGTGCCGCAGGTTCGCGACGATCAGATTCTGCTCCTTGATGCGCTACTGATCGAGAAAACGATCGCCGCGCTCGATCGCGATCTGCGCGAAGAGCCGGAGCGAGTGCCTGACGCGCTCAAGCAGCTGCATGCCGTGCTGGGGACGGAGATCGACCGGGCGGCGGTACGTGGCTGACGGCGCGCTGGTATAGATATTGCCCTTTCTGTCCTGCTTACGCACATGGCGTGTGAGGCATGAACACCAAATATCGTCGAGCGCAACCCCGCCGTGGACTGCCACGTTGCCCGACGCATCGGCAATTTGTGGACGGTTCAGGAGACGTGTGGGCAGTTGCCCCGAGGAGGAGGTTGGAATGCCGTACATCACAACACGCGACAACATCCGACTGTATGTCAAGGATTGGGGATCGGGACGGCCCGTCATCATGATGCATGGCTGGCCGCTCTCGGCGGATACCTGGGACGAGACGGCCATGGCGATCGCCAACGCCGGCTTCCGCGCGATCGCCTACGATCGCCGTGGCTTTGGGCGCTCGGATCAGCCGTGGGACGGCTACGACTACGATACGCTGGCGGATGACCTGGCGGCAGTAATCGCCGAGACCGGCGCGAACAATGCCACGATCGTCGGCTTTTCGATGGGCGGCGGCGAAGTTGCGCGCTACATGTCGCGGCATGGCGGGCGCAATGTAGCCCAGGCGGCGCTGATTGCGTCGGTCGTGCCGTATATGCTGCAAACGCCCGACAATCCCAACGGCGTGCCGCAGGCCACGTTCGATCAGATCACGGCTGGCTTGAAGGCAGATCGGGCGCATTTCTACACCAGCTTTTTCAAAGATTTCTATGGCGTCGGGCTCGTGTCGCATCCGGTGAGCAGCGAGGTGATCGACTGGTCGCGCAACGTGGCGATGATGGCCGGCTTCAACGCAACGCTCGGCTGCGCCAACGCCTTCGCCACCACCGATTTTCGCCCGGATCTGGCGGCATTTACCGTGCCGACGCTGATCATCCATGGCACATCGGATCAGATCGTGCCGATCGATGCGTCGGCGCGCAAGGCGGCGGCGAAGATTCCCCACGCCAAGCTGATCGAGTATGACGGCGGGTCGCACGGCTTGTTTGCCACGCACAAGGAGCAGCTAACCGGCGATCTGCTCGCGTTTTTGCAGCAGGCCCACAGCCAGCGCACGCTTGGTCAGTAGCGCATAAAGAAACTTGTACTCGTGAGCCGGTCGACGTTATGTTGACCGGCTCTTGCGTATCCGGCGTGCAGCCAATGGCTGCACGCCGCGCCCACGATCCCGCATTTCAGATCCGCAAACGCCCCGGTGCTACAATAAAGATCGTTCTGATTGCGGCCATCCAGACGTTTGTACTACGGAAAGGAGCCCAACGATGAGCGACGCCGTTTCCCAAAGCAGCGCTACCGCCGGCGATACGTTTCGCGCTGCCCGCGATATGCTGTGGCGGCACCGCACCGACTATGACGCCGCCGTGCGCGAGTTTAAGTGGCCCGAGCTTCAGCACTTCAACTGGGCGCTCGACTGGTTCGACATGATCGCGCGCGACAACGATCGCCCGGCGCTGGTGATCGTGGAGGAGGACGGCGGCGAGACCCGCCGCTCTTTCGCCGAGATGGCGCAGCGCTCGAACCGTGTGGCGAACTGGCTGCGGCAGCAGGGCGTCACGCGCGGCGATCGCCTGATCGTGATGCTGGGCAACCAGGTGGAGCTATGGGAGACGATCCTGGCGGCCATGAAGCTCGGCGCGGTGATCATCCCCGCCGCGACGCTGCTGCGGCCCGTGGATCTGCATGATCGAGTCGAGCGTGGACGCGCGCGGCATGTGATTGCTCGCTCGGCTGATGCGGCCAAGTTTGCGGATGTTGCCGGCAGCTACACGCGCATCGCGGTGGGCGAGCCGGTGAACGGCTGGCTCGCGTATGCAGACGCCGACAGCGCCTCCGCAGAGTTCGTGCCTGACGGCGAGACGCTGGCCAGCGATCCGCTGCTGTTGTATTTCACCTCGGGCACCACAGCGCGGCCCAAGCTCGTCGAGCACACGCACGTCTCGTATCCGGTCGGGCACCTGTCCACGATGTACTGGATCGGGCTTCAGGCCGGCGACGTGCATCTCAATGTCGCCTCGCCGGGCTGGGCCAAGCACGCCTGGAGCAATGTGTTCGCGCCCTGGAACGCCGAGGCCACCGTGTTTCTGTACAACTACACGCGCTTCAACGCCAGGGCGCCGCTGGAACAGATCAGCCGCCACGGCGTGACGACCTTTTGCGCGCCGCCCACGGTGTGGCGCATGCTGATCCAGGAAGATCTCACAGCCTGGCAGGTGCCGCTGCGCGAAGTTGTCGGCGCAGGCGAGCCGCTGAATCCCGAGGTTATCGAGCAGGTGCGCCGCGCCTGGGGCCTCACGATCCGCGATGGATTCGGGCAGACCGAAACGACCGCGCAGGTCGGGAACTCGCCGGGCCAGCCGGTCAAGGCAGGATCGATGGGCCGCCCGCTGCCCGGCTACACAGTCGCGCTGCTCGACCCGATCACCTCGCAGCCGGCCGAGGAAGGCGAGATCTGCCTCGACCTCAGCGCCCGCCCGCTCGGCGTGATGGTCGGCTACCGTGACGACCCGGAGCGCACGGCCGAGGTGATGCGCGACGGCTACTACCACACCGGCGACGTGGCGGCGCGTGACGCGGACGGCTATATCACCTATGTCGGTCGCACCGACGATGTGTTCAAGTCGTCAGATTACCGAGTCTCGCCGTTTGAGCTAGAAAGTGTGCTGATCGAGCATGCGGCCGTAGCTGAGGCCGCCGTCGTGCCTGCGCCGGACCCGATCCGGCTGGCCGTGCCCAAGGCGTACATCGTGCTGGCGGCCGGCTGGGAGCCCAACGCCGCAACCGCAGAAGCGATCCTGCGCTTCTGCCGCGAGCGCCTGCCGGCCTACAGCCGCGTTCGTCGCATCGAGTTCGCCGCGCTGCCCAAAACGATCTCCGGCAAAATCCGCCGTGTCGAGCTGCGTGAGCGCGAGCGACAGCCACGCGGCGATACGGACGCGCCGGGCGTCGAGTTCAGCGAAGACGATTTTCCACAGCTCAAGCAGTAAGCGCGGCAGCGCCAAGAGGGTGGTGTCTGGTCGCCGCCCTCCGCCCCTCGATCGCCAACCGTTGCGAAGCTACCACGCAGCGGTGTGGCGCCTCCACTCGCACGGTCGTGGGCTCCGATACACTTGAAAGCGTTGTCACCGAGGCCGTAACGGAATAGTCGCTGCTGCGTTCTAACACATGTCCACACCCTGGCTTGAGATCCAGAAAGGAAATAACGTCCTGCGCCGCGCTCCGGCTCGCTGTTGCTCAGCCTGCTGCTGAGCGGCATCAGCGCTTTGTCGCGTCTCGCAGCCCCATCATCAGCATGCAGCCGTCCACCTGTTCCGCACTCGTTTTAGATGAAAGATGAAACTATGCCACGTCGCGCACGCCGCAAGCAGGCCGAGCCGGGCGACGCCGCCGGTTTCGGCGCCCTGGTGCTGGGCTGGCTGATCTACCGCCAGCTAAGCACCCTGTCTCTGCCATGGAAGATCGCCCTGGCGGTACTCGTCACCTCAATCGTCGGCACAGGCATTGTGTGGGCGGTACGATCGGCTCGCCGGCGACAAAAGCAGCACATACTGCTGACCAATGCCTTGAGCCTGACGCCGCAGCAGTTTGAAAAACGTATTCAGTACCTGCTCCAGGATCTCGGCTGGGAGCGCGTCGAACATGTCGGCGGCAGCGGCGACGGCGGCGTGGATCTGCGCGCGATCTATCGTGGGCAGCGCTATATCGTTCAGTGCAAGCGCTACGAGCGCCGGGTCGAGCCGAAGTATCTACGTGACCTGGAAGGCGCGCGCCATCATGAGCACGCCGATCGCGCGCTGCTGGTGACAACCGGATACTTCACGCAGCAGGGCTACGCCTGGGTGCGTGGCAAGCCGATCGACCTTTGGGATGGTCGCGTCCTGGCTGCGCGCTTCCGCGAACAGGAGATCCGGCTCCACGATCCCGAGCGACAGCGCACGGGTCAGCGCTGGACGCGCTGGCTGCTCGGCGGATTAGCAGCGCTCAACCTGCTAATCCTGCTCTGGGCTACCGCCAGCGCACCACTATTCCTGCCGCTGGATCAGCCGGTCACCTACGCGTCAGGTGCGGTCACCGCCGCCTCAGATGCGCTGCCCACCATTGAGCTGCCCGCCATCGCCCCATCGCCGGCTGCACCCGAGTCGTGCGGCACCGCGACGATCAGCGGCGTCGAGCGACTGGTGCTACGCGCCGCGCCAGGTCTTCAGACTGAGAAGCTGGCGGATTTTCCGGCTGGCACCAGGGTGCTGCTCAGCTGCGCCGATGCAGTCACAGCCGATGGCCTGATCTGGCAGCCGGTCCAGATCGAGGGTCGTACAGGCTGGATGAGCCGGCGCATGTTGCAGATGAGCAGATGAACGACGAGTGCATGAATCGCAGATGCTAATCTTTGTTCTTGATCAGGCCCTCATCCTCCGACCCCTTCTCCCATCGCCATAGGAGAAGGAGAGAAGTATGGCACTTCCTTTTGTTCGTTTGTTCGTTTGTTCTTTGAGAAAGGAACACCCATGACTACCCATACCTATCGACGGCACGGGCTCAGCATCCTGGCGAGCCTCTTGATGCTCCTTGGTCTGCTCAGCCCGGCCGCCACAGCTGCGCCGCGCTGCTTTGCCGAGACCGGCCAGTGTCTGGACGGACGCTTCCGCGAGTACTGGGAGCAGAGCGGCGGCCTGGCCGTCTTTGGCTTTCCGATCACCGCTGCCGAGCGCGCGCCCAGCCGCGAAACGGGACAGATCTATCTCACGCAGTGGCTGGAGCGCAACCGCTTCGAGCTGCACCCTGAGAATCAGGCACCGTACGACGTGCTGCTCGGGCGGCTCGGCGATGATCGGCTTCAGCAGCAGGGCCGCGACTGGCAGACCTTCCCCAAGGCCGATCCCGGCGCGGCGCACTATTTCGCCCCGACCGGCCACGCGATCGCGCACGAGCCCTTTTGGCGCTACTGGAGCACGCACGGCCTGGAGCTGGGCGATCGCGGCGTGAGCGATCGCGAAAGCCTGGCGCTCTTCGGGCTGCCGATCTCAGAGCCGGCGCTGGAAACCAACGCCAGCGGCGACACCGTGCTGACGCAGTGGTTTGAGCGCGCGCGCTTCGAGGACCACGGCGCCAGCGGCGTACTGCTCGGCCTGCTCGGTGGCGAGATCACAGCAGCCGGCGCGCTGCCTGAGCCATCTGCGCCACCTGTCGGCGCGCCGACCGCTGTACCGCCGACGCCTACGACAATACCGATGCCTCAGCCGACGCCCACCGCCGTGCCGACTGCCGTACCAACCGCTCCACCGCAAGCCGACTGTGATCCTGCCTATCCGACCGTCTGCATCCCATCGCCGCCGCCGGATCTTGACTGCGGCCAGATTCGCCACCGCAACTTCCGCGTCTTGCCGCCCGATCCGCATCGCTTCGACGGCGACCGCGATGGGATTGGCTGCGAAACCTAGAGCCGTCGGTTAAATAATCACCGCTCCCTGATTCGCATCAAGGAGCGGTGATAGCCTCAGCAGGATCGATCTACGCGTCCTGTTCGTCGCGGGCAGATGGCGGGTCAGAGGTGATGCCGTCGGCGGCGACAGCTGCCCGCGTAGGCAGCCGGTAGGCGGCGAGCACCGCCAGCCCAACCACTCCCAGCATAAGCAGATCCTGACGGAGCACACCTGAGCCCGTACCGATCGTCGTGCTGGTGTGCGCGATGAATGCCCCGCCGATCCCGGTACCGATCGCGCTGCCCAGCATATTCATCAATTGCAGACCCGCCGTCGCCCGGCCTTCCTGCCCGTCTTGCGCATGCTCAAGCACCACCAGTGACAGCGTCGAGTAGGCTACGCCCATGCCCAGCCCGGCCAGACCCCAGGCCAGTGGCGCCAGCACCGCAGGCACGAGCGGATGCAGCAGCGCGGCGGTCGCGACGATCCCCAGCGCCGTGAGCACCAGGCCGGTCCAGACCAGCTGGCGACGACCGCGACTGGGCGCCAGCCGTGCCTGCAACCAGGCTCCCGTCGTCCAGGTTACCGTCGCGGCTGTCAGGGCGATACCGGCGCTCGTAGTGCTCTGACCCCTGATCGTCGTCAGCGCCAGCGGGACGAACGCATCGACGCCGAAGAAGGCCATATTCAGCAGGCCGCTAACCACGATCGCCGCCGGCAGCGCCGCCGCAGCCCAGAGCGTCCCGGGCGGCAACAGGTACTGCAAGGCCGGAACAGCCACGATCAGCCCGCCTGCTATCAGCCCGACACGCGCCAGCAAGCCCCCCGCGCCGACGCCGGTCAGCATTAATCCTACGCCCAGCGCCAGACCCACAGCGGCGAGCGCGCGCCGCCAGTCGGGAGGAGCGGCCGGATTACCGTCCAGACTGCGCAGTCCATGCAGCGCCAGGCCACCCGCGCCCACCATCACAGGAACCAGCCCAAGAAAAACCCAGCGCCAGCCCACCATCTCGGCGACCACGGCCGCGAGACCCGGCCCGATCAGCCCCGGTATGACCCAGGCGCTCGAAAGCACCGCCAGCATCTGCGGCTTAAGCTCAGCTGGATAGCCGCGCGCAATCGCGATGTAGGAGATCGATCCGATGACGCCGGCGCCCAGCCCTTGAATCGCCCGGCCGAGGATCAGCATCGGCATCGTCGCGGCAAACCCGCTGACGAGCAGGCCCAGAACAAAGAGCGCCACGCCCACCAGAAAAGGCCGGGCCGGCCCTAAGCGGTCGGCCTCACCGCCGGCGACAGTAACACCGATCAGATTCGTCAGCATGAACGCGCTGAAGGCCCAGCCATACAATTGGAGGCCGCCCAGATCACGGCTGGTGAGCGGCAGGATCGTCGCCACGGCCAGCGCCTCAAATGCGGCGCCAACAACCGTCAGGACCAGGCCGATCGTGAGCCAGCGATGTGACGTATCCCAGATCCGAGGCGCGGCCACCGGCGACAGATCCTCTCTCGTTTGCTCGTTGGTATGTATAGTTTCTACCTTCAGCATCTGCTCCCCCTTAGGCGCGCGGTGCAGTCCGCCTACAGTGTGAACGATCACTCTGCTACTGCGCAGTATAAAGGGCATGCAAGATACAGGCATCGGTCTGAGGGCGGTTCCACTACCTGGCCTAATGGTCACGCGACGTAGGACGTGTAGCCCAGTCGACCAGCCGCGGCGGCACAGATCGCAGGACGCTCGCGTAGCCTGCCAGCACAAAAGTTTCACATGCAGTACACTGTGCGTGTTCAACCGGTAGCTATGCAGGAGGAGATTTGCTATGGATCAGTTTGCAGACTGGACGGAGAAGCTACAAGAAGCTGAGACACATATCGAGACCGCCTACAGCGTGCTGGCGGAGCTGCAAGCCGAGCTAAAGGTTGCAGGCCGCAAAAAAGATATGTCGGCGATCGCAGAGGTTGTCGAGCGGCTGGCGCGCTACGGTCGCCTGTTTGAAGATATTCGCAGCTCGTGGGCGGAGCAGGAGTCCTGAGTCTGCGCGGATGCGCAGCCGAAGCACGATCGAGAAGCTGGAGCGGGCCGGGCGGGCCGTTATTCCTCGCCCTGGCCTGCTCCGTAGCGACGAGCCCAGCGAATCAGGCGATTCAGCCAGCGCTGGCCGCGCGGCATACGTCCCAGGCGGCTGATCCCGTGCTGCATCACCCACAGGTAAAGATCGGCCTCGGTGCGGGCGGGAACGTAGCGCCACAGATCGCTGGTGCGAATACCCGCCACCAGGGGAGCGTACACGGTGTCGTACCAGTCACACACGGCCTCTTCACTGCTGACCGGCGTACCACGCAGAGCGCTCAGGCAGGCGCGCTGCCAGTTGATATGCCGGATCAGCTCCAGATAGCCGCCCAGCCGGCTGACATCGATCACACTTCCTGGCCGCAGCCGGCCTAGATTGGTCCAGGCGAAGAAATCAGCCTGCTCTTCCAGGCGAATCAAATCCGCCAAATCCAGGTCCGGTGTGAGCGGCACATCCACCACCAACTCCGTCACATGCGCTCGAATAT
>DASWTW010000510.1:0-10050 GCA_036401895.1 Herpetosiphonaceae bacterium | reverse complement strand
AGCCGGCGCATGGCCTCAAGCCGGTGACTCCCATCGCGGACGCTGAGCAAGCCATGCTCGTAGGCCACGATCAGCGGCGGGACCAGCAGCGGATCGCCGAGGCTGTGCTGCAACCTGGCAATATCCTGCTCCCAGCCCTGCGGCTCCTGCGGATACTCCATGCCTGGCTCCGGCCCACAGACGCGCACCAGCGTGTCTACATCCGCCAGCAGCGGACCGCGCCACCAGCGCCGCTGTAGCCGCAAGCCCTGCGATAGACCAGGATTCGCCCATGCCGCTACCCCCAGATAGGCGTGAATCCAGTCTTCCAGCTGATCGGCCCGCGCGTAGTCTTGGGCTGCGTACACCGTCCACATCATCTACCCTCCAAGGAGGAAGACAGCAAAACAAAGAACAAAGGCACTTGGTCGCTCTGTTCTTTGTTCTTTGTTCTTTGGCGAGGCCCTCACCCCCGTCTCGCTCCGCTCGACTCCCCCTCTCCCGTTGCGACAGGCGAGGGGGAACGAAGGTACTCCTCGGTTCTCAGTTCTCGATTCTCGACTCCCCTAGCTCGATTGCAGCAATTGCTTGAGATCGTCGGCGATCTCCTGCGGGTGCGTGCCGTAGCTAAAGAGCAGCCGCCAGCCACCCTGCTGATCGATCGCGTAGGTGTAGGTGCCATGCAGCGTAGGATCAGCATGGTCGCGGTGCTGGGTATGGGCATCCGCGCCGACGCCGTACTCCCGGCTCAGCAGATCCAGCTGTTCCTGGCTGGGCCGCAGGCCGATGAACGATGGATCGAAATGATCGAGATACTGCTTGAGTGCCTCAGGAGTATCCCGCTGCGGATCGACCGAGAGCAGCACAAAGCGCACATTGGCGGCGTCCTCGCCCAGCAGCTGCTTGACCTGCTTCCAGTCGCCCATAGTCGTCGGGCAGAAATCGGGGCAGTGAGTATAGCCAAAGTAGATCAATACGACTTTGCCGCGCTGCGCGCTGAGCTGGAACGGCTGTCCGTTTTGATCGTTGATTGTAAAATCCGTAACCTGCTTGGCCGGCTCCAGCACCGTGGCCGTGTACTGATAGGGCCGGCCGCAGGCTGTCAGCATGAGCACGCCGCTCATCAGAAGCAGCGCGACGATAGACCGTAGATTCAACATAGCTATCCTGTATTCTGTAAACAGCTCAATCGTAGCATAGATCAACGTACCAACGGTTGCGCCCGTCGTCAAGGCGTGCGATCCATCGACGAAGACACACGTTTACAGAACATCTGTTTTAGATTAAGATAACTGTCGAAGATCTTTCGTAAGGAGCAGCCGTCATGATCGAGCAGGTAGGAACGGTGAGCATCTTCGTCGACGATCAAGATCGGGCCAAGGATTTTTATGTCAACACGCTGGGCTTCGAGCTGCGGCAAGACGCGCCCATGAGCCCGACCACACGCTGGGTTTCGGTCGCGCCGAGGGGAGCGATCACCGAGATCGTGCTCTACAAGCCTGACGAGAACTGGGAACATTACAAAAACGCCGTGGGCAAGTCACAGCCCGTTACCTTCAACGTCAGCGATATGGCCGCGTTCCATGCGGATCTGAAAGCCAAAGGCGTGCAGTTTGTTATGGAGCCCGAGCCCCAGCCCTGGGGCACGCAGGCGGTAATTCAGGATAGCGAGGGCAACAGCCTGGTCCTGGTCGAGCGGCCGAAAGGCTAGCGATCGAAGCCGCGCTACGTCGCCGGATCTTGAGCAGTCAGCCGCTCCCACGCGCCCGGTCGCACGATCGCGTCGGTCATACGCGCCAGCCGGACGATCGGCGCGACATCGTGGACACGCACCATGTCTGCGCCCGCCTGAATGCCCAGCGCCACCGTCGCCGCCGTGCCCTCGACGCGCTCACTTGGCGGCAGATTGCCGAGCGCCAGCCCGATGAATGATTTGCGCGAGGTCGCCAGCAGCAGCGGATAGCCCAGCGACTTGAACTCGCTCAGACGGCGCAGCACCTCGATGTTTTGGGCCGGCGTTTTGCCGAAGCCAATTCCGGGATCGACGATGATCTGCTCGGGCCGAATCCCGCGCTCCAGCGCAAACGCGATCGACTCGCGCAGCTCGCGCAGAATGTCGCCCAGCAGATCATCGTACTCGACTTTGCGATAGTGGCCGCCGAAGCTACCATTCGTCGCCTGTGCCCGGCGATTGTGCATGAGGATGATCGGCACGTTGCGCTCGCGGACCAGATCCGCCATCGCCGCGTGCCAGCCGCCCTCGGGCAGTCGCAGCCCCCACACATCGTTGACCAGGTCCGCGCCCGCATCCAGCGCCGCCGCCGCAACCTCGGCCTTCCAGGTATCGATCGAGATCGGCAGATCCAGCTCACGACGCAGCGCCGCGATGACGGGCACCACCCGCGCGCGCTCTTCGTCGGCATCCACCAGCCGCGCGCCGGGCCGCGTGGACTCGCCGCCTACATCCACCAGATCCGCGCCGCTCTCCGCGAAGTGCCGCGCCTGCGCCACCGACAGCGCGACCAGATCTCCGGCATCGCCGCGATCGAGACCATCGCCGGAGAACGAGTCGGGCGTGGTGTTGAGAATGCCCATGATCAGCGTGCGCTCGCCCCAGCGAAACGAGCGACCACGCAGCGCCATCACGCCACGATCGCTGCCGTCGTAGGCGGCGAGCGCCGACTCTAGCTGCGCCGCAAACGCATGCAGCTCGTCGAGCGGAAACGCCGTGATGCGCTGGATCAGCGCGCGATACTGGCGCTGCGTGGCAAAGATCACCAGATCCGTCGTCGCGGATCGATCGCCGAGATAGACAGCCGGATTGATCACGCCGTCGGCATCCAGCGCCAGCAGCTCCTGCTTGAGAATAATCGCCGCCACGTAGGAGAGCTGATCGGCGCGCACGACACGAAACAGGCCCTTGGGCGCAGTCGCCGCCACACGCTCGGGAAACGACTCGACGCGGGCGATCTCCGCCGCCAGCGCGCTGTACTCATCCGCCGCCAGCACCCGCAGGTTAAACTGTCCAGACATTTGGATTCCACCCCGAGATACAAAACGACGCTCCACATTCGGGAGCGTCGTACTGTGGCTAGCCGCGCCGCGTGCGCCGGGGAAGCAGCCGCCGCAGCCTGCCGGGCGAGCCGCTTTTCTCGCCGATCTCGCGCACCAGCTGGCGCTCGACCTTATCGAACATCTGCTTTTCTTGCTTGAGACCGCGCATACGCTCCTCCAGCATCTTTTTCTGCTCGTCCTGATAGGAGCGCACAAACACAAACAGTAGCGCGGGGATCGCGATCGGCCACCAGGGCCGCAGATCATCCGCCTGTTTTGCAAAGGTCTTGGCCTGATGCCGCACGCCACGGATCAGCGCCAGTCGTCCAGCGATCGTTCGATTCATCTTGTTCTCCGTACGCTACACGTCTGCACTCCATTGTAGCAGGTCACATACCGCCAGGAAACAAGCTACTGCGCGCCGGCAGAGCGGCTCAGACGCGGCTTGAGCACGCGCATATACAGGAAGACCAGCACCGCCAGCACCACCGCCGCCAGCACGAGCCGCTCATACTGCTTGACGTAGCCCAGCACCAGATCCCACTGTGAGCGCAGCGCCCAGCCGGCGTACGACAGGATCGCGCTCCAGATCGTGGTGCCGAGCACGGTAAAGAGCAGGAACTTCGGCAGCGGCATGCGCTCCATGCCGGCTGGAATCGAGATCAAGCTGCGGATGATCGGAATCAGGCGGCCAAAGAAGATCACCGCCTCGCCGTGACGGCTGAAGTAGCCCAGCGTCGTGTCGAGATCTTTCTCGGAGATAAACGCGTAGCGGCCCCAGCGGCGAACAAAGCGCCGAATCACGGCCTCGTTGGCCCACGCACCAATGTAGTAGAGCGCCAGCGCGCCTACCACCGAGCCGATCATGCCCGCGATGATCACCGCGATCAGATTAAACTTGCCCTCATAGGCCATGAAACCGGCCAGCGGCATCACCAGCTCTGAAGGAATCGGAGGAAAGATATTTTCGGCAGCCATCACCAGAATAATGCCGGGATAGCCCAGCGTCTCGATGATGCGTTGAATCAGCTCGCCAAGACCGCCTAATAGTTCGCCCACGTGCAACCTCACAGATAAAGCTAAGCGCGTGCATTGTACGGAGTCAGATCCGGCCTGTCAATGCGCTGCGGCTGACAGCTACGCCGCCCAACGCGCGATCCACGCACGATTTGACGCGCTAGCTCGTCGTGAGTTGCGGCTCCTGGTCGTGGGTTTCTACAGGCTTTACAGCGCCGCTGAACAGCTCGCCGATGATCTCCTCGACGGGCGGCTCCTCGATCGTCACGTCCACGATCGGCAGATCGCTGAGCAGCCGCGCCGCCACCCGCGAGGTCTCGTCGCGGCCGACCAGCAGGCTGCCCTCAACGCCTTCAAGCATATCGATCGTGCCGTAGCGCTCCAGCGCCGCTCGCTCGATCGGCTCCTGCATCTTCACCCGGACGATCTTATGCGGCGCAACGCGCTCGACCAGCGCCTGGAAATCGCCGTCGTAGAGCAGCTTGCCGCGATCGATCACGATGATGCGCTTACACAGCGCTGTCACATCGGCCATGTAGTGGCTGGTCAGCAGCACCGTCGCACGATGACGGATGTTGTACTCGGCGATAAACTTGCGCACATTGGCCTGCATGGTCACGTCGAGGCCGATCGTGGGCTCGTCCAGAAAGAGCACCCTGGGCCGGTGCAGCAGCGCCGCCGCCAGCTCGCACTTCATGCGCTCGCCCAGCGAAAGCTTGCGCACCTGCTTGGTCAGCAGCGACTCAAGATTCAGCAGCTCAGTCAGCTCGGCGACCGTCTGGCGATACTGGTCGTCGGGAATCTCATAGATCGCGCGGTTGACCTCGAAGGTTTCGATCGCAGGCAGATCCCAGATCAACTGCTGTTTCTGGCCCATCACCAGCGTGATCTGGCGCAGAAAATCGTTGCGGCGCTCGAAGGGCGTGTAGCCCAGCACCTCAAGCTGGCCGCCGGATGGATGCAGCAGCCCCGAAAGCATTTTCAGCGTCGTGGTCTTGCCCGCGCCGTTGGGTCCCAAAAATCCCACTACCTCGCCCTCGCCGATCGTGAATGACAGATCATCGACGGCGCGCACATCCTGATACTGGCGACGCACAAATGCTCGCAGCGAGCCCTTGATGCCCGGCTCCTTATGATGAACACGGTACGATTTCCGGAGATGAGCTACATTGATCTGCGACATACACCACCTATCGCTCAGGTCGCCAGGGCCGCACAGCCCGGAGATAACGTGCAAGCATGGCGGCGGCGATTCCGCAACTATTTGCGCAATCTTCACGTCCAAGCCAACACTTGTTTGACAAGCAAAACCTATCTGGTGTATATGCTACCAGCTTTATACGCAACACGAGAGGATTGTATCGCTCGTGAGCTCTGTATGTTCGCGAGCGATACGGCCTGGGAGCTTATAAGGAGACAGTCATGACGAATCAGCCCATGTTACAGCAGGACATCGACAGGCTGCGCAATTACGTCAAAGTGCTGGCCAACGAGCTAAGCCAGATTCGTCGCAACATCGACGACAACAAGCGCAGCATCCAGAATCTCCCGCCCGATGCCCAGCAGCCGCTGATTCGGGCCAATCTCGATCTTCAGCCGATCCTGAAGCAAAAAGAGGCCGAGTTCGAAAGCTTGCAGCTCACGATCATCAATAAGCAGAAGGTGCTTGATAAAACGGTAGAGATCGAGCGAAAGAGACAGGAAATCTATAACTACACCCAGGAGCTTAACCGGTACCAGCGCCTGATCGCCACGGCTACGGATGGTCTCCAGCAGCTTGAGCGCCAGCTCCAGGATCTGACGCTGCCGCCGCCGGTTCCTGGGCGCGCGGAGCTGGTTTTTGAGAGCGGCCAGAGCATCGAGCTGTCGGTGCAAAATCCCGACATCCGCATCGGCTTGAAAGATGTAGCCAATAACCTGCTCCCGGACGTCGATCTTGCGCTCTACAACGGCGGCGCGCTGGGCGTCAGCCGTGTCCATGCCAGCATCAGCTTGATCAACGGGCAGTGGATGATCAGAGACCTGGGCAGCGTCAACGGCACAACTGTGAATAGCCAGCGCTTGCAGCCGCAGCAGCCGTTCCCGCTCACCGATCTGGCCCGGATCGAGTTTGGCCGATTGAGCGTCACCTTCAGGCAGAGCGCGCCAACGCGCACAGTACGTCTGGACATGCCGGCGATCTAATGCAGGCCATACCAGACCGAGGGCACGGCAGGGTTTTAGCGATCGGGCAGCGGCAGCGTCACGCCAAACAGGCTGCCCGTGCCCTCGGTCGAGTCGCACCACATGCGCCCGCCGTGCCGCTCAACGATCTCTCGCGAAATGCTCAGCCCCAAGCCCATGCCGCCGACATCGCCCACCGACTCGTCGTGCGCCTGGTACCACGGCTCGAAGATCAGCGTCTGCTTATCGCGCGAGATGCCGACGCCGTGATCGCGGACGGTGAGCACAGCCTCGCCGTTGGTGTCGCGCAGCTCGATCTCGATCGTGCCACCCTCGGGCGAGTACTTGATCGCGTTGTCGAGCATATTCTGCACAACCAGCGTGATCCGTAGCCGGTCGGCCATAATCTCCAACGTCTCGGGCGCAGCCAGCGACAGCTCATGCCGCGACGACATCGCCTGTGTCTGCTCCACACAGCCGCGTGCCAGCAGCGCCAGGTCGATCAGCTCCGGCTGAAGATCCAGCAGCCCGACCTGCATTTTGGTCACGTCCAGCAGCTTCTGCACAGTATGCACCACGCGATCGGCCTGGATGTCGATCGATTGGAGCGCGCGCTGAAGCCGTGGCCGATCGAGGTTAGTGCGCAGACGCATGAGCGCCAGCTGGGCATAGCCTTTGAGCGTCGTGATCGGCGTTTTCAGCTCGTGCGCCGCCGCCGAGATAAAATCGAGCCGCAGCTGCTCCAGCGCCTTTTGCTGCGTTACATCGCGCACCACCGCTACCGCGCCCACAACATGACCGCCGGCATCGCGCATGGGCGTGGCGATCACGGCGACGGCCTGCATGCTGTGCGGACGGCGCTCAAGCTCAAGCGTCAGCTCTTCGCGCACGGTCCGGCCTTGCAGCGCGGCACGCAGCCCGAAGCACTGCTTGCCATCGGCGCAGTCAGCGGCGAACAAGCGCGGAATATCTTCGATCGTGCGCAGCTCGGTTTGCCCGTCGATCAGTCCAAACATCGTCAGCGCGGCGCGATTCACCGTCAGCAGCTCGCCCTTGCGCCCGCAGGTCCAGACACCATCGCCCATGGCCGCCAGCGTGGCGCTGAGCTGCGTAGCCTGGCCGGTGGCCATGCGCGCATGAGCCTGCGCCTCGCGCCGGGCCGCCACCTGCGCCACATACAGCTGCGCCCGCTCAAGCGCCAGCGAGACCTGATGCACAAACGGCTCCATCATGCTGATCAGCTCGTCGTCAAGCGGTTGGCGGCTGAAAAACCCGACCACGCCCAGCAGATGATCGCGCGCGATCAGCGGATAGCCCGCAAAGCTGCGAATGCCGGTCTGCTCAGCCCAGTCGCGATCGCCCAGGCCCGGCTCGTTGGCGACATCGTGCGTCACAAATGACTGGCGCAGCGCGGCGATGGTGCCGACGCGATACTGCCCGATCTTGATCCGGCTAAACGTGCCGGTGGTCTCGGTGTACAGGCCGGAGCTAGAGCGCAGCACCAGCTCGTCGGTAAGGTTGTCGTAGAGCCAGACGCGCGCAAAGGTGATGCCCAGCCGATCGACCAGCACATTCGTCACATACTGCACAATCGCCTGGGTGCGCAGCTCGCTCGCCAGATGCTCGCCAACCTGGTTCAGCAGTCGCATCAGCTCGGTGCGGCGGCGCTCCCGCTCAAAGCTGCGCGTCGTGCGAATCGCCAGCGCCACCTGATCGGCCAGCGTCAACAGCAGGCCGCTGTGCTCATCCTCAAAGATATGCGGCTGCTCGGCATAAACCTCAAGCACACCTTTAACGCCGTCAGCCAGAATCGGCAGCGCGGCGATCGAGCGCGCCGGCCCCGCGCTGAGCGCAGGCAGAACGAATCGATCGTCGTTCGCGGCGTCTTCGATCAGCTGGGTGCGCTGCTCACGTAGCGCCTGGCCGGCCAGCGATGAGTCACAGGCAAAGGCGCGCGGATCGCTGGCGGGGAGATCCAGGCCGTACGATCCGATCGGCTCGCAGTGCTGGCTGAGCTCGTCCAGCAGATAGATCGCCGCCGCCTGAAAGATGCCCTCCGTCACCGCAGCCTCGGCGATCGCCTGGAGCAGCGCCGGCAGCGACTGCATCGAGTTCAGCGCCTCGGCGATACGCTGAAGAATATTGGCCCGCGCCTCGCGCTGCCGCAGCGTGGCCAGCGTCTTTTCCAGCTGCTGCTGCTGCTTGCCGACCTCAAGCTCTAGCTGCTTGAGCGCGGTAATATCGCGGCTACAAAAGATCGCGCCGATGATCTCGCCATGGCTGGATTTGAGCGGCGTGATCTCCATGCGGTAGAAGAGCGGCGAGTCCGTGGAGCAATCGACATCAAGCGTATGCTGAGGCAGCACGCCGTCGAAGATCGCCGTGCAGGCACGCTGAATCTCCTGGCGCGGCTCGCCGGTCATGCTTTCCAGCACATTTTTGCCGATGGCCGCAGCGCCGGTGATCGTCATCCCACCCCGCTCGGCGGCGAAGCGATCCCACTCCCGATTGACCATCGTGATGCGAAAGCCGCGATCGATGGCGTACATCACCGCTCCCACCGAGTCGAACGCACCGCGCAGATAGTCGTTGACGTTCTGCGTGTGGCTGGGAAACGGCGACGCGCCGATATATGTATCGCTGACGGCATAAACTCTTGCCAATTTAAGCCTGGTTCGTTCCATCAATCATCATCTCTACGTCGTGCTGCCATGTTATCTGGCAACGAAGGCCTAATCGCAAGAAGTGCGCCAGAGGTTGACACAGCGCGAACATCCGCCATATTTGTAGTACTTAATCCAGGTGATTGTGATGCGCTGAATCTGCGTCGGAGAATGGCTAGAAGGCCGTAAATGACCGCAGAATGTAAGCAAACTGTAAGGCAAAAAATAGCGCCGCGTCGGCGGCGCTTGTCTGCATCGTCAAGGTCGGCGCTTATGGCTGAGGCGTGGAAGTTGTCGGCGCTGCCGGCGGTGTGGGCGCCGAAGCAGGCCGTGATCGCCGCCACAGGACATAGCCAAGGATCAGCAGCGGCAGCCAGATCGGGAACCAGACCACGAAAACGATCAGAATATCGGCGACAACCTGAGCAAACGCGAGCACGCTGTTAGCAGCATTGCGCGCCGTGGTGCCCGGCGACCAGGTTTTATCGGGCGCGACGACGACAACCGTCTGGCCACGCAGCGACACATTGATCGTGGAGTAGGCTGCACTCTCCTTGAGATAGGCGATGCGCCCCTCGGCCTCCTCGATCTGGCCCTGGATCTCGCTCAGCTGCTGGTTCACCTGGAGCGCCTCCTCGACTTTCTGCGCCTGCTGTAAAAAGTCGATCAGCCGCGCCTCGACCGCCTGCAAGTTACGCAGCCGCGAGTTCAGATCCACATATTCGTCGGTAACATCCTGGCCCTGTACATCCTGGCTCTCGACTTCAAGCGCCAGCTTGGAAACCTCGGACAGCGCCTCGTCGAAACGGGTGGCCGGCACCTTGAACGAGATCTCGGCCCGGCGCTGCTCTGCGTCGCCGCTGACCTGCGAGCCCAGCACATAGCCGCCACGGCTTTCGGCGATCTGGCGCAGGCGTGCCTCCATGCTGTCGACATTGTCGACCACCATCGAGATATTGGCGGTCCGAATCACCAGCCGGTTGAACTGGCCCTGCGCGCTGCGCTCCGCCACCTGCTGATCGTCGCTGCCTGAGCCTGGGTTGCCGCCTGCGGGAGCGCCCGCCGATTCCTGCGGCGCTTCCGGCGCGAACGAGGCCGCCGGTGATGCAGCCGGTGGTAAAGCCGCGTCGCCGCTGGCCGGCCGTTCTTGCTCGGCATTGGTCGGAGCGCCTCC
>DASWTW010000509.1:0-2955 GCA_036401895.1 Herpetosiphonaceae bacterium | reverse complement strand
GGGAACGTTGAGGTCGCGCAGCTTGACGGCGAAATCGAAGCCGAGGTCGCCGGACAGGAACGGCAGTGCGGAGTAGGCGGCGTTGGGCTGCCGCGCCGAGTAAAGAAAGCCGTTGACGATCTCGTCGCTCACGCCTGCCTGATCGTAGAAGCCTTGCTTCAGCAGCCAGGAACGGCTAAAGCTGCGGCGATGAAAGAGCGCTCGATAGAATTGCTGGTTGAATGGCTCCTTGCGTGCCAGCGGCGTGAGCGTTCGGCGCAAGAGCGGACCAAACGCGTCCTTGCCAAAATCTTTGCTGCCGGTTGGAGCCATCAGCACCAGGCGTACGAACAGCTCAGGCTTGATACAGGCCAGATCGGCGACAAAGCCTGCCGCCAGCGATTGTGCGACCAC
This sequence comes from Herpetosiphonaceae bacterium, assembly GCA_036401895.1. Taxonomy (GTDB): domain Bacteria; phylum Chloroflexota; class Chloroflexia; order Chloroflexales; family Kallotenuaceae; genus LB3-1. The sequence continues at coordinate 2,562 of DASWTW010000509.1, read as the reverse complement.
CAGCGCAGGCGCGTCGACATGTCGCAGCAGCGCGTCAAGCTCGGCGACATAATCTTCGGGCAGAAGCCAGCGCTGCGGATGCTCCGAAAGGCCCCAGCCGACCCAGTCGGGCACGATCACGCGGTAGCTTGTCGTGAACGCGGGCGCGATCTTACTCCAGATCCAGGATGATGCTCCACCACCGATACCATGCAGAAATACGAGCGGCTGGCCCTGTCCCGCTTCGTAGTACACCATTGCGCCGGCGGGTGTAGCAACCGTGCGCCTGACAAAACCGTGCGCCGTAAAATCCCTGGTCGGATCGCCGATGTCGGGCTGCCGCAGCGCCGCGACAGCGCCAACGCCTGCTAACGCCCCCAGACCGACTAGCCATGCTCGTTTATTGCGCGCCATTGCCTGCTGCTCCATGCGAAAATCTGATGCTGACAGCTCGCCGCTCCAGCCTCACCTGGACCATATTCGAAGCAATATGCTTGCCGGGGAATTTCCCATAATGAGCGCGGAGAGCGCTGAACGATCTCCGCGTTGCTGCCGCTACCATAGATCAGACTATGCTACGAGCCGCTGACTCCCAGTGTTGGAGCTTTGGAATGCTCAGCGCTGTAGCGAATAATCACATCTGCGGCTTGTTTATAGCCGCCCGAGGACTTGATCGCGTCCTGCATCTTCGTGGCCTCCTGCCGAAAGCTCGGCTCGTTCAGCACGCGGTAGACGGCACTGCGCAAAACTTCGCTGCTCAGCCCGAGCTTGTCAAGCGCAAGGCCAAGCCCCAGCGCATCTACTCGCTGTGCAGTCATCGCTTGTTCGGCCATCTGCGGTATGACGATCAGCGGTACGCCGAGTGAGAGCGCTTCCATGGTGCTATTCATGCCGCCATGGGTAATGAATACATCGGTATTGGCGAGGACCGCCAGCTGCGGGTGATAGGGCGCGACAATGATATTAGAGGGAATATCGCCGAGCCGTGCCGGATCAACCCGGCTGCCGATCGACATGACCACTTGCCACTCGCTATTACCAAACGCTTCCATGCACATTGCGAAGAACTCAGGATCTTCGTTGAAGAGCGTACCGAGCGAAATATACAGCGTCGGTCGCTCGGCGCTGCGGGTGACGGGTGAGCTTGTCGTGGTGTGGGGCAGAATCGATGGACCAACAAAAACAAAGCTCTCGTCGAAGTCTTTACCTGGTGCTTGAAACTCCCGTGGCACAAAGACAATATTTAGCGCCTCTGTATGATCATAAATGTCGGTGGGCTTGCTAACCGGGACATTGTACGTCGTGGCAAGCTCAGTGATCGCGGCTTGAATCCCGGCCTGGATCGCAGCTACCTGCTCCTCTGGAACAATCTGTCCGTCCTGTGGTCCGGGAATAGCGCCCATCGCGCCGGGGCCGGGAGGCATTCCCGGACGTCGCATATGCGGCGGGACGAGACCAAGCGCGCCGCTGCGCACCATCAAAACATCTTTAAGCGGCTGATCCGTCTGCGGCAGCGCTCCTGGAATATGCGTTACAGACATCGGCGGCAGCTCTTTGCGTGGCTCCTGCACGCGTGTCAGAATGCCGCCGGCATGAGTTGTGAACATCATAATCGCCGGAAGGTCCAGAATATGGGCGACACAGCGACCGGCGACGCAGAGCGTATCGTAGATGATATAGTCCGGCTCTGAGGCGCGTATGTCTTCCAGAACCTGCGGCAGCATATGCAGTGCTTCTTTGATCACCAGCAGCGAGAAATCGGCAGGATTAGTTTGCAGCGCCATGTCGGTGAAGAGCGTATCGTACGGCCGGTAGAGCGCTCCCATCTGCTCCAGGCGCTCCTTAAAAGCATCCGAGGAATAATAGATGACTTCTTCGCCGCGTGCTACCAGCTCTTGTACCACAGCCAAGGTTGGATTGACATGCCCGTGAAGCTGCATGCTGAGGATGACTGCTCTTCCCATATCGAGGACTCCTAGCAACGTAGGGTACGCCATGAGCGCACCAGGGGATGCCCGATCTGGCACTCGATTATGGTAACACAGGTTAAGATTTAATTAAAATAGCCCAAAAGTATGGCTACGTTCTCATCTTTGCGACATGATACAGAGAACGGTGCTGTGCTTCTCAAAGGGCTAATCAGGCGCGTTTAAGCGTGAAGCAGAAGCGAGCGCCCTGGCCCTGCTGGCTCTCGACGGTGATCGTGCCGCCGTGCGCCTCGATCAAGCCACGCGCGATCGTCAAGCCCAGGCCCGCACCGCCCGAGCGCTCGGCTCCCTGACGTGTGCGAGAGCGCTCACCGCGAAACGAGCGCTCGAAGACATGCGGCAGATCGTCAGGCGGAATGCCCTCGCCGGTATCCTCGATCTCGATCTGGACCAGCTGGCCGCAGGGCTGCGCGCGCAGCAGAATCGTGCCGTCGGCGGGCGTGTGGCGGAGCGCGTTACTCAGCAAATTATGAAACACGCGCTGAAGCTTGGGCGGACTCATCAGCACCGGATCGATCTCGCCGACAACCTCGCCGATCAGATGCACGCCCTGCTGCTCGGCCTGCGGCTGGAAGCTCGACAGCATATCCGAGAT
>DASWTW010000508.1:0-15067 GCA_036401895.1 Herpetosiphonaceae bacterium | reverse complement strand
AGGGCCTGAGCAACGAGCAAAATCATTAACGCCCAGGACGTATCGCAATACGCCCCTACGAGATCATGACATGTGCAAACCGCTCTAGAAGATGATCCGTGACTCAGCAGTGAGTCGTGCATCGCGCGAGTGGCGCAGATTGCGGGTGATATTGATCCGCTTAAGCCAGCGATCGGTTCCGTCGTAATGCGCCTTGAAGGGACTGCGCCCATGCACCGCGCGGTAGTTATCGATGAAGCAGCAATCGCCCGGCTGGAGCACCAGCTCAACTAAGCCTTCGTCGACTTCCTTCATCAATGCTTCCAGCGCCTGCCGCGACTCGTCGTCAAGCTTGTCCAGATCCATGAAGTATGGATCAAGGCACATGTAAGGCGCATCGGGATCGCCAAAGATCACCGGCACTTTTTGCGGCTCCGTATTCATCTTATTGATACGCTCATAGGCACCCTCGATCAGCCGCTGGTAGTTGCCGTCCGTTTTTTGCACATTCGACTGATTCTTCGGCAGATGAGACTCATCTGGACGGATCGTGTAGCGCGGCTCGCGTAATATCCGCAGATATTCCTCATTCAGGCGCAGCATATCAGCCGACAGAACGGTGGTCGGCACTTGATCGGGATTGCGCATACACATAAGCGCAACATAATCGCCTTTGTAGGGATGGAAGGCATCTTCCGTATGCCACCAGAGCTTTTGCTCGCTGCCGGTGCCGAGCTGCTCGCCCTCATGGCCTTTGATCGGCATCACATCGTGGAGGATATAGCCATCTTGCTGCGTAGACCAGCCAAAAATGTCTCCCAGCAGCGAGCCGCACAGCATAAAGAACATTTCCTCGTGGAGCGCCGGCGAAACATCGGCTTTCCATTTCCAATGCTCGGGCGTTTTGCCAACCTTGCTATCGTCGATCGGATAGCCCGAGACGATACAAACACCATCCGGCTCCTTGAGTCGGAAATCGTTGAGGAATGAGCGCAGCCGCCTGGGCAGCTCGTGGGCATAGACCGACAGGTTGTGGATAAACTCCGGGTCTTCTACGGTCCGGTACCGGCTTGCGAGATCGTTTAGTAACGGTTGAATGGCCTCAATTTCTGCTTGGGTTAGGACGATCCTGTACATGGTACCTCCTGCGATACGTGGAGTTGGATGATGAGCCAGGTCTTGTCTGGTACGCTACCCAGTCTACCAGCAGATCCAGATTTTGAAAGCGTATACGATGAGATGTATTGCTCGTTCCGGGCAGGTGGGCAGCAAACAGCCGGCGCTACGCAGCTTCGGTCTCGACAGATAATGCTTCTCGCCGTGCCGCGTTGCGCAGCAGGACTAAGGCGAGCGCCCCAGCGGCGATCGTGATCCCTGCGGCAATGTTCAGCACCGACTGAGTGCTGAGCGCATCGCCTAGAAACGAGGCAAAGAGCAGCCCTGCCAATGTGGACAGCGAGACCACCGTGACAAACGACGCGAAGACGCGACCAAGATATTGTTCGGGCACGCGCATCTGGACCAGCGTCGTCATGCTGACAAACACGCCTACTTGAACAATGCCCACCAGGATCGAGAGGATCAAAAACACGTTCAGCGATAAAATATTGAACTGGGCCACCATAATGAGGCCGAGCAAAATCGCGCTCACGCCGACCAGCCGATTCGGAGGCAGCGTTCTTTGCGCCCAGACAATGCCGAAGCTGCCAAGCAACGAGCCGATGCCGTCGGCGCTATACATCAAACCGAAATGCTGAGCCGAGCCACCCAGAATGTTCTCGACAAAGATCACCAGCAAGACCTGCATGATCCCCTCGGCCGGCATCGCCAATCCCACGACCAGAAAGATCGCCACCAGCATCGGATCGCGCCGCACGACCTGGAGCCCATCCCAGAACTCTTGCCATATACCCGCTAGCTGAGATGTCGCCGCGGGCTCATCCTCGGCGGGCTGCGCTTGCGCTGTAGCCCGCTTGGTGATCAAGCCGATCAGCAGGGCCGAGAAGAAGAACGAGATACTGTCCAGCACAATAACCGCGTTGAATCCGATCCACTCCATCAGCAGGCCGCCCAGCGCCGGCCCTGCCAGACGTGTAAGATTCGCCGCCAGCGATGTGAGCGAGTTGGCCGCGATCAGGTTTTCCTTCTCGACCAGGCTCGGGACGAGCGCGCTATCGGCGGGGCCGAAAAACTGCGCGACGGAGCTCATAACCAGCGCGACGAGGTAGACGATCCACAGCAGATCGGTGGATTGGACAAAGAGCAACGAGAGCAGGACCACGCCGCGTATGATGTCGGAGATGACCATCACTCGCTTGCGGTCCCAGCGATCCACAAACACACCCGCCACCGGCGCGAGCAGCACGCGCGGCAAGATCTGGATGATAAACATGGCGCCGGTTGCCAGCGAGGAGCCGCTCAGATTATAGACGAAGATCGGCAGCGCCACCAGCAACAGCCAATCGCCAAAACCAGAGATAATGCCACCCGTCCACAGCAATGCAAAGTTACGCTCGCGTAGTGTTTTCAGCATCCATGGTCTCCTTTATGAAATAGCCGTGTCTTGACAAGAGGTCCGTTGCTCCATGCATCGCGATGTGCAGGTGGTTGCCGCTCGTCGATCCTGGGCCAGGATACGAGCTATCTAGCCGTTGGGGTAGTGTCCCGCCATACTTGCCAGGCAAGCCTTGAGCTGCTGCGCGATCAGCGCCGCGTTTGGTCCCAGAACCAGCGTGTTGTGATAGCCGGGAATAGCGTAGATTTCGATGTCTTCAGACGCAAGGCGATCCCAGCCCAGCGTCGGATGGTTGACGCCCACGTCCATCAGCGCGTCGATCTTGCCGATCTCAGAATCTTGCTGCGTGGATTTGAAGAGCATGATCGGCCCGGAGTACACGCTAGGCTGGTACGTTTCGACGGCCCACTGCCGCGCCCGGTAGCCGCGCAAAAATGGGCGAATATCTTCAAGATCGACGCCCATGTCGATCTCGGCAGCCTTGATCTGCTGCAACACATAGTCGAGCTGCGCCTGCGGATCGCGCCGCTGAAGCTCGTCGACGGTCAGCGCAATGTGCTTGCCGCTGGCAATCGCCTGCTCTCGCGCCAGAGCGGCCAGCGCCATAGCATCTGTGATATTCTCCGATTTGCCGAAGGCATCCGGCGCGTACGTGTCGAACAGCGCCAGCAGCGCAACCTCGGCTCCCTGACGCTGGAGCTGCTGCGCCATCTCGAAGGCCACTACGCCGCCAAACGACCAGCCGCCGAGCAGATATGGACCTTCCGGCTGAACCGTCCGCAACGCCTCGATATAGCTGGCGGCCATCTCCGCGATCGACACCTCCTGCTGATCCATGTCCGCCAGATCGATGGCCTGCAAGCCATAGAACGGCTGGTCCGGGCCGAGCGCCTGCGCCAGATCGGCGTAGCAAAAAACGTTACCGCCGATCGGGTGGACCGCGAAGAATGGACGCTGCGATCCGGCGGGTTGGATCGGTACCAGCGGCGACCAGAGCGTCGCATCAGCCGATTGATCGAGGATACGCGCCAGCCGCTCAATGGTCGATGCCTGGAACAGCGCCGCCAACGGCAGCGTCTGGCCGAGCTGTTTCTGGATCTGAACCATCAAGCGCACGGCGAGCAACGAATGACCGCCCAGGTCAAAAAAGTCATCGGTGACCCCAATCGCCGGCGCCGGCAGCAGCTCCTGCCAGATCTGCACCAGCTGCTGTTCCATCGACGTACGCGGCGCAACATACGACGACGCGCGAGCCGATCGCTCAAGGTCGGACGCCGGAAGCACCTTGCGGTCGATTTTGCCGTTGGGCGTGAGCGGGAAGCGCTCCAGAAAAACAAAGACCGACGGGATCATATAGTCCGGCAGATCTTCCCGTACGAAGCTGCGCAAGTCGGCATTGGATGGCATCTGCTCCTGAGCCGGGATAATGTAGGCGACGAGCTGTGCCAGCCCGGCGCGATCTTCACGGGCGACGACAACCGTTTCATGAACCGCCGGGTGCCGTCGCAAAACCGTCTCGATCTCGCCCAGCTCGATACGAAAGCCGCGCACCTTAACCTGGTGATCGATCCGGCCAAGAAATTCAAGGCTGCCATCCGACCGATAGCGCGCCAGGTCGCCAGTGCGATACAGCCGCGCGCCTGCATCCTCAGCAAAAGGCGACGGGATGAACCGCTCGGCGGTCAGGCTGGGGCGGTTGAGGTAGCCGCGCGCCAGCCCTGCGCCGCCGATGTACAGCTCGCCCGCTACGCCGACCGGCACTGGCTGAAGCTGCGCGTCGAGGAGATAGATCTGCGTGTTGGCAAGCGGACGGCCAATGCTGACCGGCTCTGCTCCGGCTGCGACGGATGTACACAGCGACCAGATCGTGGTTTCGGTTGGGCCGTACACATTCCAGAGCCGGCCGCCACACTCAAGCAGACGATCGGCAAGCTCACGGGGCAGCGCCTCGCCACCGCTGATCATGCGCAGGTTGGGCTGTCCCGGCCACTGAGCATCCAGCAGCAGCCGCCAGGTCGCCGGCGTGGCCTGCATCACCGTCACGCCCGCACCCTTCAGCAGCGCGCCCAGCCGTACGCCATCGGCGACAACCTCACGGCTGGTAAGGACCAGCCGAGCGCCGGTGATGAGCGGCAGAAATAATTCCAGGACGGCAATATCAAACGAGAGTGTTGTGACAGCCAGCAGCGTATCCTCAGATCGCATCTCGATCTGCGCAGCCATCGATTCGAGCAGATTAATCACCGAGCGATGCGTGATTTGCACGCCTTTCGGCACGCCGGTTGAGCCTGAGGTGTAGATCACATAGGCCAGCTGATCGGGATGCGTGCGACGCGCCGGATTATCCGAGCCTGCCTGCGCGATCGACGGCCAGTCCGAGTCGAGGTTAATGATCGTGGCGTTCGCGACCGCCAGCTTAGCTGCCAGCGCTTGATGCGCTACCAGGAACGAGACCCGCGAGTCGGCCAGCATCGATTGGAGCCGCGCCTCGGGGAACGATGGATCGAGCGGAACATACGCGCCGCCGGCCTTGAGCACGCCCAGCACGCCCACCACCAGATCCGGCGAGCGATCGAGGCAGAGGCCAACCAGAGTTTCCGGCCCAACTCCCAGCGCGCGGAGATGATGTGCCAGCTGATTGGCGCGCGCGTTCAGCTCCTGGAAGGTAAGCTCAGTCGTCTCAAAGCTCAGCGCCACCCGATCCGGTGTTCGCGCCGCCTGCGCCTCGACCAGATCCTGCAAGCAGGCAGTATCGGCAAAGCTGGTCTGTGTCGCGTTCCAGTCGACCAGCAGCTCGTGCTGCTCGGCCTCGGTCAAGAGCGGCAGCTCGGCAATGCGCGCGTTCGCGTCGGCGGCGATCGCGGCCAGCAAGCGCTGAAAATGTCCCGTCATGCGCTCGATCGTGGCCACGGCGAACAGGTCGGTATCGTAGCGCAGCAGCCCGACGATTCCACCGTCGACGCTCATCATCGAGAGCGCCAGATCAAACATCGTCGTGGCGCTGTCACTATCGACGCGCTCCATGGCAATAGTCGTGGGCTGCGCCGCCTGGGCCGGCACATTCTGGAACATAAACAGCACCTGAAAGACCGGGTTGTAGCTCAGATCGCGCTTCGGGTGCAGCTCTTCGACCAGCACCTCAAACGGCAGCTCCTGGTGGGCGAACACGTCCAGCGCCGTCTCACGCACCTGCGCAAGCAGATCGCGGAAACGAGGATTGCCCGCCAGGTTGGTATGCAGCACGAGCGTGTTGAGGAACAGGCCAATCAAGCCTTCGGTCTCGCTCCTGGTGCGATTGGCCACCGGCGTGCCGACCACAATCTGCTCCTCGCCTGTGTAGCGATAGAGCAGAGTTTGATAGGCCGCCAGCAGCAGCATAAACATCGTCGTACCGCTCTGGCGGCTCAGCTCGTGCAGCGTGGCAGCGACCGAGAGCGGCACCTGGAAGAAGTGCGTCGCCCCACGGAAGCGCTGCATAGCCGGTCGCGGCCAATCGGTGGGCAGATTCAGGAGCGGCGGCGCGTCTAGAAGCTGCTGCTTCCAGAAAAACAAGAGCTGCTCGCGCTCCTGTCCCTGAAGCCACTCGCGCTGCCAGACCGCGTAGTCGGTGTATTGGACCGGCAGATCGGCCAGGGCCTGATGCGAATCGGCGTGCGGATTCTCGCTGAACAGATTGTACAGCGCGATCAATTCCTGGAGGAATATTTCCAGCGACCATTGATCAAAAACAATATGATGCACGTTCAGGATCAGCATATGCTCGGCGTCGGACAAGCGCACCAGCTGTGTGCGCAGCACCGGCCCGTGCTGGAGATCAAAGGGCTGAAGCGTGTCATGCTCTGCCAGCTGCAAAGCATACGCCTCGCGCTCGGTCGCGGGCAGCGTTTGCAGATCCACGACCGGCAGCGGATGCTCGCCTGGCGGGGCGATCACCTGGAACGGCTCGCCATGCTCGGTGTCAAACGTCGCCCGCAGCACGTCGTGCCGCCTGACGATTGCGCTGAGACTCCTGCGCAGCGCCGCTACGTCGAGCGCGCCCGACAAGCGCAGCAGCGCCGGGCTATTATAGGTCGGCAGGCCGGGCGTGAGCTTATCGAGGAACCATAGCCGCTGCTGCGCAAAGGAAAGCGGAAAACGATCTGTTGTTTTCGGCAGGGGTCGCAGCAGCGGCTCTGGCGGCTGGTCCGGCTCCTGTATCAGCTCCTGAAGCAGACGCGCCCGCTCCTCCGGCGATAGCGCGGCTATCAGCTGCTCCAGCGAGTCGCCATCCGCCGGCCCGCGCTGGCTCTGCTCGATCACCTGCGCGAGATCGGCGATGGTGGGATGCTCAAACAGGACGCGCGCCTGCAACGCTTGCTGGAACGAGTCGCGGATTTTGGCGACCAGCCGAATTACCTGTAGCGAGTCGCCGCCCAGATCGAAAAAGTTATCGTGGATGCCGACGCGCTCGACGCCCAGCACCTGACTCCACAGCTCGCCGAGCTGCTGCTCAACCGGCGTGCGCGGCGCAACAAAGCTTGTGCCCTGCTGTGATGCAAGAGTGGGCGCGGGGAGCGCGGCCCGATCGACTTTGCCGTTAGCGGTGAGCGGAAGCGCTTGCAGCACGACGAACGCCGAGGGAATTGCATAGCCGGGCAGGCATGTTTCAAGCTGGGCGCGTACACGCTGAGCCAGCCCCTCAGGCGGCGGGCTTGCTTCGATCGCTGTGTCCGTGCCGCCAAACGACGATTGATCGAACGGCACAAGATACGCTACAAGACGCGTATCGCCCGGCCGATCTTGCCGCGCCAGAACGATGGTCTCTGCCACCTCCGGGTTTTGCCGTAAAGCCGCTTCGATCTCGCCGAGCTCGATGCGGAAGCCGCGTACCTTGACCTGATAGTCGCTCCGGCCAAGAAAATCGAGGTTGCCGTCAGGACGATAGCGCGCCAGATCGCCGGTGCGATACAGCCGGTCGCCGGGAGTCGCGCTGAACGGGTTGGGGATGAAGCGCTCGGCCGTCAGATCGATGCGATTGAGATAGCCCCGCGCAAGGCCAGTCCCGCCGATGTAAAGGTTGCCCGGCACGCCGACCGGCACCGGCGCCAGCTGACCGTCGAGCACATAGACCTGGGTGTGCGCAACCGGCCGTCCAATCGGCATCTCGACCGCCATCTGCTCATCGACGGCCAGATGCGACACAGTAGAGGTGATCGCGGTCTCGGTGAGCCCGAACACATTGATCAGCGGAACGCCGAACCGCTGCCAGATGGCGATGTGTCCCGGATCAGGTTTTTCACAGCCCAGCAGCACCAGCCGCAAGGACGGCGGCACGGGATCACCGCGCCGCAGCAGATCGTCGACCCAGGTATGCCAGTAGGCGACCGGCAGCTCGACAACCGTGATCTGAGCCTCTGTCAACAAATGCTCGAACTCGCCGGCCGACATGAGTGTGCCTTTGCCATGAAAGACGACAGCTGATCCCGCAGCCCAGGCCGGAAACAGCTCTTCGATCACCACATCAAAGCTGAGCGACGCAAACTGCAACACGCGATCGCCGGCGGTGAGCTTGAGCTGCGGCGTGACGGCAAAGGTATAGTTGACCAGCGCTCTGTGCGTCAGCAGCGCGCCCTTCGGCGTGCCCGTCGAGCCCGAGGTGTAGATCGCGTAGGCTGCGTTGGCAGGCGCCACAAGATCCTGTGGATTCGTATCGGGCTGCCGGCTGATCTCCGGCCACGCGGTATCCAGGCACAGGCTCTGGGCTGTATAGGCCGCCAGCCGATCACGCAGATGCTGCTGGGTCAGCACAATCGGCGCTGCCGAGTCGCGCAGCATAAAAGCCAGCCGATCGCGCGGGTAGTCTGGATCGATCGGCACGCAGATGCCGCCGGCTTTCAAAATACCGAGCACCGCCACCGCAAGCTCCAGCGATCGATCGACACAAACGCCCACCGTCACCTCAGGCCCGACTCCCCGCGCGCGCAGCTCGTGCGCCACTTGATTCGCGCGTCGGTTCAGCTCGCGGTAGGTGAGCTGTGTTCGGCCGGCATGTGCCGGATGATCCGTGGCAAAGATTGCGGCTACGGCATCCGGCGTGCGCTGAGCCTGCGCCTCAAACAGCTGATGCAGACATTGCTCTGCCAGCGTCTCGATATGCGTCGTATTCCAATCGACCAGCATGCGCTGCTGCTCGGCGCGGGACAGGAGCGGCAGCTCCATCAGGCGCCGCTGCGGATCGTCGGCGATGGCCTGTAGCAGAGTCTCGTAGTGACGCAGCCAGCGCAGAATGGTTTCAGCATCGAAAAGATCGGTGTTGTAGTCACATTGCAGAACCAGATCCGTATCCGTGTCGATGACATTGATCGACATATCGAATGCCGCAAACCCGCTCAGGCTGGGAACAATTTCCGCTTCCAGGCCGACCATCTCCAGCCCGCTGCCGCCGGAAGAATCGGCACGTCCTTTTTCCCAGTTGAACAACACGCTCACGAGCGGCGAGCGGCTGAGGTCACGGCCCAGATTCAGCTGCTTGACCAGCTTGCCGAACGCATAATGCTGGTACTCGTAGGCTTCCAGCAGCATACGCCTGACTGCGCGAAGATAGCCGCTGAAGCGGTCTCCCTCGGCGATGGTGCTGCGCAGGGACAAAATATTGATGCAGTAGCCGATGAAATAGGTATGGCCCATCGGCAGCTGCCCGGCGGCAGGAACGCCCACGACCAGATCGTTCTGGCCGGTTAGCCGGTGCAGAAACAGATTGAACCCCGACAGCAGCAGCATAAAGAGCGTGGAGCCCTGCTGCGCGGACAGCTGTTTGAGGGCATCATGCAGCTGCGGATCGACCTTGGTGGAAGCTCGGTCGCGCGGAAAGGTTTGTACCGGCGGTCGCGGTCGATCGGTGGGCAGCTCCAGCACCGGCACGTGATCGGCAAAGCGGCTCAGCCAGTAGGCTTCGGCTTCGGCCATGATCGACGATGCTTCCTGACGCTCCACCCACTCGATATACTCGCGAAACTGCATGGGCGCCGGCAGATGCGCCTCGGCTCCTGTGCAGGCCGCCGAATACAGCGCGCTCAGCTCCTGGATGATAATATCGGCCGACCAGCCATCGGTGATGATGTGGTGGATCGTCAGGACGAAAAGATGCTCCTGATCCTGAAGCTTGAGCAGCCGCGCCCGCAGCAAAGGACCGGTCACCAGATCAAAGGGCTGGCGGATCTCCTCGTCGATCAATGCGGACGCCAGGCTCTCGCGCCGCTCAGCATCGATCTGCGTAATGTCGGTCAATGGCACATCGACCGGCATGGCCGTGACAATGTACTGAAACTCGCCGTCGGCGCTGAAGGTGGTGCGCAGCGACTCGTGCCGATCGATAACCTGCTGAAGCGCAATGCGGATCGCCGGCAGCTCAAGCTGGCCTGTGAGGCGCAGAATAAACGACTCGTTGTACAGGCGCGAGGCGTCCTGACCAAACTGCGTGAGCACCCATAAGCCTTTTTGGGCCTCGGTCAGCGGCAGCGCGATAGCAATGCTCGGCTCCGGCGTGCTGTCTCCAAGCTCCGCTGGGATTGGCGCGGATGCCTGCGAAGGCGTTTCTGCTGTCGGCGGCGTATAGCGCGCCTTGAGATTGGCCACATGTTGCAGACTATCGAGCACCGCCGCCGTCTCGACGCCAAAATCGACCAGGCAGGCGATCTCGTCGACGCCGCAGGCGATTAGCTGATCGACCAGCGGAGCACATGATTCGGTCGTGCCGATCAAGGCGCCGCTCTGCACAATGCCCTCATACGCCTCTCCGAGCAGCCGATCCAGCTCTGCCTCAGTCAGTCTTTCCAGATCGATGTTCCGCCCCTGGCTGCGTGCCCGGTTACGGACCAGCCCCAGCGAGGCCTTGAGGTAGTTATAGAACGGCCTGCGCGATCGCTGGACAGCGGTTTCAAGATCGTCGGCTAAAAAGGTATGAATCAGAATCGTGACATGTCCGGCCGCCGGATCGTAGCCGTGCTGCGCCAGCGACTGGCGATACAGCGCGATTTTCTCTGCCAGCTCTTCAAACGTTTGATCGACAAGATTCGTCAGCACACCCGCGCCAAGCTCGCCGGCCTTGATATAGGTATCTTTATGCACACAGGTTAGCCAGATCGGCAGCTCAGATTGCAGGGGCATGGGAAATAATTTAGCTACAATCGTATTATTTGTGCCGCCGCGCGCCGGAACACCTTCACCACGCCACATCTTGCGCACGATCTCGATACCATCCAGCATAATGTCACGGCGCTGCTCGTACGCATCCGGCGCGAACACAAAATCGTCGGGGTGCCAGCCCGAGGCAAAGGAGATCCCGACGCGGCCCTGCGATAGATTGTCGACAATCGACCATTCTTCGGCGACGCGAATAGGATGGTGCAGGGGTAATGCGACGCTTCCGGCGCGAATCTGAAGATGTTGGGTTTCGCGTGCAAGCGCCGCCGCTACAACAGAAGGGTTAGGAGAAAAACCACCAAATGAATGAAAATGACGCTCGGGAATCCAGACCGCAGTGAAATCATGTTCGTCGGCAAATTTCACACCTTTGAATAACAGATCATATTTATCTTCAGCAAATACCGATTCATAGTTACCAAAATAATACAAGCTGAACTGTAGAGCCTGCTGCGGATCGCGCCGCCCGTGCAGGGAGGGAAGGGGCGGCTCGGCGGTGAGCGCCCCTTCGGTTGAGCCGGCTGTCGCGGACACGGCTGTGCTGCTGATCGTCGTGGTGTATCCGCCGAGGCTGCCGCCCCGCGTCTGCCCGTTTGACGAGTCGGGCGGCAGCTCCGGTAAAAATCCGCCCGATCGCAAATCTTCGACGCTGGCTTTGACTGCGCGGACGATATAGTCGATGTCCTCGTCGGTATGCGCCGTCGACAGAAAACAGTTGCCGCCTTCCCAGTTGTAGATCCCTTTCTCCGTCAGATGATAGAAGAACAGCTCAAGGTACTTGGCATCGTGCGGCACGTTGAAGCGAAACACCGAGCTGAAATGCACAACATGGATCGGCACCTGATACTGCTCGAAGTACGCGTTGAGCGTCTCCGCCAGGTAGGTCGTGCGCTGATTGAGCGCATCATGCAGCGCGGGTCCATGCATCTGCATGTGGTTGAGCACGGCCAACGCCGCCGCCATCGTGAGCGGATGCTTGAAGAACGCGCCGGCAAAAAGGGTTTTTTCCGCCTGCGGATACGATGCATCGCCATAGTTCCACATGCCGCCGTCGAAGGCATCCATAAACCGGGCTTTGCCGGCGATCACGCCGATCGGGAAGCCGCCGCCGACGACTTTTCCGTAGGTGACAATGTCGGCGCGCACGCCAAAGTGTGCCTGAGCACCGCCGGGATGAATGCGAAAGCCATTGACCATCTCGTCGAAGATCAGCGGAATATCAAGCTCTTCCGTCAGCTGGCGCAGCGCCTGGAGAAACGCGCGAGGCTGGAGATCGGGACGGCGGCTCTGCACCGGCTCAACCATGACGGCGGCCAGCTCGTGGGCGTGGGCGCGAATAATCTCCAGCGACTCCGGGCGATCGTAGTCCAGGATCAGCATATCTTCGACGGCGCGCGCGGGCACACCGGGCGCCATCGGCATCGATACGCGCTGGCCGTCGCGCGTGATGGGTCGCGCCATCATCATATCCGCCCAGCCGTGGTACGAGCCCGCGAAGCACGCAATTTTCGTCCGCCGGGTGATCGTGCGCGCGATGCGCAGCGCGCCCATCACGGCCTCGGTCCCTGAGTTACAAAAGTTCACCCGCTCGACGCCGGTCAGCTCGCAGATCAGGCGCGAAACCTCGCCCGCCAGATATGATTGCGGCCCGAGCTGAAGCCCAATCTTCATCTGCTCCTCGATCGCGTCCATGATGAAGCGCGGCGAGTGGCCAAAAAGATGCACGCCAAAGCCCATCGTCACATCGACATACTCATTGCCGTCGACATCCCAGATGCGTGAGCCCTCTGAGCGATGTCCGATGATCGGGTAGATCAGCTCTTTCCAGACCAGGCGGAAAGCGGCCGTCGAGCGGCTATCCGAGAATACCGGGCGATAATGCTGCGTCAACTGCTTGGAGCGCTGGGTGCGCTTGGTATAGCGGGCAGTAAACTCTTCCAGATATTGTCGTTGGCGCGGTGTCAGATCGTTGCTGACTGCCAGCTCAAGCGGCCGGTACGGCACGAAGGGCGCCGGCTCGATCTTGCGCGGACCGGCGGGCGCGCTCTCCGTCTGAGGCTGACCGTTATTCAGCTGCGGCAACGCAGGCGCGGCGGCTGGCGGAGCAGCAATGTGTGCTACCGGCTGGGCTGGCGGCGCGACAGGCGGCGCTGGCTGCTCGATGGCCGGCGCTGGCGCGTACACGGCCGGCTGGGCTGGCTGGCCCGTGTTGAACAGCGCGAGATGCTGCGACAGGAGCTGTAGCTGCTGGGACATAATCCGCTCCAGCATATTTCCTGCGTGCATGCGCTCGGTCGTCACCGCAGCAGGATCAATCTGTGATGACGCTCCATTCGTGGCCGGCATGAAAGCCGGTGGGGCAGCCATCGGCACAGCGGCTAGCGTGTGCTGCGTGGCAACTACAGGGATTGGCTGTGGGGCAAGTACAGGCACTTGCGCCGGCATTGCCGGGCTGGCAGGCGCATAGGTCTGCGCCGGCGCCGGCTGGGGCGTAGAAACAGCCGCCGGGCTGGAAGCGACCGGCGCGGCGACGGCTTGCTCGGGCGGCAGCTGCTCGTCGATATAGGCCGCAATACTGTGCAATGTTGTCAGCTGTTCAAGCAGCTGCACGAGCGAGATCCGTACGCCGAAGGTGTCTTGAATCGCCTGGTTGAATTGAATCAGGAGCAGCGAGTCGAAGCCCAGCTCAAGGAGCGTTTGCTGCGGCGATACGTTTTCGATGCTATCGCCGGTCAGGTGATGCATCAAGACACCCAGGGTCGATACAATGCCCTGCTGCCGCGCGGATATGCGGGCCTCAGGAGTCTCGGTTTCGGACACGGCGGTCTCCTTAGCTTCATGTGGGGGCGAATAAGCTTGAGCGCCAATCCAATAGCGTTCTCGTTCGAAAGGGTATGTCGGCAAGGCTACCCGGCGGCAATCTTCCTCGGCGTACAGCTTGCGCCAATCGACATCGATTCCGGCGAGCCAGAGCTGCCCAAGCGCACGCAAGAAGGCGAGACGCTCGGCTTCAGGCTGGTTAGGTTTTGCCAGCGAGGGAATAACGATTTGCTGAGCAGGCTTCTCGGCATGCCGTTTCGCCAGCGTGGTCAAGGTTTGTCCGGGACCAACCTCAAGCAATACACGCTGCGGCTCCGCAAATAACGTTTGTAGGCCCTCAGCAAAACGAACTGTCTGGCGGAGCTGTCGCGTCCAGTATGCCGGGTCGGTCGCGTCGGCAGCGGTGATCCAGGTGCCGGTGACGTTGGAAACAAACGGGATAGTCGGTGGGCGGAGGCGGATCGTGCTCAGATGGGCGGTAAACGTTTCCAGGATCGGGTCCATCATAGCAGAGTGGAACGCGCGCGACACATGCAAAAGTCGGTAATCCACCGCCTCCGCTTCAAGGCGCTGCGCTAAGCTGCGCACCTCATCCGGCGGCCCGGCCACGACACAGATCTGCGGGCCGTTGTGCGCCGCCAGGCACAGCTGGCCGATCAGGAGCGGCTGCACAGCGGCCACGGGCAGCGGCACAGCCAGCATCGCCCCGTCAGGCAGCGATTGCATCAGCTGCCCGCGCATCGTGATGACCTTCAGCGCTTCTTCCAGCGACATCACGTCCGCCAGGGTGGCCGCGACATACTCCCCTATGCTATGGCCTAGCATCGCCACCGGCTGGATGCCCCAGTCGAGCCAGAGCTGCGCCAGCGCATACTCGACCGCGAACAAGGCCGGCTGCGCCAGCGCTGTCTGGTTAAGCTGCTCGGCTGCGGCTCCGCGCTCAGGATTGGCGTAGAGCGCGGTTCGCAGATCGAGGCCAAGCAGCGGCAGCAGCAGATCCGCGCAGCGATCGAACGTCTCGCGAAACACTGGCTCAGATCGGTAGATCTCCGCTGCCATCGCGATCGACTGCGCGCCCTGACCCGGAAACAAGAACACAACCGGCGGCTGTCCCGAGGCGCAAGTTGCCGTCATCACGGCTCTGGTATCCAGCTTTTCCAGCGCATCTATAGCCGCCTGGTGATCCCGGCAGGCCAGGATGCGCCGGTGATTGAACCTTTTCCGGCCAACCTGGAGCGTGTACGCGACATCCGCCAGGCTCTGCTCGGGATGATGCTTGAGATGATTCAGGAGATTAGTAGTTGCCGTCTCCAGAGCGGTTTGCGTTTTGGCTGAGAGCGCCAGCAAATGTGGCCCAGCGGTGGCTTCGGGATCAGGGGCAGGCGGCGCTTCTTCGAGGATGATATGCGCGTTGGTGCCGCCGATGCCGAACGAGCTCACGCCTGCCCGGCGCGGATACTCTTTCGCCTGCCACTCGGCGAGCTTTGTGTTGACAAAAAATGGGCTGTTGGTGAAATCGATCTTCGGATTCGGCTGTGTAAAATGCAGGCTGGCCGGAATCTGCTGATGCTT
>DASWTW010000507.1:0-18429 GCA_036401895.1 Herpetosiphonaceae bacterium | reverse complement strand
TTATCCCGACACGATTTTGCCGCTCTACCGCTACTACGCGCCGCGCGTGTCGAATCAGCCGCTGCCGGAGCCAGTGAGCTATCCCGATCTGGGCCGGATTGAGGGATTCAATGTGAAAGAGTTTGAGCCCAAGATTCTTGCCGATCTTGGTAGCCGCAAGCGCGCCTGGCTGATCATCGCGCCGGACCACGCCCGCATTATCGATAAGCCCGCGTCTGGCGATGAGTTTGGCCTGGTCGGGCTGGCTTTTCAGTACGGCGATCTCAACGATCGGCTGCAATGCGGCGCGCCGCCCTACGCCGGCTTCGTCGGCGTGCGGCTCTACTGCAACAATATTCCGACCTTCGCCAGCCAGATTCAGAATCCCGTGACGGCGCGCTTCGGCGATGCGCTGAATCTGCGCGGCTATACGCTGACGCCGTTCGCGACCGGGATTCGGCCCGGCGGCACGCTGCCGCTCTCGCTCTTCTGGGAAACACTGCGCTCGCTGGAAGGCACCGACTACCGGGTGTTTGTGCATCTCACGCTGCCTGACGATCCCAGGCCGCTGGCGCAGCTCGACGGCCGTCCGATGGAAGGCGGGCAGCCGACCAATCTGTGGAGCGCGCCCGGCTTGAAGTTCCACGACGATCGCACGATGCTGCTGCCCGCGACGCTGCCGCCCGGCCGCTATGTGCTGCGCCTGGGTGTGTACCGTCCCGAAGATGGCGCGCGGCTGCCGGTGAGCGATACGCAGCAACCCGTCGATAGCGATTCTGTGGTGCTGGGCGAGGTCGAGGTGCAGGCACCGGCACCCGCAGGAGGGCGCTAGCGGTGGTCGCTCGTCAAGCGCAGACTGGGCGCCGGCCGCTGTGGTGGCACGTCGTGCTGATTCTGCTGGTCGCGTTTGGGCTGCGGCTGCTGGCCTGGTGGATTCTGCCTTATCGTGGCTTTATCAGCGACGAGGCCGAGTATCTCGCGGCATCGGTGTGGCTGGCGGAGGGCCGAGGCTTCAGCTTTTTCCAGGGCTGGATCTGGACGCGACCGCCGCTCTACGTGCTGTTTCTGGCGACACATCTCAAGCTGTTTGGCCCCGAGACGCTCTGGCCGATCCGCCTTTCCCAGGAGCTGCTCAGCACGCTCACGGCCTGGCTGACGATGCGGCTAGGCGCTGTGCTCGCGCCGCCCGAACGATCGCGTCAGGTGGCGCTCACAGCCGGCTGGGCGATGGCGCTAACCTACAGTTTTATCACCTTCGCCTTCCTGCTGCTCTCCGAGACGCTGTTTATTACGTTGCTGCTGGCGGCCTTTCTCGCACTCGTGCTCTGGGCGCAGCGCCACCAGATGCGCTGGCTGGTCCTCGGCGCGATCCTGCTTGGCCTGTGCGCGCTTACGCGGGCCGTGCTGGCCGGCGCGCTGCCGCTGATCGCGCTGTGGGTTCTCGTAGAACAAAAGAACAAAAGAACAAAGGAACAAACGGAGAACCAAGAACCTAGAACCAAGAACCTAGAGCCAGGAGAACCTAGAGCAAAGAGCAAAGAACAAGGGGAAAATTACGGCTCTACACTTCCCTCCTCTCCTATCGCAATGGGAGAGGAGGGCGCGGGGGGTGAGGGCCTCAAACAAAAGGGCCTGCGCCGACTCGTTTCTTCGCTCTTTCCGGTGGCGCTGCTGACGCTGATTGTGTCGGGCCTGCTTCTGCCGTGGAGCTTCTACAACACGCGCTTCTACAACGCCGACAGCCTGATCTTGATCGATACCACGGGTGGCTACAACGCGATGCTGGGAGCGCAGGCCGCGCACCAGGAGCTTGATCCAGACCCGGCGTGCGCTCCCACGGCGACACGCTGCGAGGCCGGGATCTATCGCACGCTCAAGGCGATCGACGATCATGCTGAGCGACAGCAGCTCGCCTACACTACCGCGCTGACCTGGATCGCCGAAAATCCCGGCGGCTTTGTGCGCAAAACCGGTCGTGAGCTGGTCGATCTGCTGCTGGTCAACTACGGCGGCGCGGAGCGGCTCTACAATGGTTATGCTGTCGGCGAAGTGCCGGCGCCGCATCTGCTCGGGCTGCTGCTCGACGATGCGCTGTATGTGCTGGCGATGCCGCTGGCGATGCTCGGTCTGGCACGGCGGCAGGAGCGCAGCGGCAAGGGCCTGGTCCTGATCTGGCTGCTCTACAACCTCGCGACCGGCCCGCTCTTCTTCGCGATCAATCGCTTTCGGCTGCCGCTGCTGCCGTTTCTGTTCATCTACGCAGCCTGCGGGATGTGGCAGTGGCGCGCTGCCTGGTCGAGTACGGCGCGGCGCGGCGTTGGCCTGGGGCTGGCCTCGATCCTGGCGCTGGTGCTGATCCCGACATTTTTGTACTGGCGCGAAGAGTGGGGCGGACATAAGGCGACGGTTGTCGAGACGCTGGGCGGCTTTGCGGGGCTGCTCGATGCGCGGCGCTGCGCCGAGATCGAGACGCTGCTCGACGAAGGCCGCCTTGAGCAGGCGCAGCAGCTCCACGACGCGGAGAATCGTCGCAATCCGCGCACCTGCCTGGCGCTGCTGCAATCCCAGATCTACGCGGCGCGCGGCGAGACACAGCAGGCGCTGGGTCTGCTTCAGGAGATGGCGGAGATTCCGCAGCGCTACCTGCTCGAAGGCGAGATCTATCGCTCCCTGGGCGATCTTGAGGCCGCGCGCAATCCGTTTGCCGCTCGTCGGCTAGAGCCCCAGAATCCGACGCTCTGGGCCTGGGATCATCTCAATCCGCCGCCGACAACGCGCATCGATCTGGGCAACGGCCTGGATTGGGGCTACGTCGACGGCTTTTTCCAGCGTGAGTTTCCGCCCGAATCGAAGACGCCCTTCGAAGATGGCTTTCGTTGGACCAGCCCACAGGCGCGGCTCAAGTTCGTCGGCGCCGGCACGGGCACGCCGCAGACATTGACTCTGCGGGTGCGCCGGCCTGTCGATCCGCCGGCCAGCCTCACGATCGCCGGTGCTGAGCCCACGACGTTCGAGATCGGTGCGGAGTGGCATGAGATTTCGCTCGTGCTGCCGGCCACGCCTAGCGGCGAAGATGTGATCGTGAGTATGCGATCAACGGTGTTTGTTCCCGGCCCCGAGGACTTGCAGGCACGGCAGCAGGTCGGGCTTCAGCTGCGGCTGCTCGGCGTGCAGGTGGATTGGGCGGAGATCGTGGAGCGGTGAGGGGAGTTGACATGCGACGTTCGCTCGCGTCGATGCGACGAAGCACGACGGCTCTGATTCTACCAGTCTTGCTGCTGCTGGGCCTCGGCCTGCGGCTGCTGGTCTGGCGCTGGCACGAGTTTTATCCGCTCGGCGGCGACGAGACCGAGTACTTCAATCAGGCGCTGACCTGGCTTCAGGGCAAGGGCTATCACGAGCTACAGTTCATGCGGCCGCCGCTCTACACGGTCTTTCTCGCGGTCGTCTTTCAGCTCTTCGACTCGCAAGTTCAGCGCGTGCGGCTGGTCCAGGCGCTAGTCAGCACCGGCACGATCGGGCTGATCTGGCTGTGGAGCCGCGAGCTGTGGTACGGCTCGGAGCGCCGCGATCGGATCGCGATGATTGCCGCCGCGCTGGCCGCGCTGAGCTACACGTTTGCCGCCAACGCCACCGAACTTCTCACCGAGACATTGTTTGTCGCCGGTCTCACGCTGGCGTTCTGGCTGATCCTGACGGCGGCGCGGCGTCGCTCCTGGCGCTGGGCGCTGGCGGCTGGGGTCGTCGTCGGCCTGCTGAGCTTGCTGCGCTCGGTCGGTCTGCCGCTGGTGCCGCTGTCGGGCGTCTGGCTGCTATTACAGAACAGAGAACAGAGAACAGAGAACAGAATCTTCATCAGCCGTCCGGCACTTCTTTGTTCTTTGTTCTTCGCTCTTTGTTCTCTCGCCGTCATCGCCCCGTGGACGCTGCGCAACTACCTGCGCTACGACACGCCAATTCTGATCGATACCACAGGTGCCGAAAATCTCTGGCTGGACAACGATCCGGCCGGCCGTGAGGCAGTCAAGCGCCAGCTCTACGCGCTCGGCGACGATCGTGGGATGCGCCAGCAGCTCGGCATGGAGCGCGGCCTGGCCGTGATCGCCGCCGATCCGGGCCGCTTCCTGATCAAAGCCTGGGGCGAGGCCAAGAAGTTCGTCGCGCTCGAATACTTCGACGATCTGCGCACGCGCCCCGAGATCTGGGTTCCGCCGCCTGAGGTCTGGCTGCGGCTGCTGCTGGGCGACGGCCTCTGGCTACTGCTGCTGTGTGGCGGGATTGCCGGATTGTGGCTCAGCCCCGGCGGCCTCAACAAGCTGCTGATCGTGCCGTGGGCGCTCTACATTCTGCTGACCGGCCTGATCTTTCACGTCGAGCTGCGCTACCGGCTGCCGCTCTACCCGGCGCTGCTGCCCTACGCCGCCTGGCTGGCTGCGCGTGGCTGGGAATCGCGGCGCTCCTGGCTCGGCTGCGCCCTAAGGGCACCCGGCGTCGGCGCCGTGGCGACCGCTGCCGCCGCGCTCACGCTTCTGCTGCTCCACCGGCCATACCTGAGCGAGGGCACAATGCTGGCGCGCAAGCATCTGCATCTCTGGCGCTCGGCGCAGGCCTGTGAGCGAGGCGATCTCGATCGAGCAGCGCAGCAGGCGCAGGCCGCACTCGCGCTCGATCCCGGCTCGGCGTTGGCCCGTGTGGCGATCGGGCTGGCCGCGCCTCCCGATCATGCCGCGCGCTGGTGGCAGGAGGCGATCAATATGCTGCCGGCGCATCCGTATGCCCATCTGCTGCTCGGTAATCTGCTGCGCGCTCAGGGCGAGCCCGACGCGGCGCGGCGTGAGCTGGCGTTCGAGGCCACCTCGCTGGAAGATCTTCAGCGCTGGTCGCTGCGTACCTTTGATCGAGCCGCCGAGTCCCGCGTCGATGTGGGTGACGGCCTGGATCTTGGTCTGATCGGCGGCTTTTATTTGACGCAGGACGTCGCCAATGCGCGCTGGACCCGTGAGCGGGCGGCTGTGCATCGGCTTGCGCTCGAATCATTTATTCATCTACGGCTTGCCAGCCCGCGACCACCGGCGGCAGATCCGGCGATTGTCCAGGTTGCGCTCGACGGCGTGGCGCTGGGCTCGATCCAGGTCGGCGGCGATTGGCAAACCTTTACCCTAGAAGTGCCGGAGTCGCTCCGGGGCCGCGCGGCGACGCTGACGCTGGCGACGACAACCTTTCGTCCGCGCGCCTACGACCGGGCCAGCCCCGACAATCGGGAGCTGGGCGTTCAAGTCGATTGGATTGCGACGACCGGCACTCGTACAGCTCCATGAACGATCGATTTCTATGGCCGACCGAGCGGCGGCATCGCTGGCTGCTGGCCGGCATCATCCTTCTTGGCGCGGCGCTGCGGCTCTGGCTCTGGTGGCGCTCGCCGATCCATCAGCCTGCCAACGACGAGACCGAGTACGTGCAGGTTGCCCGCGATCTGCTCGCCGGGCACGGCTGGCGCTTCTACGACACCTACCACTGGCTGCGCGCTCCCCTTTATCCGCTCTGGCTGGCCGGCTCGCTCTGGCTCTTCGACGATCTCAGGCTGGCCTCGCTGCCCAACATCGCGCTCAGCACCGCGACGATCTATCTGTTCTATCTGCTGGGCCGCGAGGTTGGTCTCAGCGGCCGTGAGTCCGAGCCGGACCGCGTGCGTCTCGCCGAGCGGGTTGGCCTGATCAGCGCCGGAGCGTCGGCGCTATTGCTGACGCTGTCGACCTTCGCCAGCCTGTGGATGTCGGAGACGCTCTTCACCGCGCTGTTTGCCGGCTCGCTGCTGCTGCTGCTGCGCTGTGCTGCTCGTCCGCGCCTGTGGCTGGCGGTCGGCGCCGGCGTGCTGATGGGCCTGGCGATCCTGACGCGCTCGTCGCCGCTGCCGATGGTGCCCTTCGCCGCGCTGTGGCTGATCGTCACGGTGTACCGGCAGCGGCGCGCTGCGGGTAGCGCGGCAATCCGTCAGGCCGCGCTCTACGGCATCGGCTTTGGGCTCTGCTGCGCGCTGACGATCGTGCCCTGGACGATTCGCAACTACCTGGCCTATGGCGAGCCGATCGCCGTCGAGACCGGGCTCTCGTTCAACATCTGGCGCTTCAACGAACCGCGCGAAGACGAAGAAACGATCTTCAAAGTCCTGGAGCAGATCCGCAATCCCGCCGAGCGTGCCGACTACGCGACCGCCAAAGGTCTGGCCCGGCTGCGCGAAGATCCGGCGATTCTGCTGCGCAAGCTGTGGCCAAACTGGAACGCGATCTGGATGATCAAGCCGATCGAAGACCGCTTCCTGCTGCCGACCTACTATCAGGACGTGCCGCTGAATATCTTCGTGCTGGCGCTGCTCCTCGACGACGCGCTCTATGTCGTGTTGGCGCTGCTCAGCCTGTGGGGCCTGCTCTGCGCGCCGCTGGATCGACGCAAGATCCTGCTGGGCGGCTGGGTGCTGTCGCTGCTGGTCGTGGTGCTTTTCACGCACGGCGAGGGCCGCTATCGCCAGTTTATTTTTCCGGCGCTGCTGCCGTACGCAGGCTGGCAAATCGTAACACTGCGGCAGAATTGGCGGCGGATCGGTGTTTGGCGGCTGGCGTATCTGGCCGGAATCATCGCCGCGCTCTGGACCGCGCTCGTCACGTACTATCCTCGTGAGTGGGCGATGCGTAATCTACGGCGCGGCTGGGATATGCAGCAGGCACAGTGGGCGCTCAACGCCAACGACACGGCCACGACGATCAAACATCTACAGCAGGCCAACGCGGCCGATCCGCGCTCCGCCGATGTCTGGCTGGCGCTGGGCGCTGTGTATCAGCAGATCGGTCTGCAAGAGGAGGCGCTGGTAGCCTTGGAGAACGCCTACACGCAGATGCCGTCGTATGTAACCGTCAACCTGCTGCGCGGCGACTCGCTGCGGCGGCTTGGTCGCGATGAGGAGGCACGTGAGGCGTTCAAGGGCTTCTACAACGATGAGCAGCAGATGCTCGATTGGGCCTGGCGGGATCTTGACGCGCCGGCGCCGGAGGCGATCGAGGTTGGCGATGGCCTGGATTTTGGCCTGGTGGCGGGCATGCATCCGGCAGAGAAGCAGGAGGTTGCCGGGCAAGAGCGCATGGTACGCTGGACCGATAAGCGCGCGGCGCTGCGGCTGGTAGGGAGCGCCGCCGGCACCCGCCTTGTTCTGAGGCTGGCGGCGCAGTGGCCCAACGGCGAGCCCGTGCCGATCCGTGTGTGTGTCAACGGTAGCTGTCGTGAGCTGGTGCTCGACGCCGAGTGGCGCGATTACTGGCTGACCGCGCCCGCAGCGCCCGAATATCTGATCACGATCGACACGCCGACCTTCGCTCCCCAGGAGTTCGATCCCGAAAGCGAGGATGAGCGCAAGCTCGGTATTCTCGTCGATCGCGTCGCCGTGCTGCCGTTCACGCCCTAGCCTACGATGCTCGGTCGTGGTCCGATTCAGGTTGAGCCGCATGGAGGTTGCGCGGCGTGAATAACGTACCGCCAAGGAACGCGCAAAACGCGCTACAATGGGTGGTATCCTGTCACACTAATTGCTATGTGTTGTATTTCCCCCCGTGGAGCATCTATGCGCATTTTAGTCGCCGAAGATAACGCTGCGATTCGGATGATGGTTCATCAGGTTTTGGAAGATGAGGGCCATGAGGTCATTCTGGCGGAAAATGGGCTTGAGGCGCTCCAGCGAGCTTTGTCACACAAGCCTGACGCCGTGGTCCTCGACGGAAGTATGCCGATTATGGATGGCTGGGAAGTCTGCCGCCGCATCCGTGCCCAGAGCGACATGCCGATCATGATGCTGACGGTTCATGCCGAGCGTGCAGATCGCGATCGGGCGCAGACCGGCGGGGCCAATGATTTTCTCGCCAAGCCCTTCGACATCGCCGATCTGGTCGCCAAGGTCAACAACTTGCTGCGCCTTCCCCGCACTCGCCGCTGAGCTGCCGCGCTACGCCTTGCCTACAACTGAATCTGAGAGCTGAGCAATCGGCCCTGGCTGCTACATATTGCTCAGCTCAGGGACGTGCTGATCTTCATACCGCTCGATCAGAACGCCCACAATTTCCATCAGAGACGCCAGCGGATGCGACTCATCCTCGCCAACCTCATCGATCAGGGCATCCAGCTGCGCTACAAGCTGTTGATATTCTTGCTCATTAGTTGACATATCTGTTGACCTCGTAGGGGCGTATTGCATACACCCCGGCACGCCGTCGGCATGTTCCTACAATCACGCAGGTTCAATTATTCTGTGAATTGTCGTAGGTGATGAGATACAGTGTAAAACATAGATGCCACAAAATCAGCAGCTTATTCGGTAAATAATCGCCGATATTCCTTCTGTTGAATCCAATGACATCAAAACAATAAGCGGAGCACTCTTGCTCCGCTTATTTGATTCAATTATAGCTCTGGCCAGATCGATAATCCGTAGGGGCGTGATTTATCACGCCCGGCGCATATCGCTAGTGGATTCTATCGCACTGTCCAGCTACTCGTCTCCTGGTTTGTCGGATCGGCGGCGGGCGGCTGGCCGAGCGGCTTAGAGCGGATAATAATCCGCTGCATAAATTTCTGCGGCCCCGTCAGCGGCCAGCACGCTACCATCGTCACCATCTCCTCGTCGGTGGGCTCAATGTAGCGCGCGTTTTCCAGCCGTTTCTCCAGCGGCTGCCCGACCTCGTCGACCAGAATATGATCTGTAACGGTGTACTGGTAGACCTGGTCATTGCTGTACAGTTCGATCAGAT
Source organism: Herpetosiphonaceae bacterium (assembly GCA_036401895.1). Taxonomy (GTDB): domain Bacteria; phylum Chloroflexota; class Chloroflexia; order Chloroflexales; family Kallotenuaceae; genus LB3-1. The sequence goes on along the minus strand of DASWTW010000507.1, from coordinate 9,661 downwards.
CGCCCGGCTTGAGGTAAAAGATCTCGTTGAAAGGATACGCTTTGCCGCCGCTGTGGCCGGCCAGCACAATGTTGCCGCCGTTGCCGGGATTGCTCGATCCCTTGTGATGCCCGACGCGGTACTTGTCGACATCCCACACCGCGACTTCCTGCCCATCGGCCTGCTGCTGCACAGTCCAGCCGACCTCGACCACTTTCTTGTCGAGAGCGATCGCTGGGACCACAATCCGGGTGAGCGTCGAAGGGCCGGCGTTGTTGGCCTGCTTGGGAACGACGTTCGTCAGCTGATCGCTGGGGGCGTTGTTGAGGATCGGAATGTTGAAGCGGCGCGGCTGGACGGTTGGCGCAGGCGTTGCCTGGGCCGTCTGCGGCTCCGCTGTGCTCGGCGCTGGCGATTCCTCGGGCGCTGCCAGTCCTACGTTATTGTCGCCGCTGGCCGCGTACACGTTGTACTGCTCATCGGCCTTAATCCCGCCGACGACCAGCAGCAGAAACAATCCGATCAACGTGAGAAGATTGCCGAATGTCCAGAAGATTTTACGCTGTCGTGTCATACCAGATCGTGATTCCGCTTCCCATCGTTCGTATTGTTGTAATCTACGTAACATGGCTACCGCACGATCTATACCTGCAACACATCCAGCACGCGTTCGATGTCGTCCAGAGAGTTGTAGAGATGCGGTGAGAGACGCACGCCGCCCTCACGCAGCGCGCCCACAATCCGCGCCGCTCGCAGCGAGTCGAAGAGATCTTGTGCCGAGCGCTGCGGATGCGAGAACGTGATGATCCCCGAGCGATGCTCCGGCTCCAGCGGCGTCAGAATCCGGTAGCCCATCTCACCCAGCTGATACGCCAGCCGATCGGTCAGCCGCCGCAGATGTTGCTCGATCCGCTCCTGCCCGACTTCCATCAGCAGGCCCAGGCTTTGCTCCAGCCCCGCGATCCCAACCAGCGAGCGCGTGCCTTCCTCGTAGCGCGCCGCGCCATCCGTCAGCGGCGTGTCGTAGTCGAACGCGGTGTAGTCGCGCCAGTCCACGCCCAGCCAGCCGACATTCGCCGGTTGCAGCAGATCGCGCACGCGCTGGTTGACGTATAGCACGCCCACACCTTGCGGCGAGAGCAGCCATTTGTGCGCGCCGAATGCGCAGAAATCGACCGGCACCGCGCCGAGATCCAGCGGCAGCGCGCCCACGCCCTGGATCGCATCCAGGCTCAGCAGCACACCGCGCCGCGCGCAAAGCTCGCTGACAGCGTTGAGATCGATCCGAAATCCCGAGCTATACTGGACCCAGGAGATCGCCAGCAGCCGCGCGCCTGCCATCGCCGCGTCCAGATCGCTGAGGCAGATTTTGCCGTTGCGCGGCTGTACAAAGCGTACCGTCACGCCGCGCTGCTGAAGCGCCAGCCAGGGATACACGTTCGCCGGAAATTCGCCGCGCACCGTCACGATCACATCGCCCGGTTTCCAGGGCAGACTGGCCGCTACAATGCTGAGTCCCTGGCTGGTATTTTTGGTAAACGCGATCTCGTCGGTGCCGACATTCAGCAGACGGCTGACGAGCTTGCGTGTTCGCGCGATCGAGCTAAACCACTTGGCCTCGGCCAGCACGCCTTTGTCGCGGAAATCTTGCGCCAGCTGGGCGACAACATCGGCGGTGCGACGTGGCAGCGGCCCCAGAGCAGCATGATTCAGGTAGGTGTAGCGCTCGACAACCGGAAATTCGGCTTGGCGCAGCGCGTTCAGATCGACAATAGACGTGGCGTTACCGATGCTCATACGATGATGATACCAGCGCCATGATCGATTGACAAGAGTAGCGCGTGTTTAGCGTGGCTTTGCGTGGACTCTCAACTCTGCGGTGGTAGCCATTCCTCGGCATGAAGCACCATGGCCGCATAGCGCATATACACCGTTGCTGCGCTCCAGCGCAGATATTCGCGGATCGAGTCGTAGTGCGGATCGTCCAGGTAGGCGTGGTCTTCGGCAGGGCCAAGATCGTGCCAGAAGGTGCTCAGCTCACGAAAGCCTAGCCGCCGGTAGAGCCGCAGCGCCCGCGTGTTGTGCAGGCTTACGTCAAGGTAGAGCCGCGTAAAGCGCAGCGGGCCGAAAAACGCGTCCAAAAAGCCACGCAGCGCCTCCTCGCCGTAGCCCTGACCGGTGTAGGGCAAGCCCAGGCCAATACCTAGCCGGGCGCTATGTGGTCGTGGCTGAATGTCGCGAATGCCAAGATGGCCGATCACCACGTCGCCGGCGGGCGCCGTGTGCCCTTTGGGCGTGGCGAGAATCGTCCACTCTCGCCGCCGGGAATCAGCAGAGCGCGTGATGAAAAACAGATCGGCGGTACCGTTCCCGTGGATCATCTGCGGCCAGTTGAAGATCTCATCCAGCGGATCGGGATAGCGCGGCCACGCGGCCATCGCGTCCAGATCTTCGCGCTGCATGGGCCGCAGCACCAGTCGCGGTGTTCTGATGATCATGCCGACGGCAAGCCCGCAGACCAGTCGCGCATAACCTCAGCCAGCAGCGCCGGACGATTGGTCATAATGCCCTCGACGTCGAGCGCCAGCAAGTGCCGTATGATCGACGGATCGTCGACCGTCCACACATTGACGGCGTAGCCCGACTGGCGCACACGTGGAAGCAGCGCTTCGAGCTGCGGCAAACGCCAGGATGGATGCCAGGCGCGCGCTCCGAGCTGTTCCAGCGCTCCCAGCGGCCACGCGGGATCGTCGGCGTCCGGCGTTGCGCTGGAGTCGGTCAGGACACCACGTGCCAGCTCCGGCGCGACCTCGCGCATCGCCTGAAGCGCCGCCGGATCGAATGAGGAGATGATCACCTGCTCGGCGATGCTATGTCGCTGAATCGTCTGTGCAACCGCTGCCTCGATGCCCGCGACTTTGATCTCGACATTGAGCAGCAGGCCGGTCTCGCGAGCCCAGGCGCAGACATCGTCGAGAGTCGGCGCGCGCTCGCCCCGCAGATCGACCGCCTGCATCTCCGCCAGCGTCAGCAATTCCACAGCTTCCGCGCGACCGTTCCAGCGCTCGGTCGTGTCATCGTGAAATACCACGATTGCGTCGTCGCTTGTAGGACGCACATCGAACTCGATCATCTGCGCGCCCTGTCGTCGGGCCAGCTCAAAGGCGGCTAGCGTGTTTTCGGGCGCTTCCGCCGAAGCTCCGCGATGAGCAATAATGCGTGTGTTCATGGTTGTATTCAAGGTTCACGGCCCACTCTTAACGAATGGGCCGTGTAACAAACGTGTGTTTACAGGTGTGCGAAGTTTAACCAGCCGCTTCCAGCAATTGTTCGCTCACATACTCCGGGCCACCGGGCCGCCGCGCGTCGTGCGACAGCATCGGCGCCAGCAGGCGCTGGACGGCCATCACATGGCTACAAGTGTGCCAGGAATGGAAAAAGTTACAATCGCAAGACCAGGAGTCCCCATCGAGCGAAATAATATGATCCCCGCTACCCCGGAAGCGGGCGCTGAGCTTCTCGATTGTGAAGCGCTCCGGCTCCTGGGCATACCGCTTGGCTTTCTCAATCTTGTTGATCAGATCCGAGTGCATGGCCTTAACCTCCTCGTCTAGCTAAGCGACACCGGGGGAGAAACACACGTCCCGAAACTTACCGCATATACACACAAAGGGCGGTCACAGAGTTTCTTCGCTCTGTGCCGCCCTTCAAAACAGCTCAACTGGTGCTGCTGATCGTTGCATGTACTGCGTCCTTGCCTCTCCTGAAAGAGATTGTGGGATCATTATCCCATAGCTCCTACAGCGCGTCAAGCATGGCAAGGTGACGATCCCGGCGCGCTACGTGGTGATCGCTCCACTGAGCAGGCCGCTCACAGCCAGGATGGCATAGCAAAAAACACGTCCTGCTATGGCCTGGGCGGACGTGTCTTGCGAAGATCCGGCTTACGACAGCAGCGACTCGGCCTCGACGATCGCCTGGGCGATGTCTTTGACTTTGCAGTGACGATCGCGGGCGCGCTGCCGCATCAGCTCGTAGGCTTCGTCCTCGCTCAGCTGGCGGCGCTGCATCAAAATGCCCTTGGCGCGCTCGATCACCTTGCGCGACTCCAACGTTTCTTGCAGCGTATCGACCTGATCGCGGAGCTTTTGCATCTCACGGAAGCGCGCGATTGCCACGTCGATCGCGGGCGGCAGCTCCTCGGGATTGATCGGCTTGACCAGGTAGCCCAGCGCCCCCGACGACTCGGCCTTGCGAATATGCTCGCTATCGCTGTAGGCTGTCAGCATGATCACGGGCGTCGGGTGCTGCTTGGCGATCTGCTGCGCGGCCGCATCGCCGCCCAGCTCCGGCATCTGCATATCCATGATCACAATATCGGGTGTAAGCTGTGCACACAGCCGCACGGCCTCATTCCCGGTGCGTGCGACGCCGACAACGGTGTATCCCAGGTTGGTCAGCTGCTCTTCAAGTGTCAGCGAGACCAATTCATTATCTTCAGCGATGAGTACACGAGTTTCAGCCATGATGATGATCCTTGTCGGAGTCGAGGGTAGCTTCAGCCGGACGCGCTACCGTGCTCTTCTCTTTGTGGAGGTGATGTCCGGTCTGTTCGTGGGTACATTATAATGCTGACTGCAACTTCATGGTAGATAAAAGGAGCCGATGATGCCTGCGTTACCGCCGTGGCTGCTCCGTTGGCAAGCCGCCGCCGATCCCTCGATCATCTTTGACAACACGCGATACATATCCGCGCGTGGCGTGACGCTGAGCGCAGACGCTCGCGAAGGCGCGCTTACGGGACCGCCCTGTCCCGCAGCCTGGACCAAAGCCACGCCGTCGTGGTCTGCCGACGCGCCTGTGGGAACCTCGATCACTGTGCTGATGCGCGCAGATCTCGGCGATCGCTGGACGAACTGGTATGCGCTTGGCGAGTGGTCATCCGCGCCCGAGCTGCGCCACAGCATCGACGATCAGTCGGATGCCGACGGCGAGGTTGCGACGGATACGCTGCTGCTGCGCCGGCCCGCTCAGGCGATCCAGTGGCGCGTGGTCTTTCGCGGCTGCGATCAGGCCGCTCCAGTTCTGCGCAGTATCGCCATCGCCCTCGATCCGGTTGCCGCAGGAGATGCCGAGCCGGTGCTCGCGCCAATCGCGCCGCTGCCGGTGCCCGAGCGCTCGCAGATGGTCTATCCCAACGGCGGCCCGGTCTGGTGCTCGCCGACCTCGCTCACGATGCTGCTGGCCTACTGGGCCGAGCGAACCAAATGGCCGCAGCTGGCTGCATTCCTCGATACGCAGGTGGTGCCGGAGATCGTCGCGCCGGCCGTGTATGATTCCGTCTACGAGGGAACCGGCAACTGGCCGTTCAACACCGCCTACGCGGCCACGCTCGGCCTTGAGGGTTACGTCGTGCAGCTCGGCGGGCTGGGTGAACTCGCTCCGTGGCTGGCGGCGGGCGTGCCGCTGGTAGCAAGCATTGCGTGGCAGCCCGGCGACCTGGACGGCGCTGCGGTTGGGCACAGCAACGGACATCTTGTGGTGGTGGTGGGCATCGGGGAGAACGGCGATGTGATCGTCAACGATCCGGCTGCCGATCCGCGTCAGGGCGAGTCTGTGCGCCGCAGCTATCCGCGCGCGCAGTTCAGTCGGGCCTGGCAGCGATCGGGTAGAACCGTGTATCTGGTCTATCCGCCGGCAGCCGCGCGCTAGATGGTTGCCCGATCGTTGCGGCTAGAAGCGCCAGATCGGCTCGGTCGAATCCGGATAGGGCTGCGGCGGGCCTGGCAGGATCTCGCGCAGGTAGCTCTCGATCCCCCGATCGAACTCCCAGTTTCTGGGATAGCCCAGCGACACCTCTTCGAAGCGCACGCCGTCGCGGTAGTCGGTGGCGCGCATGTGGAGATGGCCATATACCACGGTCGAGATCGGAAAGCGCGTGTGCCAGTCTTCGGTTCGCCGCGTGCCGCACCAGATCGAGAAGCGCGGGATGCGCGAAAGCCGCACCAGATCGTTGCGCAGCGGCCAGTGCCCGATCACAATCAGCGAGGCGGTGCGCGGCACGAGAGAAAGCCGGCGCTCGGTGTAGGCCACGCGTGCCGCGCACCACTCGGCCCGTGAGCCGTAGGGCTCGGGATGGAGCACGAACTCGTCGCTGCACACCACGTCGGTCTCCTCAGCCCAGGCGACAGCGCGCTCGGCTGGAACATCATCCGGGCGAAAGCTGTAATCGTAGAGCGTGAAGATCGGCGCGAGTACGTAGGGCTTGGACGAGCCCGGCCAGGCAACATACGGATCTTCGGGCGTGAGCACGCCGTACTCGCGGCAGGTCGAGACCAAGCGCCGGTACTTGGCATCGCCACGCAGCGCCGCGCGATCGGATGGCATTGTCCACAGGTCGTGGTTGCCGGGTACCCAGAGCAGCTGTGCGAAGCGTCGTGTCAGCACTGCCAGCGCAAAACGCAGCTGCTCTTCGGTCTCGCCGATGTCGCCGCCGAGAATGAGCCAGTCTTCAGGATGCGGAGGGAGCGCTTCGAGCGCTTGCCGGTTAGAAGTACAGGCGAGGTGGAGGTCGCTGATCGCATAAAGTTTCATTGAGTCGCCTGCATCGAGCGTAGTTCCTGATCCAGCACATGTGGATCGTGGCTAAAGATCGTCATACCTGATTATAGTTTGAATTAGGCCAAAAGCAAAGGAATATGTCGATCGACCGCTCTGGACTCAGAGATCGTTGAGCGTGCCTGCGGAGTGCTCGGCAGGCGCTCTGCTCAGCCGGCGGCGCAGCCAGAGACCGACGCCGATCACCAGCGTATAAAGCAGACCAAGCACGATCAGCGCAAACTTCGGGATTGCGAACCACTGCGCGATCAGCGGCCACGGCTGCTCGGTTTGTCCGCCCAGCATATAGAGCAGCCCCACGTTTTCGATCGCGTCGAACAGCGCCGCCAGCCATTGCAGCCAGGCCAGATACAGCCCGGCGCTAGCCAGCCACCGGCGCTCCCCCACCAGCGACGCGGCCCAGACACAGCCCAGGCTGATCGCCGTCGAGTAGGTGAGCAGAAACAGGTAATCGAGCCTGACGCCGAACAGCGCCTGCTCGCGCGCCGCAGCGTCCCACGAGTCGATGATCGCGCGAGCGTTAGCTTCGGTGCCGGCCAGCTCCAGCGAGACGATCCCGTAGGGCGCGGCCGGCGTCGTGAGCGGCCCTGCCATCAAGCGGTTGATCACAACGGTCAGCGCGAGCATGACCCAGAAGATCAGGGCGCGGCGTTGCCTGGGGATCGGGTAGCGCATACAGACGACCTCCTGGCAATGATTATAGCGCCGGCATCAGTGTTGCGCGACCAGCTTAAGTACTACGCGCCCTGAGCTAAGCCCAGGACGCGTCTTCGATTGTCCCACGCTTCGTCGCCGCGCTACTGCTGGATCTCCACCCAGCCGCCGCGCGTCTCGTTCGAGCGACGAACGGCGTCCAGCACCCGCTGCACACGATCGCCGTCCGCGAAGGTTGCCGCCGGAGCCAGCGCCTCACGATCGCCGGATAGCACACGCTTGAGCGCATGGCCCAGGTACACCGAGCCGCGTGGAAACTCCGCCGCGTCCAACTGCGCAGGCACGTCTACCGTATGGGCCGGCGTGGCGTCTACGAACGTCTCGCCCTCCGAAAGCAGCAGCCGTCCGGTCTCGATCCGCAGCGCGCCGTTCTCGAAGTGCGCCGTGAGCCGCGTCGGCTCGTTCGCGCCCGCCACCATGCTTAGCGTGATCGCGCCGATCACATCGCTGGGAAGCTGGAACAGCAGCGCCGAGTAATCGTCGGCGGTCACAGGCTGCGAGCCATGATCGCCGGGACGCTCGCGCACAAACGCGTGCGTCAGCCCGTTGACCGCCGCGATCGGGCCGAACAAAAACTGAATCGTATCGATCATGTGCGAGCCCATCGCGCCCAGCACACCGCCACCTTGACTGGCGTCGGCCCACCAGGTCCAGGGACGGCTCGGATCACGACGCGCGCCGTTGCTGACAATGCCTTCGATGTGATGCAGCTTGCCCAGCCGTCCGCTCTGCACTTCCTGGCGCGCCTGCTGAAGCGCGGGCAAGAAGCGCAGCTCGTGATCGATGATTGCGAACGATTGCCCATGTGCTGCGGCAGCCGCCACCATCGCCTGCGATTCGTCGGCGTTCATCGCCATCGGCTTTTCGCACAGCACATGCTTGCCGGCTTCCAGCGCGGCGATCGCCATCTCGCGATGCAGGTTCGGCGGCGTGATGATGCTTACCAGCTGGACATCGTCGCGGCCCAGCACCTCGCGCCAATCGCTGGTCGCAAAGCCGATATTTAGCTCCTGGGCCAGCCGCTCAGTCTTCGCACGGTCGCGCCCAACGAGCGCAACGATCTCTAGTCCGGCAGCACGAAACGCAGGAATCTGAACGCGTGTGCCCCAGCCGGTGCCTATAATTGCAATGCTCATAGCTCATTCAAGGCTTGGCTGCTTGTCCCAAAACCGGGACGAGCGGCGAGTTGTTAGTTCAGCACGGTCACGTCGTCATAGCCAGCCTCGTTGATCGCATTAACGATCGTCTCAGGCGAAACGCTCTCGTCGGCCTGGACGCTCACGCGCTTTGTTCCGAGGTCGACCTTAACGTTCTGCACGCCGCTGATGCCGGTAACTTCTTTGGTGATCGCGTTGACGCAGTGCTGGCACGAGATCGATGGAACGTTGAAATCTTTAGTCATGATGAAATACTCCTTGATAGCTTGCCTATTTGAATCATACCCCGCATTGGATGTGCCAACAATGCGCTAGATCGCCTAGACGAGTGAAGCAATCACTGGACAATAAAAAACAGGCCAGACATGGCGTCTGACCTGTGTGACTATAGGAAGTTGTTAGCGGCCGACTTCCGCCAGCTTCATCTGCCAGCCCTCAAGATTGGTGGACTGCAAACCTTCGGCGACGGCGCGGGCTTCGTCAAGCGTTAGCTCGCCGATGACGGCGTACGGAATGCCCTGCTCTTCCCAGAATATGCTGTAGCCGGAGCCACGATCGTACGCTGTGGCCTTGGTGGTGCGGACCATGATCTCGGCCATCTGGCCGGCATCGGTGGGGCGCTCGCTGGCCGGGCTGCTCTTGCCGCCGACGATCATCGCCACGGGCTCTTGCTGTCCAACGCGGCCAAGGTTGAGGCTAAAGCCGCTGGCATCCGCCGAAGCGCCTACTGGACGAACTTCCAGGCCATCGGGGAGCACATCCGGGAAGAGATAGAACGCGCCTTCGGTCGGCTCGTGCATATCCGGCTCAGTGCTGCCGGGCTGCTCCGACGCCGGTGGGTTGCCGCCGGCGGGCGCGGAGGCCAGATTGCTTTGCCAGGTCGCCAGATCCACGGGCTGAAGCGATTCGGCGATCGCGCGGCCCTGCTCGATCGTCAGGTCGCCGATGATGGCATAGGGAATACCCTGCTCTTCCCAGAAGATGCTGTAGCCAGTGCTGTGATCATAGGCCGTGCCCTTGGTGTTGCGGATGCGAATCTCGGCCATCTGACCGGCGTTGGTGGGCGGCTCGCCTGCCGGGCTGCTCTTGCCGCCGACGATCGAGGCTGCGGGCGGCTGTCCACCAGCGCCGCCAATGTCAAGGCTGAAGCCGTTCGCGTCCGCCGATGAGCGCGCCGGGCGAAGCTCAAAGCC
>DASWTW010000506.1:0-13787 GCA_036401895.1 Herpetosiphonaceae bacterium | reverse complement strand
CAACGGCTCTACCGTCACCCTGCGCGGTGTTCAGTGGTATGTGGTCGGCGCGAACCAGGTGTTTATTATCACTATCTCGGGAGCCACCGACGATGCGCTGATCTCGCTCGGCGATCGCATCGGCCAGTCCTTCAGCCTCCCGGCGACTGCGGAGAGCAGCGCTGCCACCGGCGAGCGGCGCCAGGTTATCAACGGCGGCAACCTGCGGCAGTCACCGGCGGTGAACGCCACCAATATCATCGGCCAGGTGTGCCCCGGCGACCACATCGCGATCCTGGATCGGCCGGAGCAGCCGCGCTGGAAGGCAGTCCGCGTCGAGGTCACAGGGCCGAACTGCGATCCCCAGCGCGTGCCTGCCGGCACAGAGGGCTGGGTCAGCACATCGCTGCTGGGCGAGCCGCTTGCTCAGGACGGCGCGGCGGCGCTACCACCGAGTCTACTGATCACCAGGCTTGTTCCTTTTACCCATGCCGTAACCTCGATTACCGGACTACGGCCCGAGAATTGGCAAATCTTCGATAACGGTACGAGCTTCCAGATTTCGTCGAGCCCGGAAGCGCCGGACGGTCTCACAGGCCGCATCATTGAGCCGAGTGAATATCCCCAGGATGGCGCAGCCGGCGCGATCCGTACGGTGTTCGCGGCACTTAAGCAAAATGTGGTCGAGGGACCGCCGCCGGAGGTTCACGAGGAACAGCTGAACGCGGATGGTAGCGGCCTGCTGCTGGTCACGACCACAGGCGTCTCACAGGGAAATACCCGGCCGGTGCGCATGACCTGGTACGCGCGCACGACTGTGACAGAGCGCGGCATCCTGGTTGTGGTCGGAGTCGTGCCCGCCGAGCTGTTCCCCCAGGAGCAGGCGCTCATGCGCCAGATGGTCGACTCGCTGCGGGTCACGGATTGAAGCTTCGGGAATGTCCACGACAGGATGATTAGCAGCAGCACGGTCAAAGATTGGCTGATGCTGCTGCTGTTTACGAACACTACAGCTACGCAGGTTTTCGTTAAACTTGTCCAGCGGGACCACGGTTGCAATTGCCGTCTACCAAACGATCTACCTCTGGCCGGTTGCGAATGTGGTACAACCAAAGGGACAGTAGCAGCGGCGCTGACAGCATAACCAACGGGAGATCGCTATGGAGATCGGGGTTTATAGTTTTGGCGAGGTGGCGGACAGCGCATCGGGCAGCGCTGCGCAGCGGATACACGACCTGCTGGAGGAGATGGTGCTGGCCGATCAGGCGGGGCTCGACGTGTTTGGCCTTGGCGAACATCACCGGCCCGACTTCGTCGTCTCGGCTCCGGCCGTGGTTCTCGCGGCAGCGGCCACGCGCACGCAGCGTATCCGTCTGGCCAGCGCGGTCACGGTGCTAAGCTCGGATGATCCCGTGCGCGTGTTCCAGCAGTTTGCTACTCTTGACCTCGTGTCGGGCGGGCGGGCCGAGATCATGGCGGGGCGCGGTTCGTTCATAGAATCCTTTCCGCTCTTCGGCTACGATCTCAACGACTCCGATGTTTTGTTCTCTGAGAAGCTTGACCTGCTGCTGCGGCTGCGCGAGTCCGAGCAGGTCACCTGGCGTGGCCAGCAGCGCCCGCCGCTGGACGAGCAGGGCGTCTACCCACGCCCGATCCAGCAGCCGCTGCCGGTGTGGATCGCCGTCGGTGGCACCCCGGAGTCTGCGGTCCGCGCCGGGACACTCGGGCTGCCGATGGCGCTGGCGATCATTGGCGGCGCGCCGGAGCGCTTTGTCCCGCTGACCACGCTGTACCGCCATGCTGCGCTGGCCGCAGGCCATGACCCGGCGCTGCTGCCGCTGGGTATTAACTCCCATACCTACATCGCGCCAACCTCGCAGCAGGCCCGCGACGAGTTCTTCCCGGCCTACGCCACGATGATGAACCGGATCGGCCGTGAGCGCGGGTGGTCGCCGATGACGCGGGCGCAGTTCGACGCGTTGTGCGGGCCGCGCGGCGCGCTGCTCGTCGGCAGCCCGCAGGAAGTGATCGAGAAAATCCTCTTTGAGCACGAGCTTTTCAATCACCAGCGCTTTCTGGCCCAGATCAGCGTCGGTCCCCTGCCACATCCGCAAGTGCTGCGGGCGATCGAGCTGCTGGGCTCGGAGGTGGCTCCGGCGGTGCGCAAGGCGCTTGACGCTGCACCGGAATCACCACAGAGCGCCGACCCGCGCGGGATCAGCCCTTGAGCGATCCGGCCATCAAGCCGCGCAAAAAGTAGCGTCCCAGGAAGATATAAACCACCAGCGTCGGCAGCGCTACCAGCAGCGCGCCGGCCATCTGTACATTCCATTGCGTAAACTGGCTGCCCGAAAGATTTTGCAGCGCCACAGTCACCGGCCGCGTCTGCGGATTATTGGTCACGATCAGGCCGAACAAAAACTCGTTCCAGATCGAGGTGAACTGCCAGATCGCGACGACCACAAAGCCGGGAACCGAGAGCGGAAAGATAATGTAGCGGTAAATGCCGAAGAAGTCTGCTCCGTCGATATTGCCCGCCTCCACCAGCTCGTTCGGTACGCCTGCGTAGTAGTTGCGGAAGATCAGCGTGGTGATCGGAATGCCATAGACCACGTGTACGAGCACGAGGCCGCTGATCGAGCCGTACAGCCCGATGTTGCTCAAAACCTGCACCAGCGGAATCAGCACACTCTGATACGGAATAAACATGCCGAACAGGATCGCTGTAAAGATCGTGTCGGAGCCGGGAAACTTCCACTTCGACAGCACGTAGCCGTTCAGCGAGCCGAGCAGACACGAGATCACGGTCGCCGGCACGACAAGCCGGATGCTGTTCCAGAAGCTGCTCTTCAGCCCGATCACGCCTTCGCCGCCGTTCCAGGCACGATTAAAGCTTTCGAGGCTGAAGCCGGTAGGCCACTCCCACATACGGCTCAGGCTGACCTGATCGAAGCTTTTCAGGCTGGTGATCAGCAGCAAATACACGGGCAGCAGGTAGAACACGGCCAGCACAATCATGATCGTGTAGAGCCACCAGCGCGGGCGGCGCCGGGCACGAGAAACGGCGACGGCGCTCATGATTCCACCTCGCCGCGCGCGTTATTGATCAGATACGGCACGATCAGCAGCGCGACCAGCACCAGCATAACGATCGCGGCGGCAGCACCCTGCGCGCGCTTATCGGCGTTGAAGGTGATGTCGTACACAAACAGGCCGGGCACATCCGTTGCATTGCCGGGACCGCCGCCGGTCATCGTCAGCACCAGATCAAAGATTTTCAGCGAAATATGGCCCAGAATGATCACCGCGCTCAGCGTGATCGGCTTGAGCAGCGGCAGCGTGATGCGGCGAAATACCTGCAACTCGTTGGCGCCGTCCACGCGCGCCGCCTCGCGCAGCTCATCGGGAATGCTGCGCAGTCCGGCGAGATACATCGCCATCGTAAAGCCCGACATCTGCCAGGTCGCGGCCACGACGACCGGAATGATTGCCATCGGAATGCCCAGCCGCGTTTTGATCCCACCGAAGCGCACACCAGGAATAATCCGCGTATCGGTGATCCACGCGCTCTGCAAGCTATCGAGGCCGATGTTCCGCAACAGCAGATTCAAGCCGGTCGAGTCCTGCGGAAAGTTGCCGGGCGTGAAAATCCACGACCACGCTACGCCGGTGACGATAAACGAGATCGCCATCGGGAACAGATAGATCGAGCGGAAGATGAACTCGCCCTTAATGCGCGCATCAACCAGCAGCGCCAGCGTCAGGCCCAGCACCAGGCAGCCGACCAAAAAGAACGTGGTGAAAACAATGGTATTGCGAATATCGGTCTGGAAGCGCAGGCTGTTAAAAATCGTGCCGTAGTTTTGTAATCCAACCAGCGTGTAATCCGGCGTTAGGGTGTTCCAGTTGGTGAGCGAAATATAGCCGGTCCAGCCAATAAAGCCATACACAAACACCGCGATCGCGATCACCGAGGGCGCGATCATCAGCATGCCGATCAGGCGATCACGGGTGATCCGGCGGCGTTTTCGTGCAGTTCGTGGCGCAGCGATCTTCTGCGCGTTGACCTGTTGCATACGCGCTCCATTAAGGTACGTGGCCGGCAGCCTTGATGACATGGTGCGTCTACGCTGCTGCCGACCACGATCTTCCGACGATGCGGTTTACCGCGTCAAGTCGGCCACGGCTTCGGTCAAAGTCGTCAGCACGCCTTCGGTGTCGGTCGGATCACTGGAGAAGACTTCCAGCGACTCGTGGAACGCCTGCTGATACGCGTTGGTCGTGGCCGCGCCGTGCGCCGCGCTGGGCGCGAGCTTGTTGCTGGCAAATGCCTCGATCGACGATTGGAGATACTCGTCGTACAGGCTCTTGTCGGCATCCGTGCGCGCCGGGATCGATCCTTTCTTGGGATTGAACGCGTCCTGGCCTGCCTTGGAGCCGGCTACCGTCAGCCAGGCCAGCCCGTTGTCGCGATTCGGCGCGCCCTTGGCCAGGCCGAAGCTGTCGCTCAGCCACATAAAGGTGCCGTCCGTGCCCGGCGACGGCGCGTAGCCGAAATCAACATTCGGCTTGGCGTTCTGGGTCAAGAAATAGCCCTCGGCCCAGTCGCCCATGATCGTCATGCCGGCCTTGCCTTCCAGCACCAGCTGGGCCGCCTCGCTCCACGAGCGCGCCGAGCGATCTTCGTTGGCATAGCTGAGCATGCGTGCCATCGTATCGATCGCGGTCGCGACGCGCTCATCGGCCCACGCGGTGGCATCGCCGGTCCACAGATTTGTGTAGTCTTCCGGCCCAAACGTAGCCAGCAGCACGCTCTCGAATAGATGCGACGCCTCGAAGCCGTCCTTGCCGCCGACGGCCAGCGGCGTGATGCCCTTGGCTTTCAGCGCCTCGGCGACGGTGAAGAACTCGTCGAGCGTTTTCGGCGGCTGTAGGTTGTTGTCCTGGAATACTTTGGGGTTGTACCACAGCATGTTGGAGCGGTGAACGTTGACCGGAACCGTGTAGATCTCGCCTTCGATCGTGATCTGATCCAGCAGCAGCTTCGGCATCACCTGGTCGAAGCCCTGATCCTTGAAGAACTGGGTCAGCGGCTCAAGCTGCCCGGCCTGCACATACGACAGCGTTTCGCGTCCCGCGTGCAGCTGCCAGGTATCCGGCGGCTGCCCACCTGCGAGCCGCGTTTGCAGCACCGCCTTGGCATTTGTGCCGGCGCCACCGGCTACTGTCGCGTTCACGATCTCGATGCCCGGATGCTGCTGCTTGTAGATCTCGAACATCGCGTTGAGGCCATCGGCCTCGCCGCCGTTGGTCCACCAGCTAAAGATTTCGAGCTTGCCGCCAGTGGCTGCGGCCGAAGCGCTGGCTTCTGGAGAGGCACTGGCCGCTGCTGAGGCGCTGGCTTCTGGCGACGCGCTCGCCGCCGGACTTTCCGGCGCGGCGCTGGCGGCGGCTGAAGGGCTGGCGGCAGCTGAGGGGCTGGCCGTTGTACCGCCAGTGTCTGCCGGAGCGCCACACGCTGCCAGGATCAAGGCAACGAGCGTCAACAACGTCGAAAAAAGGGTCCACTTCTGCGTGCGGAACATACGCTTGTGCTCCTTGTGTTCGATCAACCATCGACCGGACGATTTACCCGTACCTATAGCGTTCAGCGAGTCACCTCCTTTCGCGCAACGACGGCGCTGGACCGGAACAAAACGCTGAGGCAGAAAGCACAGCCCGCGTGCGAACGCTGATTATCTGAGATCAACCCCTGGCGCAAACAATCGACGCAGCACCAGCGCCGCCGCGCCGATCGCGCCGGCGTCCTGCCCCAACGTCCCCGGCACGATGCGCACATGCCGCGCCAGTCCCGTCATCGCCCGCCGCTGCACCACATCCGCGATCGAATCGAGGATCAGCGGCCCGGCGCGCAGGGTTGCGCCGCCAAGAATAATCAGCTCCGGGTTGAACAGATTAACAATGTTTGTCACGCCCAGACCAAGGAACTGCCCTGTTTCGATCAGAATATGTTGTGCCAGGACATGCCCGGCCAGGGCCGCGTCGACCACGTCGTCTGTTCGCAGCATGTCGATGGGACGGCCGGCTAGCTCGGTCTCGCCAGCGTGAAGCAGCGTCTGGATCGCGCGCTGCCGGATCGCCTCACGCCCGACCAGTGCTTCCAGACAGCCGCTCTGACCGCAGCCGCAGCGCGGCCCGTCGCGCTCGATCACCACATGCCCGATCTCGCCAGCTCCGCCATCTGCGCCGCGATATAGCTCGCCATTAATGATCGCCGCGCCACCAACACCGCGATGAACGATCAGATAAAACAGGTTGCGCACGCCATGGCCCGCGCCGTACAAAAACTCGCCGAGCGCCGCCGCCTTCGCATCATTCTCGACGATCACCGGAACCTTCAGCTCTGCGCCCAGCCAGTCGCCCAGGTGAAGCTCGCCCCAGTGTGGAAAGCTGGGCGGGCTGAAGCTTAGCGCGGTCGAGTCCAGGATCGGCGCGGGTACGGCGAGGCCAACGCCCAGCACACCGCCGAAGCCACGGGTTGCATCGCGGAGAATGCCGTGCAGAACCGCGCCGAGCTGTCGCTGAAGCGCCGCCGGCCCGCGCTCCATCTCCGATGGAACTTCCGTGCTGTGACGCACAGCCGCATGCAGATCGGTCACGACCGCGCGAATTGTGCGCGTGCCGACATCCAATCCTACGGCGCAGAACGCCTCCGGCACAACTTCAAGCAGCACCGGTCGCCGTCCACCTGAGGACGGCCCAACGCCAACCTCACGCACCAGCCCTTGCTCAATCAGCGCACCGACGATGCCCATCACAGCGGGCATGCTCAAGCGTCCCAGCCGCGCGATCTGCGCACGTGAGATCGGTCCTTGAGTACGCACCAGATCCAGCACGAGCGCCTGGTTGTGGCGGCGGATGTCGCTGGCGGCTTTGCCTGCTCGATGGGAAAGCATTTTCTCACCAGAGAGTTAACTTAGTAATTAACCTTTAGAAAGTTAGTGGAATATGTAGCATAGAGTATTGTGTGGTGTCAAGCGGCGGTGATGATTCTCGGCCGACTGGCTCCTGACGAAGCGTGCCAGAATCCTGGCAACTTACTAGAACCTTGCACTTACACTGTCCAGGCAGTTTCGCTCTTAAGAAGATCCCTGTAAGTGCCCTTAAACCTGGTATTTCGTAGCGTCGCATCTTTGTGTGACGGCCTCCGTAGCCGATTCTTTTCTCCTCATCAGCAGCCAGGAAACTGATGGGAAGGCAGCTTTTAACCTGCTGCTTCCTGCCGAGATCGCCTAAAACTGCAACGCCCCTACTTGACACATACTGTATAATCAAAAAGAAGTAAACACTATAATTTCTTGATGTTTTAACTCAGGATACTACAATCCTGTCATACTACTTTTGGATAGGTCTTACCGGAATGTAGTCTTTACGAACCTCTATTTGCATCACAACGCCGTTGATGATAAAGTGGTTCCGCGAAACAACCAGTGTATAACGTTTAGATCTGCGGTTCCTTCCTGATAGCCGCGTGCGTACTTTTAGTGCTCAACAACCAGATACACTTGCCAGTCTCGGCAATGCTTAGCCTCAGTGTGTCACAGCAGGGTGATGGCGGCATAATGATGTGTACGCCTGAGCACACAAACAACCAGTAGCTGGGTATTCGGTGGGCTGAGCATAGGCGAGAAGCTCGATCTGTGGGCTCAATGTGACCCGTGATGCTGCACCTGAGCACGAGGCATGATTCAACTGTAGTCTTTATCGGGCTAACTGCTTTGCTCAATGGCGAGCCCTAATCTTGGCTCGCCATCCCAAAGACATGCACATCTTTTGTGCGTAACTTTGTGGCGTGTGTACAGATAGTCCTTAATGTAACAAAGGGTTATGGCATGGAAATCGCTCCAGCGCTTTTGGAATACTGGCTGCGCGACCGCTACTTTACGACAGAGCTTGATATTAGCAGTAGTGGAGTCGAGAATTTTTCCTTCGCCGAGCTGCGCGATCTGGTAGGTATAACCCATGATGATCTGGATCAGATCGTCTTCCGTGATAGTCGCTCATATGGTGGGCCAGAGTTACGCGCTGCCATCGCACAGCGGTGGGGTAATGGCGACCCGGAGCACGTCATGGCGACTCATGGATCGAGCGAGGCGCTGTTCCTGATTATGCAGGCGCTCCTCCGTCCCGGCGACGAGGTGATCGTGCTTGATCCGGTCTACCATGCGCTCTACGCGGTTGCCGAGGCGATCGGATGCCGGCTAAAGATCTGGCGGCTGCGCTTTGAAGATCAGTTCGTGCCCGATACCGCCGAGCTACGACGCCTTCTCAGTCCGCAAACTCGGATGGTGGTCGTCAATTTTCCCCACAACCCGACCGGCGCCTCGGTGACGCTGGCGCAACAGGCCGAGATTATCCAGGCGGTGAGTGAGGTGGAAGCCTATCTTATCTGGGATGGCGCCTTCACCGAGATTACCTATGATGCGCCACCGCTCCCAGATCCCACGCTGTCTTACCAGCGTGCGATCTCGGTAGGCACGCTTTCTAAAGCCTATGGTCTTCCCGGCTTGCGAGTGGGCTGGTGTATTGGCGCGCCGGAGGTGTTAGATCGCTGCATCCAGCTGCGTGATTATATGACTCTCCACTTGTCGCCGCTGGTCGAGCTTATCGCGCAACGAGCGATCGAGCATGCCGATCGGCTGCTCAAGCCGCACCTGAACCAGGCACGTACCAACCTTGCCCTGCTTGAGGAGTGGGTCGCTCAGCACCCTGGAGAGGTTGAGTATGTCCGGCCAAAAGGTGGCGTGAGCGCCTTCTTGCGCCTGCCTGCGGTTGCCAACACCGAGACATTTTGTGATGAGCTCGCCAGCACGCAGCGGGTGTTACTGGTACCAGGAAATTGCTTTAATCATCCCGAGTTTGTGCGGGTCGGCTTCGGTGGACCGACTGCCGAGCTGCGGGAAGGGCTAGCGCGTATATCGGAGGCGCTGCGTGTGTCTGGGCAGCAGGCGCACACTCGAACGTCCGCCGAGCAGGTACGCGGTACGGTGAAAGGAGCCGTATCAGTAGATAATCATAGTACGTAAGCCACCTTGGTCTTCTGCCAAACGTGTATGCTGGTACTCCCAATGCCCCCTATTGCGCCATCTGGTGTATGGCGAGGTTGTGCGCTGCATAAAGCTAAAATCGCCGCGCCCTAACCGACCTATTCCTACTGGCCGTCCGTAAGCAGTACGCTCCCCAAGTGCTGTTGCGCGGCCTCACGAGGGATGGATTATTCCGTATCCATCTCAGCTTTGCCAATGGCGAAAGCTGCCCATCCGTTTAATCCTGATGGGCCTGTTGTGGAGTTGCATGGAAGATCTCAGTAGAGGATGACACGTGTGATTCAGGATCTTCCTGAAGTGTAAGCCCGTTCAAAGCTGGTATGTATCTGTTCTGGGTGCGCGAGTAATTGCGACTCGCGCGGGCGCGGCTGTGGCGACCTTTTCTCAGTGAAAATGGGTTCGATCGCCAGGGCGGCGAGAAACGTGTGCGCGTTGTGAATGCCAAACACGCTGCTGTCACAAGGGTCCGAGGAGATGGCATGTTGGCTGGGTCGAGGATCGGGAAGGGATGACAACATGTTGTTGCTCCAGAGTATCAAGCTAAGACGCCAGGGCACTGGCGCGCAAGCAATGATAGGTAGTGCGTTTTTGCATTTATTAACCCAACACCCCCCAACTGGGCAGGACTCGATCGTCGTGACGACCTCAACCGGGTCGCGATCGCAGTCCCAAGCACAGGCTAGCTGCCAGACATATGCTGGCACTGCCTGCACGGCTTTGCACAAATTGCACTTGGGATTCTCCCAGCAGCCGAGGAGCATGCGCCACAGCTTACGATCCCACAGCTCTCCAATCAGTCCCTGGCTTTGCCACAGCTTGCAGAGCACTTCGATCCGCCAGTGTATCGTCCAAGAGCCAGGGCTTTGGGCAGTGATGCAAGCGCCACGGGAGCATTCATGATCGACACTTCCCAGCCTGGCAGCGCTAAACCTGGCGCGCGCTCAGCGCGCTCTGCTTGTGCTGCAATCCCCGCGACCGGCCTGCGATCAGAGCTGAGTTGCCTGAAGCCAATAAATAAACTGTAAAGGAGGAATCTATGCATCGGCTTGAGTTGTCAGCTAGCGAGGTAGAGGCGATCGAGGGCCTCCTGAGCGATATTGCCAAGCAGTATCACACGGTCGAAGATACGGATTTTTTGCATAAGGCGAGCCTGTATGCCCATCAGCTGCCGCAGCGTGTGCGCGGATTCTTGAACGATTTCAAGCTGCTAGAGCCTTCAGGAATCTGTGTGATCGCCGGTTATCCGGTCGACGATGAGAAGATCGGCCGGACGCCTGAGCATTGGAAAGTGAAGCAGCCTGTTTCACCAACATTGGATCTGGAATTCTTGCTGGTGTTGTACGGCTCATTGCTCGGCGATGTTTTCGGCTGGTCGACGCAGCAGGATGGCTTTTTGGTACACGACCTCATGCCGATCAAAGGTCACGAGCAGGAGCAGCTCGGCAGCGGCAGCGAGCAAAAGCTGTGGTGGCATACCGAGGATGCCTTCCACATGTACAAGGGTGATTACGTTGGGCTGATGTGCCTGAGAAATCCCGATGAGGTGGCTACCACGGTCGCGTCGATCGATGATCTCCAGATCAGCCCGGATCATGCCAAGATCCTCTTCGAGCCGAACTTTACCATCCGGCCTGACGAGTCGCACTTGCTCAAGAACAAGCACAGTGGATTAAATCAGACCAACGATACGGGCGATCTGCTGGCCGCTGCGTATGAGCAGATCCACCAGATGAACAGCAATCCTCGGCAACAGGCGGTGCTTTTTGGCGATCCGCAATCACCGTACATGTGTCTGGACCCGTATTTTATGGATCTCGATCAGCTCGACGAGAAGTCGCGCCAGGCGTTTCAGGCATTGAGCGACGCAATCGAGGCAAATCTGAAAGGGCTGGTCTTGTATCCTGGCGATACCTGCTTTATCGACAACTTTCGAGCGGTGCATGGCCGCAATCCGTTCAAAGCGCGCTTTGACGGCAATGATCGCTGGCTGAAGCGAATCAATGTGACCAGGGATTTGCGGAAGTCGCGCAGTGCTCGCCCTTCAGCCGACTCCCGAATCCTGTATTAAATGTGCCTCGCAGTGTTGCCGAGAGCGAACGGCTATGCCTGATGTTGATCGGCGCGTAGCCCCATCGTTCAATCAATCGCTGCGCCGGCCTGCTGTCCCACGCTGTGCTCGTGGCTGCTAGCGCGGTGTGGGAATTTCACGGCCCAAAAGTTCGGCAGTAGTCCAGCCATCGGCGCTGATCTCAGAATCCGATCAGCGGCCGCCGCGCCTGTGCCTGGTGCTATTCGATGCAGCTATTGCGCTAGGTGCCAGAGGCAACGGTTATACATTCGGGGTTATCTCTCATGAGTAAAAAGCGCAATGTGATCGAAGCCATCTATCCTCTCTCGCCGATGCAGCAGGGGATGCTCTTTCATACATTGTACGATGTCGGGTCGGGCGTGTATGTCGGCCAGATGACCTTCACGATCCACGGCCCTCTCGATGTGCCGGCGTTTCAGCGTGCCTGGCAGCAGGTGATCGAGCGACATCCTGTTCTCCGCACGACGTTTCTGTGGGAGTACCACGATGAGCCGTTTCAAGCCGTGTATCGACAGGTACGGCTGCCCTGGCAGGCGGAGGATTGGCGCGATCTGGCGCGTGCTGAGCAGGACGTGCGGCTAGCGGCGTTCCTCGACGACGATCGGCGCCGGAGCTTTGACCTGGCTCAGGTGCCCTTGATGCGCCTGGCGCTCTTTCAGGTGGCCCAGGATACGCATCAGCTCGTTTGGAGTAGACATCACTTGCTGCTCGATGGCTGGTCGGTGCCGCTGGTGCTCAACGAGGTTTTTGCGTACTACGACGCGTTTGCGAACGGCCAGGAGCTGTTCCTGGCGCATCCGCGTCCGTACCGCGACTACATCGCCTGGCTCCAGCAGCAGGATCTGGCGCAGGCGGAGGCGTTCTGGCGGCAGCTGCTCTACGGCTTCACCACTCCAACGCCTTTAGGCGTCGATCGTCCGCTTGAAGCGGATGCCGGCACGAGCAGCCATGCTGATCAGGATATTCACATTGCCGAGCCGATCACGGCGGCGTTACAGGCATTGGCGCGGCAGCACGGGCTGACGTTAAATACGGTGGTGCAAGGCGCGTGGGCGCTGCTGCTCAGCCGCTACAGCGGCGAATCGGATGTGGTCTTCGGCGCGACGGTCGCGGGCCGGCCGGCGGATTTGCCCGGCGTCGAGACGATGATCGGCCTGTTCATCAACACGCTGCCCGTACGGACGCAGGTATCGCAGGATGCCACGCTGCTGCCGTGGCTGCACCAGCTCCAGGAGCAGCAGGCCGAGCTGCGCCAGTACGAGCACAGTCCGCTGGTCCAGATCCAGGGCTGGAGCGAGGTGCCGCGCGGTCAGCCGCTCTTCGAAAGCCTCGTCGTCTTTGAGAACTACCCCATGAACCCGGTGGTTCCCAGCGAAGATGGCCGCCCTGGCCTGACAGTGAGCGTACACAGCGAGGAACAGGCTAACTATCCGCTGGCGCTGATAGCCGGGCTAAGCGCAACTCTGGATCTACGGCTGGCCTATGACCGCCGGCGCTTTGACGACGCAACGATCGCGCGGATGCTGGGGCATCTGGCGACGCTGCTGGGAGCGATGGCCCAGCAGCCGACGCAGCGCCTGGGCGCGCTGCCGCTGCTGTCGGCGGCCGAGCGCGCACGCCTGCTGGACGACTGGCCGCGCACGCCTGCGCCTGCGCCGCCCAACGCCTGCCTCCACGAGCTGGTCGCGGCCCAGGCGGCGCGCACGCCGGAGGCCGTCGCGGTGGTGTATGGTGACACCCAGCTGACCTACCGCGAGCTGGAGGCGCGCGCGACGCAGCTCGCCTATGCGCTGCGCCAGCACGGTGTCGGGCCGGAGGTGCCGGTCGCGCTGCTGGTGGAGCGGTCGCCGGAACAGATCGTGGCGCTGCTGGCGGTGCTCAAAGCCGGCGGGGCGTATCTGCCGCTCGATCCGGCCACGCCGGCTGCCCGCCTCCAGTATGTGCTCCACGACGCGCAGGTGCCGCTCCTTCTCACCCAGCAGGCGCTCCTGTCGACGCTGCCGCCGCACACGGCCCAGGTGCTGTGTCTCGATACGGACGGGGCGGCGCTCGCGCTGGCGCCGGCAGTGCCGCTGCCGAGCGTTGGCTCCGAGCACCTGGCGTACGTGATCTATACCTCGGGCTCGACGGGGCAGCCCAAAGGCGTGCCGGTGGCGCACCGGGGGATCGCGAACCTGGCGCAGCAGCAGATCGCGGCCTTTGGTGTGACGGCTGCGAGTCGGGTCTTACAGTTCGCGGCGCTGAGCTTCGACGCGGCGGTATCGGAGGTGGCGATGGCGCTGCTCGCCGGTGCGACGCTGGTGCTAGCGGCCCGGGAGGCGCTGCTACCGGGGCCGGAGCTGCTGGCGCTGCTGCGCGACGAGGCGATCACGCACGTCACGCTGCCGCCCTCCGTGCTGGCCGTGCTGCCGGATGCCGACCTCCCCGCGCTGCACACGATCATCACGGCGGGTGAGGCGTGTCCCGCGGCCGTGGTCGCGCGCTGGGGCACCCGCCATCGCTTGATCAACGCCTACGGTCCGACCGAGGGCACCGTCTGCGCCACCATGGGTCGAACCACCGCTGATGGCCGCGATCCCGCGATCGGCCGGCCCATCGCCCACGCACGGGTG
>DASWTW010000505.1:0-3782 GCA_036401895.1 Herpetosiphonaceae bacterium | reverse complement strand
GCTCGGCTGCCTAGCCGACTGCATCCATGGCGGGTATGAGCGATTGCTGGCCGCTGATCACGCGGCTTGTTGAGGAGACGCTCGGTGGATCGCCGCTCACCGAGGCGTATGCTACGGCGCTCCTTCAGCGCATCGATCGCTGGGCCGGCGCGAGCACCAGGGTTTCTGTCGCCGATCTGCCACTGCTCACCTGCCGGGCAGCTGGCGGCGCGAGTGAGCGAGCCGCGCCGGTGCTCGCCGCGTGGCAGATGCTGCATATCGCGGCCAAGCTTTTCGACGACATTGAGGACGGCGATGCTGACGATCCGGCGGCGGATCTGAACCTCGCAACCGGTGTTCTGACTACTGTTCCGCTGCTGCTGGCAACGCTCGACGCGCCCCTGGCTGAGATTCAGCAGCTGACGCAGGCCGCGCAGCGCGCGGTGCTGGTGGCCTCAGCCGGGCAGCACGCCGATCTCCTGGTTGGTCGCGTCGATGCCGCACCCGCCGATCCCGATCGCTGGCTGGCGATTGCCCGGGCTAAGTCGGGGGCGCTGCTGGGCTGGGCGGCCTGGGCCGGGGCATTGGTTGGCGGAGCGGCTCCAGCAGCGCTCGATCAGGCCCGCAGCTACGGCGAGCACCTGGGCGTGCTGCTGCAAATCGCCGACGATTTTGTCGGCATCTGGCGGCCCGAGCGCATGAGTGATCTCACGGCGCGACGGCTTTCACTGCCGGTCTGCTACGCGCTGTCGGTGGTAGCGCCCGAGGAGCGCGCCGCGCTAAGCAGCCTCCTGGAGCGTGCGGCTGACGATACGCGCAGCCAGAGCGAGGCTCGCCGGCGGCTGATCGGGCTGGGAGCGCAGGCGTACATGGCGGTGACGGCGCGGGTCTTTCAGCAGCACGCGCTGACAGCGCTGCGGGAGATCGCTCCGGCCGGCGAGACGGCGCAGCAGCTGGCGGCGCTGGTCGAGGATGTCTTCCCGCGACTGGTACCTTTCAATCAAACCTGATGCGCGATGCGAAGAGTTCAGTCGAAAACTTTCTGGCAGCATAGCTTTGTGGGCAGCCTGCTGGTCGCCAGCCTCCTGCTGATCCTCTGGTCCGGCGTCGAGACCTGGCAGTATTCCTGCGCGGAGCTAAGCGATCCGGCGCTCAGTCGCTCCTCGGCCTGCTTTTCGCGGCTGCGTGGTTTGGAGCCGCTGATCGTCGGCGCGGGCTTCTGGAGCGTCGGGCTGACTACCTGGTATCTGCGCCAGACCTACGCGACGATCGCCTTTTTCCTGCTGAGCGCCAGTGTGCTTGCCGCCGGGCAGCTTTCGGTGCTGGATAGCTCGCTCGGCAGCCGGATCTTCTCGCTGACGTTCACCTGGATCGCGCCGCTGGCGGTTCATTTTCACCTGACCGTCTTTGGCCGCGTTCTGCGCCGGTGGGAGCAGCGCCTGATCTGGGCTTTGTACGCCGTCGCAGCGCTCTTAAGCCTGCCGCTGGCGCTGAGCTGGCCGCTGGAGGAGCTGCGCTCGCGCTCCTGGTTCGTTGAGCTGAACGCCGGAATTCGCCTGAATCTGATGGCAGGGCTGGCGCTGACGGTCGTGTTTCTGGTCTACAACTACCAGACGCTGACCTCAGTTGTCGCCCGGCAGCGGCTGCGGCTGTTTGTGAGCGGATCGATCCTGGCGTTTTTGCCGCTGCTCTTCTCGCTGCTGCCCGAGACGCTCCAGGCCGCGCCGGTGCTGCCCTACGAGGTCACTTTTCCCTGGCTGCTGCTCAGCCCGCTGGCCTATGTGTATGCGATCTTTCGCTACCGGCTGGTGCGCATCGAGCGGGTGCTGAATCGCGCGGCTGGCTATTACATGCTGGCGATCCTGCTGCTGGCGATCTATCTCGCGACGACGCTGGCGCTGCCCAAGCGCACATTGCAGCAGTGGCCGCTGGCGAATGCATTGCTCAGCGTCGGCCTGCTGCTGCTGGCGCTGCCGCTGCAAAAGCTGCTTCAGCACCTGATGAACTGGATCTGGTACGGCCATACGCTGCACTATATCGACGTCGTCGAGCGGCTGACGGGGCTGCTGGCGCTGACGCTGGATCGTGACCGGCTGCGGCAGCTGGTGATCGACGAGCTGCCCGGCGCGCTGCATCTGGCGGGCGTGGCACTCTGGATCAAAGATCGCGAGGACTCGCTGGTGCTGCTCGGCGCGACCGGCTTTGGTGTGGGCGCGCTGGCCGAGCAGCGATTGCCGCTCGATGGGCAGCTGACGCGCTACCTGGCCCAGCAGCCGACGCTGATCGATCACGGCAAGGTCTGGTACGCCACAAGCGCCACGTCGCTGCTGCCGCTTGAGCAGCAGCTGCTGGCGCTACCCAACATCGCGCGCTGGGTGCCGCTCCACTCCGGCGGCGTGCTGCAAGGAATCCTGCTGATCGGGCCGTGGTGCGACGATAGCGAGCTGAACGCGGAGTACGAGCGCATTCTGGCGACGATCGCCCGACAATCGGCGGTAGCCGTGCACAATGTGCTGCTGATCGAGCAGGTGCATCTTGGCCATCGTGAGCTGACGCGGGCGCATCAGCAGCTGTTGATGGAGCGCGAGCAGACGCAGCAGCGGCTGGCGCAAGATCTGCATGATGGGCCGGTGCAGCAGATCTTTGGCATCAGCTACCAGCTCGGCGGTTTGCAGCGGCGGCTCAATGCGCCAGGCGCGCGCAGCGCCGATGCCACATCGCTGCCGCATGATCTGGAAGCGCTACGCCATGAGATCGTCGGCGTCGGGACGGAGCTGCGCAACCTGATCGGCGAGCTGTGCCCGCCCGGCCTGGACGAGCTGGGCCTGACCGACGCGCTGCTGGGCTATGTCCAGCGGCTGCGGCGTCTGGACGGCGCGGAGCTGCCCTCGGTGGTGCTGGATCTCGACGAGAGCGGCACACTGCTGGCAGAGCCCGTCGCGATCTGCCTGTTCCGTGTGGCGCAGGAGGCCCTGCGCAATGTCGTCAAGCACGCGCAGGCGACCGAAGTTCGCCTGAGTCTGCGTGTGTCCGCGCAGGCGGCGGTGCTGACGATCAGCGATAACGGCCAGGGCTTTCACCTGCCGCCGCGTCTGACTGAATTGACTCAAACCAATCACTTCGGGCTGCTCGGCATGACCGAGCGCGTCGCCTGGGTCGGCGGCCAGCTGACCATTCAGTCTCAGGTCGGCGCGGGAACCGAAGTGCTGGCACAAATCCCGCTAGCTGCAAGTGCTACCGATCCGTGCTCGGCGAAACAAGCGCTAGCAGTGGGAGCCTCAGCCTAAGGCCCGCATTTCTCGTCGCGCGGGTCCGTTCTCCCGATCCTGATCGCTTCTTTCTCCCACGTAGCTCCTCAAAGGAAGGAAATTATCGCGTATGTCCGAGAATATCCGGGTTGTGCTGGCCGACGATCATCCACTGGTTCGCGCCGGCATCCGTGCGATTATTAATACCGAGTCTGATGTAACGCTGGTGGCTGAGGCCAGTGACGGCCACGAGGCGCGGCATATGTGTGTGCATTTTCAGCCCGATGTCCTGCTGCTGGATCTACGCATGTCGGGGCCGCCCGCGACCGAGATCGTGCCGTATGTGCGCGAGCGCTGTCCCGGCACGCGCATCCTGATCTTGTCGGCGTACGACGACGAGGTCTATGTTCGGCGCATGGCCAGCCTCGACATCTCGGGCTATGTGCTGAAAGAGGATGCAACCGAGTCGATCGTGGATGCGATCCGCACGGTCATGGCCGGCGAGTGCTGGTTCAGCCCGTCGATCCAGGTGAAGCTGCTGCAATCGCCTGATCC
>DASWTW010000504.1:0-35271 GCA_036401895.1 Herpetosiphonaceae bacterium | reverse complement strand
GATCAGATGATCGATGTCGTCGATGCGCGTTACATCGGTGGGCACGACCAGCGTCTTGCCGCCCAGGCGCTCGATCTCGGCTGCCAGCGCCCGCAGCTGATCTTCGCGCCGCGCCGCCAGCACCACTGTCGCGCCCTGACGTGCCAGCTCACGGGCGGTCGCCGCGCCGATGCCGCTCGACGCGCCCGTGATCACTACGATGCTGTTGCGAATATTCATGCCTGCTCCTTCAGCTTTTGCCACAGCTTGCGCAGCCGAGCGGCGTTTTCCACCAGATATCCACGATCGGGCGTAAAAACTTCGAGTGTGATCGTGCCGTCGTAGCCGCTGGCCTGCAATAGCCCGAGCTGCTCCGGCCAGTCGATCGTGCCGACGCCCATCGGCAGGTGATCATCGCTGGTGCGCTTGTTGTCCGAGATATGCACATGCACCAGCTTTGCGGCGTGCGATTTCAAAAATTCGGCGGTGCGGTCGCCCTTGACGTTGGCGTGCGCGATGTCGAGATGAAGGCGCAGGTTTGGATGCGCGTCGAGCAGCGTGCGAAAGGCTTTGGCGTTGTTCAGGTTGTTGACTACATTTTCGATCATGATCGTCAGGCCGTACGCCTGCGCCTCCTCGGCTAGCTGCCCAAACGACTCGGCGTTCCAGCGCAGTGTGTCGTCGTAGCTGAAGGCGCTGATGCCGCGATCCACGTGGACGTTGACATACGTCGTGCCCAGCTGCTTGAACGCCTCAAAGGTCGCTTTGACCGAGGCCACCGCGCCTGCTCGCACCTCCGGCACCGGCGACCCGAAGGGCAGATACCACGCCGTGTGCCCGACGATCCCGAGACCGGTCTGGTCCAGCACGTTTTTGAGCGCCGCAACCTTCACCTGATCCACAGCCGCAGCCGGCCCTTCCATCGTCAAGTCAAGGAACTCAAAGCCGTTTCGGGCTGCCCAGCGCGCCTCGGTCACCGGATCGATCGCCGGATCGTTCATCATCCCAACCTGCATTATGCCTCCAGTTCGAGAACAAAGAACAAAAGAACAAAAGAACAAAGGAACAAAAGAATGAAATGTCATCGAACAGATTATTGATCTGTGTCGGTTTGTTTCGAAATCTTGACTTCGTGATCGATACTTTGAGTCCAGTACAAACAAAAAAGCCCCCGCCCCAAAAAGGGACGAGAGCTGCTTATCTCGCGGTACCACCCTTGTTCGCCGCGATTGCCGCGACGCACTCTGCAAGTACGGCAGACTCATCGTCTGCGATACCTCGCGCCCTGGTAACGGTGGCGTTTCCGGTGGCTACTACTGGCGGAAGAGCTGAGGATGCTGAGAAAACCAGAACGTATTTTGTTCTTTATTCTCTGTTCCGTTGTTCTGCTTCGCGTTCGTTCCACGACTCATGGGACCATTCACCACGTTCGTACGTACTGGCCTCGCACCAATTGCCAGCTCGCTGAACGCCGTCGCGCGGCTACTCTTCCCAATCAACGTCTTGTATCAAATTAGACTGCCGAAAAGTATAACATGCGCGATTCGGCGAGTCAACGCACGGATCGAGATTCGGCGGGTCGCGGTCGATGAAATCCAGGTGAAGAAAGATGACTCGTAAATCCCCTAGTCCTGGCTTGACTACTTGACGACGATCCTCGCTCATCGTTATGATGACTGCCCAGTCTAAATGAAGGAGGCACTCCAATGCCGCGACGTATACAATCCCGTGGACTATGTGTGTTCTGCCATACCTCCATGACGCGGAGCGGTCTCGCTAAACATTTGGCGAAGTGCTCAGCACGCCAACAGCTTATAACACAGGCTGATACACAAGGAGGGAAACAGCGAGTTTTGTATCATTTACAAGTCCAGGACGCCTGGAATGGTGACTTCTGGCTTCATCTCGAAATGGATGGTATGGCCCGACTGATCGATCTCGATACCTATCTCCGGGCGATTTGGCTGGAGTGCTGTGGTCATCTCAGTCAATTTTCGATCGGTGGTTGGGATGGTGCGGCCATGCCCATAAAGCGTAAGATCGCAGATATTTTTACACCTGACGTTGTTGTGACGCATATCTATGATTTTGGAACCTCCTCAGAAACCCTCATTAAGGCAGTTGGAACGCGAACGGGGCAGCCACTGACTAAGTTTCCCATCTTTCTCATGGCGCGAAATAATCCTCCTGAGGAAGTGTGTATAGAATGTTCGCGGCAGGCGTCTGCACTGTGTATGAGTGCGTCTATGATCTAGAAGTGTTGGGCTTTCTATGTGACCAGCATGCCAAGAAGCATCCTCATGACAATTATGGCGATCCCATGCCCTTGGTGAATTCGCCACGGGTCGGGATGTGCGGGTACGATGGCCCAGCCGAACCACCCTATTGACCAGGTGGCCGAATCACGCGCTGGAGCTAGCCTCGTCCCGCGTGGTAGAACGCCAACAAACTTCACACTTTTCTGGCGATTCTCCTGGACGCTATCCTTATTGGCGCTCGTCCCACTCTGGCGTTGAGCGGCTCACTTATCTCGTCCTCAATCAGCTTCTCCCACCTTTAGTATTTGGCGTTTCCCCACATGCTCTGTGGCGATAGCTGTCACATGGGCGTGTATACTTGTTCCGCGTGCGAGTTGTCGCCTTGAGTGATATGACTTGATGCGCAGCAACCAGTATGTTCATTCTGGCTGCGCGTCTGTACTGTGAGACATCATGCTAACTATCGACATCGAGACCGCCCGACGCTACATCCTCGGCAAGCAGGGCCTGTGGCCTGGCCGGCGCTGGCGCGGCGTCACGGGCACAGAGCAGGCCATGCGCGCGATGGAATACTTGCAGCTCGATCCGCTCCAGATCATCGCGCGTAGCCATGACATCACGCTGTACAGCCGCGTCCTCGATTACACGCCTGGCCTGTGGGAAGAGCTGGCCTATGGGCAGCGCAAGTTCTTCGACTGGGGTGGCTGGCTGGCCGCGCGGCCCATGGACGAGCTGCCGCACTGGCGCGTCGTGATGCGCCGTGAGCGCGAGCACAACGCGCGGATACTCAGCACTGCTCGCGACCACGCCGACGCGATCGTCGAGATGCGGGCCATACTTCGTGAGCGCGGCACGGTGACCAACCGCGACTTTACGATGGCAACACGGACACGAACGCAAAGCTATCGCGGCCGTAAGGACAGCGCGCTAGCCTTGTATTATTTGTGGCTTACCGGCGAGGTCATGACGCACCACCGCGAGCGCTTCGAGCGCGTGTATGCGCTCACGGAGTCGGTCGCGCCGGCGCATCTCATCCGTGAAAGCGACGAGACTGAGGCCGATCGCTTCTTGATCAAAAAGGATGTCAGCTTCTCCGGCCTGACGCAGCTGAAGCGAGCCCAGGATTCGTTTCATCGCGGCCTGCCATTTGACAAAGCGCAGGCGATCCGCGAGGCAATGCTGGCTGACGGCGAGCTGATCGAGGTGCGGGTTGAAGGCTGGAAGGCGGTACACTACGCGCTCGGCGACGATACGGAGCTACTCCATGCGTTGAGCGCCGGACGCGTGCCCGAGGGATGGGCGCCTGTGGAGACCAGCACGACCGACGAGGCCGTCTTCCTGGCGCCGCTCGATCATGTCAGCGCGCGCGGACGAGCCAAGGTCTTGTTCGGCTTCGACTACATATGGGAGGTCTACAAGCCTGAGCACCAGCGCAAATTCGGCTACTACGCATTGCCGATCTTGTGGGGCGACCGGCTCGTGGCGCGCTTCGACAGCAAACTCGACCGCACAACCAACACATTCATCATCCTGGGCTTGTGGCTGGACGACGAGACGCTCGGCGCCGATGAAGCTTTTGCAGAGGCGCTGGCCCGTGGATTTGCGCGCTTTGTAAGGTTTCTCGGCGCGAGCACGCTGAACGCGCAGGCGATCCGCGAGCCGCTGCTGCGCCAGCGTGTATCGGCTATAACCATTGCAGGTTGAAGCTGAGTGTGATCGCTGTTCTTTCAAAGCTTGAAAGCGGTGCAGCCAGCGCCGTAGTAGGGAGGTCCAGATGGCTCACGCACTACACGATCCCGTCAGGCACAACGCCTGGGCAACCACACACATCCTGGAGTTCTGCCGAAGCCTCGACGAGCAAGCCCTGAGCGCCACTGTGCCCGGCACCTACGGCCCGATTATCGAAACGTTGCGGCACATCATCTACTGCGAACGAGACTCTCTCGATCGTCTTATCGGCCGGGAGCCGACCGACCTGTGGCAGCTAGGATCGACGACCGGGATCGACGTGCTGATCGAGCTTGCGGCTCAGCTGTCGGCGGATTGGGAGAGCTTTCTCGCCGGCGACGTCGACGCTGAGCGCCTGCTGCCGCCTGACGAAGGCACCGAGCCGATCCCGGCCGGCATTGTTATCGCTGTGGTGCTGTACCACGGCAGCGATCATCGCGGGCAGATCTGCACCATCCTCAGCGCAATCGGTCATGAGCCGCCCGATCTCACACCCTGGGCTTACGCCTTTGCCACCGGGCGAATTCGGGTGTAGTTGGTGTTGTATCGATCCTAAGGCTTGCTCGGGACGTGGTCCCAGGTCTGGGCTACCTCGGCGAGCTTTGCCGGATCGTTGATATACTGCTCGAAGTAGCCGCACGTCGTACACACATACGATACTGCCGGGACCGGGATCGAGATGAAGCTGGTCCGCACGTGAATCTTCAGCTCACCCACTCCCCCGACACGCCGGTAGATCGTGGCCGACCCGCATTTAGGACAACGACCAGAGTACATACTATTCCTCCTGTATTCTGCCTGGCTGAGGGGCTGGAGCTATCATGCCATACCAGGTGTAGCAAAACAACCCAGGATCAACTAAACACATTGCTACAAAAGCGAACGCCTGCGCGTTGGAGTCTTTCGTGGTATCTTGATGGCGCTTACAAATACAGCGGCGATCGCGACCGATCGCCGCTGTAACAACTCTATCGATACGAGGTCTTGAGCTTTGGCGTCATCTAACCATGTAGCGGTTGCAGGCAAGCCGGCGCGTCTGGGCGCGATCTCCGGGACGTTGCGTCAGGCGGCGATCGCTCTGGGCGTGTTTGTGCTGGCGCTGCTGCCGCGCGGCGTGGCCCAGGGAACGTTCGTCACCGTGGACGAGATTTATCACTGGTTTGGACGCGCTCAGAAATTTCTGACGGCGATTCAAACTGGCGATTATGCCGCTACCAATCTGATCGGCCATCCCGGCGTGACGACGATGTGGCTTGGCTCGATCGGGCTGACGCTTCAGCGCTGGCTCGGCGGGCTTGGCTGGGTCAGCCTGGACAGCGCAGATGTGCAGCGGATCTTTCTGCGGCTGCCGGTGGCGGTGGTGACGTCGCTGTGTGTCGCGCTGGCCTATCTGCTGCTGCGCCGGCTCTTTGGTGGTCGTGTGGCGCTGCTGGCGGCGCTGCTCTGGGCGCTCGATCCGTTCTTGATCGCTCACTCGCAGCTGCTGCACACCGATGCGTTGGTCACATCCTTCATGGCGATCAGCCTGCTCTCGGCCTTTGTGGCCTTCCGCGTCGACGAGGGAATCGTCACAAATCCCGGCCCGATCCGCTGGCCGCTGCTGCTGGCCTCGGCGCTGGCCGGTGGCCTGGCGCTGCTCACCAAATCGCCGTCGATTCTGCTCGCGCCGATGCTGGGCCTGACCGCGATCGTCACGGGCTGGCGCTCCACTCGCTGGTCGCGGCGACTGCCGATCGTGCCGCTGCTGGCATGGGGCGTGGTGGTGCTGGCGGTCTGGTTTGCGCTCTGGCCGGCAGCCTGGGTCGATCTAGGGAACGCCGTCTACAGCATGTACGGCCAGGCGCGCTACGACGGCGCGGTGCCGCACGCCTGGGGCAACTTCTTTCTTGGTCGCGCGGTCGCCGATCCAGGGCCGCTCTTCTACCCGGTTGCGATCGCGTTCCGGCTGACGCCCTGGACGCTGCTGGGCTTGCTGGCAGCGATCGGGGTGGCCGTGGGGTGTCGGCGTGATCTGCCGATTCGGGTGGCGCTGGTGCTGCTGGCGGTTTTTGCGCTGGCCTTCCTGCTGGCGATCACCACGCAGGCCAAAAAGTTCGATCGCTATGCCTTGCCGATGTTTCCCACGCTCGACATCATCGCCGCGATCGGTCTGCTCTGGCTGGCGGATCTCGTGAGGCGCCGAGTAGCTGGCGCGCGCTCCGCCCTCAATCCACGGCTGGCGCCACTGGCCTGGCTCAGCGTGATCGTGCTTGGCGGCGCGAACCTGGCCTGGTTCCATCCCTACGAGATCGCCTACTACAATCAGGTGCTGGGGGGCAGCCGCGTGGCAGTGCGCGCAATCCCGGTCGGCTGGGGCGAAGGCTACGAGCAGGTCGGCGCGTTCATCGCGCAGCAGTACGACGGCTGCCAGCGTCCGATCGCAACCTGGTTCGGCGCGGCGCTGCTGCCCTACGTCTGCTCGCCGGTGGTGCCGCTGGACTGGACATTCAAGCCGGGCGAGGCGGGCTACTCCGTGCTCTACATCGATCAGATCCAGCGCAACGACGTGCCCGAGGTGACCTCCGCGCTGCTGGGCAAGGAGCCGCCGCTGCATGTGGTGCGCATCCACGGCATCGACTACGCCTACATCTACCGCATCAAACCGCCGATCCAGCAGCCGGTCACGGCCACGTTTGGCCCCGCGATCCAATTCCAAGGCTACGACCTCGACGCATCCTCAATCCGTGATCAGGGCGCGCTCTTCTTGAATCTGCACTGGCACGCCACCGCGCCCGTGACCGGCGATCATATGCTGTTTATCCACGTGCTGAACGAGCGCGGCGAGCGTGTGGCGCAGGTCGATGTGCCGCTGTTTGGCGCGGGTGCTCCGCTCCCGGCATGGCAGCCCGGCGACTATACGACCTGGAAACAGCAGGTGCCGATCGCGGCGGATCTGCCTGAGGGTAAGTACTGGCTGGCGCTGGGAATCTACCAGCCTGGCGCTCCCGCACGTCTGCCGCTCCAGGCCGACGTGCCGCCCGACGCTCCCGACGATGGCGGCGACGCGCTGCGGCTGCCGGTCACGCTGCCCTGATCGTGTTAGGTAGGGACACGCCACCGACGTGCCCCTACGAATCAATCGATGGTCGCACACTCAGCGTGAGTGCTACTCCTGCTGATCCTGCTCGGCCTTGCGGCGTGCCTGAATCTGCTGGCGGATCTCCTCGCCGCGCTTCCAATCCCGCCGCTCGTCGTCGGTCGTCACCAGCAGCGGCGGAACCGGCTTCGGCTTGCCGTGCTCGTCGATCGACACAAACGAGTAAAAGCCCGTGGTGCAGCGCTCCCGCTCGCCGGAGAGTGGCCGCTCGGCGTAGATGTCGATGCGTACGATCAGCGAGGTGCGGCCGGTGTGGATCACATGCGCGAACGCCTCGATAATATCGCCGAGCCGGATCGGCGTGCGAAAGTCGATGCGCTCGGTGCTGGCGGTGACAACCGGCTGGCGGCAGAAGCGAATCGCGGCGATCGCGGCGGTCTTATCCATCAGCGCCAGCACATCGCCGCCAAACATCGTGCCGTGGGTGTTGGTATTGCTCGGTAACACAATCTCGGTCGTGGAGACGCGAATCGTTGGGCGCGGTTCCAGGGTGGACATGGTACTAGTACTCATTGAAAGGTCCTTCTAGGAGTATTGGCGTGCCGCCCTTGTTAATATTGGATACTAAATTTCTGTACAATGGTTCATCCACCATTGTACGCGCAACTTGTTTCCCTGTGCAGTAAAGCGAGCCCTGTACTGATGCTGGTTAGTCATCACATCGATAACGCCCTGGGCATAGTCGAATCACTGCTAACAGATCTGCGGTGGGCTACTCTTATTGTCGATCCAACCGGACATATTCGGGCTGCTAATCCTTCCGCACACACGCTCCTCGCTCGATCGACCACTCCTCTGGCCCAAGAGCATCTGTCCGATTATGTAACGGCTGAGTCTGCCGAGGCTTTGCACACACTGCTGCATACAGCACAGAGCAAGCGCTACTCCACCGCCGCGCTCAGTTTCAAAAGCTCCCAGTCGGATCTGGCGCTGGCCTGCACGGCTCACGCGGTCGCGATTCCAGCTGCTAGCCAGCCGGTCTGTGTGATGGTGCTCGACGAGCGCAACAGCAAAGCGCAGGAGCTTACACAGGCGCTTAGCACAGCCGCAGCAATAGGCTTCGAGACGCAAGATATTGCAGCCTTTTTTACCACGCTTCACCAGACGCTGGCGCCGCTCGACCTAGATGTGCATATCGCGCTGTGTGCTCCCGAGACACAGGATCTTACCTGGGCCTACACCAGTACCAGCGCGGTGGTGCTTGAGCATATCGAGCGAACAGTCGGCCTGAGTCTGCCTCAACTCTTCCATTGCCTGCCCTCGCTGGAAACCATGAGCGAGCCGGCGATCGTCAAGGTGATCGACCCGGCAGCCGACGCCGTGGCGGATGCTCAGGCCATGCTTCGTAGCACTGTCGCCAGCTTGCTCTGGTGTCACAGCTATGTGGCGATCCCGCTCTCGGCTCACAAGCAGGTATTTGGCATGCTGGTGCTCTCGGGCGGAAATCTTGAACGTGTCGATGTAGCCATGCTCAAGCCGTTTGGCCAGCTGCTGGGCCTGGCGCTGGATCGACTGCGACAGCAAACCGATTATGTTTCTGAGCGAGCCTACACCACACTGCTGCTCAAAGCCGGCAGGGCGATCACCGAGGTGACGGATCTCGAAGAGGTTTTGCAGGTGATCTGCGATCAGGCGATGATCCTGACCGGCGGCATGACCGCTGTGATCTGGCAGCCCGAGATGGACGGCTCGCGCATGCGGGTGCTGATGGCGGTCGGCGCGTTTGCCGAGCATCTGCGCGGGCACAGCATCGGCGTCGACGAGAGCATTGTCGGGCGAGTGTTTCGCGAGCAGCGCTCACTAGTGATCTCGGATCTGCAAAGCGAGCCGGTCGTCGATCCGATTATCAAAACGCATGTGCCGCTGCGCGCCGCGATCTTCCAGCTGCTCCAGATCCAGGGCCGACCGGTGGGCGTGCTCTCGGTCGGGCATCACACGCCGAACTGTTTTCTCCAGAGCCAGCTAGACGTGCTTGAGCAGTACAGCGTCAACGCGGCGGTCGCGATCGAAAATGCGCGGCTGCACGAATCGATTCGACGCTCCGAGGAGCGCTACCGCTCGCTCTTCCAGAACGCGCTGGAGATTGTGCTGACGCTGGATCTGCAAGGCCGGATCGTCTCGTGGAACCGCGCGGCGCTGCTGTTTCTGGGCTTGACACCGCTGGATACGCGCAACGGCCTTGTCAATTTCTACGACCTGCTGGTGCCCGAGACGGCCGAGTGGCTGCGGTTTATGCAGGATCGCACGCTGCAAGGCCAGCAGCTGCATCCTACCGAGATCGAGATCCGTCGCTCTGATGGCTCGCTGGCGATCGTGGAGGTCACGATGCAGCTCTTTATCGAGCATGGCAAGCCGGCCGGCGTGTACATCATCGGGCGCGACATGACCGAGCGCCAGCGGCAGCAGCGGGCGCTGACCGAGCAGGTGGCGCAGCTTACGGCGCTGCACAAGCTCAGCATTGCGCTCAGCTCGTCGCTCGATCGTGAGGACATTCTGCAACAGGCTGCCGAGGCGATCGCCCATGCGCGGCAGTTCGATAGCGTCGGCATCCATCTGATTCACGCCAACAATCAATACCTGGAGCTGACCGCTCACGCGGGCATGGATGAGGAGTTTCGCGAGCTTGTTCAGCGTGCCGGGCCTGGCACACGCGTTTGGGAAGTCTGGCAGAGCGGACAGGCCGAGGTCATGACGACCGAGAAAACCTCGCCCTTTATGCGCGATCTGTTTCATCGCCTGGGTCTGACCTCGCACACCTTCGTTCCGCTAATCACCACCAGCGGCACCTATGGCGTGCTGGCGATCGGGCGCAGCGGCAAGGCCGAGTTTAGCGAAGGGGAGTTTCAGGTTCTACAAACCATGGCGGCGCAGATCGCACGGGCGCTCGAAAATATCCATCTCTACGCGGCCGTCGAGACCAGCGCCGCGCGCTACCGGGATCTTTACGAGAACGCCAACGATTTTGTGGGCACCATGACTACCAAAGGCCAGATTCTGCTGCTGAACCGCGCGGCGCTGCGCTTCTTTGGCTACACGGCCGGCGATCTAGCGCATCTCACGCTGTCCAATCTGCTGCCGGCTGACGGCGTGCAGTCGGTCGAGCAGGTGCTGGAGCAGATCCAGCAGAGCGCGATGCCGTCAGATACTCACGAGCTGCATGTGGTACGGCAGGACGGCACGTCGGCGATCCTTGAGATGCGCTCGCGGCTGGTCTACGAAGGCGAGATACCCACCACGATCCATTTTATCGCGCGTGATATTACCGAGCGTCGCCAGCTTGAGGCGCAGGTGCGTCAGGGCGAGAAGCTAGCCGCGCTGGGTCAGCTGGTGGCCGGCGCGGCTCACGAGCTGAACAATCCGCTGGCCGTAGTGCTGGGCATGTCCCAGCTGCTGCTGCGTAATCCGCTGGCGGCCGAGCTGATCGACGATATTCGCGACATCGAGGTGGCGGCGCAGCGGGCCAAGCATATCGTAAATCAGATGCTGACCTTTGCGCGCGCCCAGCAAGATGTGCGCGGCGCGGTCGATCTGGCGCTGCTGATCGACCGTGTGCTGCTCAACCTGCGCCGCAGCATTCAGATCAACGAGATTCGCGTGGACACGCGCATCCAGCCCGAGCTGCCGTCGCTGTGGGGCGACGCGTATCAGATCGAGCAGGTGCTGGACAATCTGCTGCACAACGCGATCCAGGCGCTCTCGGAGCATCGCTCGCCCATGCGCAAGATCACGATCAACGCTTCGGCAACCGACACGCATATTCGCCTGAGCATCGCGGATACCGGGCCGGGCATTTCGCGGCAGGATCTGCCCAAGATCTTCGATCCGTTCTTCACGACCAAAGAGGTCGGTCACGGCATCGGCCTGGGGCTGTCGCTGGTGTATGGCATCATCAACAAGCACGACGGCTCGATCAAGGCCGAGAGCGCGCCGGGCCAGGGCGCGACGTTCCTGATCGAGCTGCCAATTGGCCACAAGATCTCTCAGCAGCAGGCAGCGCCCACGAAAAGCTCGCCCAAGCACAGCTCGATCCTGGTGGTCGAAGACGAGACCGATGTGCGGATGATTCTGGAGCGAGCGCTCACGCAGCACGGCTACGATGTGGATGCCGTGGATAGCGCCGAGGCGGCGCTACGCCAGACCAGCATCAAGCGCTACGATCTGGTGATCTCGGATCTGCGTATGCCGGGCATGAACGGCAACGAGCTGTTCGACCGCGTGCATGTCGTGCAGCCGCAATTGCGCTGGGTCTTCATCACCGGCGATACGATGAGCTCCAGCAGCGAGGCGTTTCTTAAGCAGAGCGGCGTACCGTTTCTGGCCAAGCCGTTCACGCTTGAGGAGCTGTGGGAGGCCGTCGCGATCAGTATTCTCAGCGAGCGCAAGCAGCCCTCGCAGGCGGCGTGATCGCGTAGGAGCGCGGAAAAAACCAGGTTCGCAGCACAGCGGAGGTGTTACGCCTTCGCTGTTGTTTTTTGATCAGCTACCGAACGTCGACCGGCTGCTGTTGTAATCCGGCCAGCGCGTCCGCGACGGTGAGCCAGGGCCGGTGCCGAAACAGCTTGCCGATCTGCGACGAGAAGATCAGCGAGTCGTTGAGCAGCGATTGCGGTGCGCCCTCGACAATCAGCTCGCCTTCGCCAAAGAGCGCCACCCGATCCGCGCTGGCGGCGACCAGCTCGACGTCGTGGGTGACCAGCGCAATGCTGTGCCCGTTCTCACGCAGCCGGTCCAGCAGCTCGATCAGCTGGGCCTTGTTGCGATAATCCAGCCCGCGCGTCGGCTCGTCCAGCAGCAGCACGGCCGGATCGGCCACCAGGATCGTCGCCAGGGCCACGCGCTGCTGCTCGCCGCCGCTCAGCTCACGCGGATGCGCCGCCGCCAGGTGTTGCAGGTTGAGCAGCGCCAGCGTGCGCTCGATCTGCTCCTCGATGTCGAGCGCTGCCAGCTGCGGGCTGTGCGCGCGATGCTGCTGTAGCGTCCAGCGCAGCTCGCCGGCGACGGTCTCCTGGAAGAGCAGCGCCCGTGGATCTTGCGGAACATAGCCGATCTGCCGCGCGCGCTCCTCGATCGGCAGGCTGGCGATCGATCGTCCATGTACCGCGATCGCGCCACGAGCTGCGGGAACCAGGCCCATGATTGCGCGCAGCAGAGTGGTCTTGCCCGATCCGTTGCGGCCCATAATCGCCAGCAGCTCGCTCTTGGCGAGCGCCAGCGAGACCTGATGCAGCACGCTGCGACCACTAAGCTGGACGCTCAAGTTTTCCACCGATAGCGCGGCGTTCGGCGCCGAATCGGCGGCTTTGCGACCACCAAACCAGCGGCTTGCTCGATTGGGCTCCGGCTGTGCTGGTGAAGTCTGAGCTGACTGATCCTGTTCCGGCGCGGCGTCGAGGCCATGCGCGATGATGAAGCGACGGCCTTCTTTGATCGTCAGCGGCAGCGGCTGCCAGCCCAGCCTGCGGCCAAGCTGAACCAGCGGCGGCGCCAGCGCGCTCGTGGCCATTATCTCGCGCGGCGTGCCGATGCTGACCGTCGGCGGCTGGTCGCCCTGTCGATCGAAGACCAGCATCCGGTCGGCGTACTGCACCACGCGCTCTAGTCTGTGCTCGCTCAGCACGATCGTCAGCCCGAGATCGGCGTTGATCTTTTGCAGCGCGGTCAGTACTTCCTCGGCGGTATGCGGATCGAGCTGCGAGGTCGGCTCGTCGAGCACCAGCACACGCGGCTGCATCGCCAGCACCGCCGCGATCGCCACCCGCTGCCGCTCGCCGCCCGAGAGCGTCGCGACCCGCCGCCGGCGCAGATGCGCGATCTCTAGCTGATCCAGCACCTCCTCGACGCGGCGGCGCATGACCTGCGGCGCGATGCCCAGATTTTCCAGGCCAAAGACCAGCTCGTCCTCGACCACCTCGACGACCATCTGAGCCTCGGGATCTTGAAAAACAAAGCCGACCACGCCGGCCAGATCGCGCGGCTCCGCCTGCCGCGTGTCGTAGCCGGCTACGCGCACCCGACCGCCGAAGCGCCCGCCGTAGAAGTGCGGCACTAGAGCGTTGATGCAGCGCAGAAACGTCGATTTGCCCGAGCCGGACGCGCCGACGACCAGCATAAACTCTCCCTCGCAGATTGTCAGCGAGAGATCGTGCAGCGCGGGCCGCGTGGCGTTTGGGTAGGTGTACGAAACCTGCTCGAAATGGATCATCTTAGGCTCTGGCTGTGTTGCCGCTTACGACGATGTTGCGCGCTCCAGCAGATACCAGGTTAGCGGCAGCACCGAGAAGGTGTTGCGAATCTTGCCGCTCTTGAGCAGCGCGGGCAGCTCATCCAGCGAGACCAGGTGCGGCTCCAGCTCCTCGTGCTCATCCCAGGCGGTCGGATCGGTCTGCGTAGCGCCCTCGGCTAGCACCGCCGTGAAGCGATTGGTCATAAAGGCCGAGTTGGCGTCGGTCTCGGTCAGCACGCGAAACGACGTGGCGGTGTAGCCGGTCTCCTCGCGCAGCTCGCGGGCCGCTGCCTCCTCAGGCGACTCGCCTGGCTCTAGCAAGCCGCCCGGCGTTTCAAGCGAGACCGCGCCGCTGCCGTGACGATACTGCGCCACGAGCAGCACTTTGCCATCGGGCGTGACCGGAATCACGTTGACCCAATCGGGGCTTTCCAAAACATAGAAATCGCCCTTGCGCTCGCTGCCCTCGATATGGCTGAAATCGTGGCGCACCTTGAAGATCCGGCAGTCCACAACCTCCTCGCTCCGCTCAGTCTGCCAGGTGGGAATGTTGTACTCGGTGTTGTCGTTCATCGGGCTCCTCAACGTTCAATAGATCGATCAGCGCTGGCGTACTCAACAGCAACAATAGCACCCCGACCAGCGGCTCGAAGGGCGGCAGCGTCACCCGAGGCAGCGTTGTGTAGAGCAGCCCGCCGCGATCGGCCAGACGCAGCGCCGTCATGCCGGTGATCAGCAGCAGACATGTCGCCGCGACCAGTGTATCACGTCGCCGCCAGCGATCGCGCAGATAGCGTGTGCGTCGGCTGGATCCGGCCATGCGTCGCAGCATCTCGATCGCCAGCACGCCGCCGGCTCCCGCCGCGAGCCAGCCCTGCCAGCTTCCGGTCAGAC
The DNA here is from genome assembly GCA_036401895.1 of Herpetosiphonaceae bacterium. Lineage (GTDB taxonomy): Bacteria > Chloroflexota > Chloroflexia > Chloroflexales > Kallotenuaceae > LB3-1. Next base: position 21,053 of record DASWTW010000504.1, on the reverse strand, counting down.
CAAAGTACAGGCCCAGCGCCAGGATCGTCAGGCCCACGATGATCACGCCTTGCGCCAGGAGTGTAGACCGCTGCTGGCTGGTGGTGTGACCATAGCCGCGACTATCCATCGCCTCGGCCAGCTGGATCGAGCGCTCAAGACCGCCCGAGAGCAGCGGCACGATCAGCGGCAGTCCGTCGCGCCAGGTGCGAAAGCGATGACCACGCACGCGCTGTGCATCGCGGATCGTCTGCAAGTGGCTGATCACCTGCGGCACGAATGTTAGCGCGATCGTCGTGATCAGCCCGGCGTGAAACAGCATGCGTGGCAGTCGTCGCAGCAGGCCGTAGTGATCGGCGACGGCGTTGAACGCGCCAAAGACCAGGATCAGCGCCCACAGCCGCAGCCCGGAGACCAGCCCAAAGATCAGCATTTCAAGCGTCGACGGGCCGCCGAGATGCAGGCCGCCCAGCCAGATCGGCAGCTCAAACTCGGGTAGCGTGATCAGCGGCGTGGCTCCGTAGGCAAAGCCGCCAACCGGAATGATGCTCAGGATCGTGCGCGTGAGCACAAACAGCAGGCCCAGCCGCAGAAACAGGCCAAAGGCGTGGCCGACAGGACTTTCGGTGTGGCAGGTCGTCGCGACCAGCACCGCCTGCGCCATGATGATCAGATTGAGCAACGGATTGGTCGAGATCGCTACGACGCCCGCGACCAGCCAGAGCAGCCAGACCAGGCTGTGAAAGCGCGACTCCCGCGCGATCGAGCCCTTGACATCGAGCGCAAACGATAGCTCTTGAGGCCGGCTGCGTTCGCTCATGCGCGGCTGACCAGCGGCGGTACCTCGTTGATCACCCGTGTGATCGCGCCGGAGGGATACAGATCCAGATTGGTGATGCCGCCCAGGTCGATCCGCCACTGCCAGTATTGCTCGAAGGGCAGATTCAGCATCGCGCAGAGCAGCAGCTGGATCGGCGTGGCGTGCGTGACGATCAGCAGATGCTCGCCATTGTGCCGGCGCAGAGTGTCGTTCCAGGTCGTCTGGACGCGCTGCCACAGATCGGCGATGCTCTCGCCGCCGTGGACGCGGCTGTTCCACGTATCGCCGAAGCGCTGGCGAACCTGCGCCGGGTAGCGGGTGAGAACTTCGTTATAGGTCAAGCCTTCCCAGTCGCCCTGGTCAGCCTCGCGCCAGCGCGCATCGCGCTCGATTCGCGGCGCCTGGATCTGCTGCGCGGCCACCGCGCGGGCCACCTCATCGGTGCAGTTCAGCTCAGAGGTGATGATCGTGCTGAACCGAATCCGCCGCAGCCGCTGAGCGATCGCCTCCAGACGCAGCAGTCCAAAGTCGGTCAGCGGGCGGTCGCTGCGGCTCTGGTAGCGTCGCTCCTTGTTCCAGTCGGTCTGGGGATGACGCACCAGCCAGACATCGGTATGGCGCGTGACGCGAATCATCGGCGGCGTCTCCACTGAGCTACACCAATCGCTCCCACGAGTCCAGCCAGCATCGTGCCAAAGATAAGATAGCTGCCTAGATTGGATGATCGCAAAGTCGCATCGGCCGGCGCGGGCATCGGCTCGGCGGCTGTCGGCGTTGCGGCACTGGTCGATGTCGCTGCGGGCGTGCTGCTCGGGACAGCTGTTGCGGTCGGCGTGATCGTCGCGGTGCTGGAGGGAAGCACGGTCGCAGTGGCCGTCTCCTGGCTTGGCGTCGTCGTGGGCGGCGGGGACGTGCCCGTTGGCGCCTCGGCGACGATCGGCGCGGTTGGTCTGACAGTTGGCCGCGCGGTTGGTCGTGTCGTCGGCGCGATCGTCGGCTCGGGTGCAGGCACAGCGGTTGGTCGTGTCGTCGGCGCAATCGTCGGCTCGGGCGCCGGCTTGGCGGTTGGCTCGGGCGCTGGCTGGACCGGCTCCGGCTGCACAGCCGGGCAGATCTGATCGAAGGTTGTTACGGGTGGAGCCGCGCCGCTCTGCACGTTGCCGGTGCCCCAGGCCCAGCCGTCGACCTCGCCGTTGGCGACGCGGACGCTGCTAGCGCCCTGAGCGGAGTAGCGCCAGGCATCGCCGTTGAGCCGCCAGTAGGCCCAGTACTGGCCCTGCTGCCCACCGCCGAACTTGCAAAAGCACGGCTCGGCAGGAAATGCGCAGCCGTCGCCGCCGATCTTGCAGACCGCCGCGCTGCCACCGGAGCTTTGCGCGATCACGTCGAGGCCGGTGCGCTGCAACAGATCCAGACCGCTGATGCTCTCGGTCTGGAAAGACACGCAGCTCGTTTGGACTCTGCCATCGCTGAACTTGACGACCACCCCCGCGCGATTGGTCGTCTGGCCTTCGGTTTGGGCTGGCAGCAGCAGAACCAGCAAGGGTAGGCAGAGAATCAGCAGTCGTTTCATCGATCGTTGGGCCTGAACATCGCGGCGGATGGCTCAAGCGATTACAGTGAAATGATCCCGTAGGGACGTGATGTATCACGCCCTGAGTTTTATCCTGACCAAAATAAAAAACCAGGGACGCGACACGCTATCGTATCCCTGGCCTGTGTGCTTAGGCTCGCCGCCGGTTGACGGCCAGACCGCTCAGGAGCAGCAGCGCGCCGATCAGCGCAGCGGCAGGCATCCAATCCTGGACGCCGGTATTGGGCAGTTGAACCGGGACCGGGACACCACCGCTGGGCGGCGTGGATGGAGCCGGAACCGGCGCAGGTGTGGCTGATGGAGCCTCCGACGCCGACGGATCGGGTGAGGTCGACGGAGCCGGAGATGCTGACGCCGACGGATCGGGCGAGGCGGACGGCACATCCGGGAACGCGATCACGATGCCCTCAAGTGGCAGCGTCTTGCCGACCAGCGCCGGAACCGCCTGATACGTCGCCAGCGCGTTGTCCTCGGGCTGCGTGTCCTGGTAGCGGAACGCGCCACTCTCGTTCTGGAAGGCCGCCAGCCGCTGCGCAGGATTCTGGCTCCCGCGCGACCAGTTCTGAAGACTCTCTCCGGCCGCGATCAGCGCCTGGATGCTCAGCGCCGTCGAGTTAGCGTCGCTGGCGTTGCCGAACTGTGAGCTTTGTGAGTACGGAAAGCCGCCATCACCGTTCTGCTGTGTCTTGTAGTAGGCGATTGCCTTGCTGATCGCATCGCTGGTATCGCCGGTGGCCTTGAGCGCCTGGACCGCGAGCGAGGTCGTGTTGGTATCGCTGCCGGTAGCCGCAGTGCCGTCGAAGCTCCAGCCGCCGTCAGGTAATTGCAGCTTCTTGAGCGCTTCTACCGCCTCAGCCTTGGGCGTGCGGCCCGCCGCGACCAGACCGATCAGCGAGTAGGCGTGCGTGGTCACATCCTTGCCATACTGCGCGGTCTGCTGATTGTAGGACTGCTCCACATTCACCGCCAGATCCACGCCCTCGAAGGTCGGCGACTGGCCCGCCACGAGCGCCGCGATCAAAAACTTCGCGCTCACGCCGGCATCGGAGGCGGTCGTCGAGGCCTGCGAGCGGATATACTCCACCGGCGACGCGCCGCTGCCCTGCTTGATCTCGGCAATATTCTGATTGGCCGCCGCCAGCGCAAGGATCGCATCGGCAGTCGAGCCCGGCCCAAATCCGGCGAACGAGCCGTCAGGCTGCTGCTGGCCGCGAATATAGCCGACCGCCTTATCGACTTGAGCGGTATTCTGCTGCGCGTAGGCCGGAGCAAACGTCGCGACAAGCGCCAGCACTGCCACGAGATAGACCAGCCAGCGCGCTACGGTCTTGGTTTTGATCACAGACATCTCTCCTTTTGACCAACAAAAAAACCTTCCCAGGTGGAAAGGCTACGGTACACAAAACGTGTTCGCGGACCACCACCCGTGCCAACGCAGGTGTAGTCGCTAATCGCAAGGGTAGGCATTCTGACTTGCAAGGCGATCGTTGCCCTGCTTACAGCAGCGTGGACTGCGCCGGACTTACACCGGCTTCCCCTACAGTGGCCGTACTCGGCCCCTCGCGCAAGCGATTAAGTTGTGAGGCGCATCTTACCATGAAACGCCGTGTGTGCAAACATTGGACAAGGCTCAAGCGCTGATCGAGGCGATCTGGCGCTACTACAACACTACCCCGAAGCTCACAAAAAGCTTCAGGGTAGCGTTGCGGCTACTTTGTTTTAGCAGGACGTTGATCAGGCTGGCTTAGCGCTCCCAGGCGCAGTGAAGGTGCGTGCTATGTCCGGCGTCGCCTGGCCCAAGTACTTCGGTCGCGCCCAGCGTACGGCAGCGAGACATGAATGTCTGGTAGTGCTTATTGGTTCGGCTGACACCAACGCCGTTGATCATATCGATGTCGAAGGCAAGGCCCGCGTAATGCCGTGAGAACTTGCTGTGTGCTCCACCAGCGATCTCGGTGACACGGAAGGTGTAGCCGTAGTCTTTTGCCAGCCGCAGCATGCCGCAGAGCATACGCGTCTTGAGCTGGACGGTGCCGCCAGGAGCGCCGCCGTATTTGCTGCGGTATGCAGGATCTCCGGCAGCCGTATGGTTGATATTCAATTGCGCTGTCGCTAGATCTTGGACGCCAGAAACGTGATAGTTCAACAAGCTAATGCCACTATTCTTCTTGATCTCAGTCGCGATCTCTGCGGGGCTCATGCTGTTGCACGGGCGCGGAGTAGGCGTCGGCTTATGCGTGGGGCTGGCCGTGGGCGTGCGGGTAGCCGTGGGCGTAAGCGTTCCAGTAGGTGTGGTCGTGCGGGTTCCCGTTGGCGTGGTGGTCGTCGCGGTGGTCGTGGCAGTGGTCGTGGTTGTGGCGGTTGTAGTAACAGTTGCGCAGGGTGTCGCCGCGATCTGCGCCATGTTGGCGCGAAAATCCGCTGGAGCCGTCGCGACTGCCGTGATCGTGCGGGCAGTGGCGGTCGTCGCGGTAGCAGTAGTTGCCGTGGCGGTCGTTGCCGTCGCAGTGGTCGTCGCGGTGCCTGTGGGCGTTGGGCAGGGCGTTGGGCTGGCGGTCGCAGTGGTCGCGGTAGCGGTCGTCGCAGTACTGCTCGGCCCGATAGTTGCAGTGGCGGGTAGGCCAGGGATAGAAACAACCTGCGACCAGGTATCTTTCTCCATAAAGCCGTCGGGAGTCAGGCCATTGGCGGCCTGAAAGTCCAGCACGACATCGTACATTGCAGCGCCGAAGTAGCCGTCGATCGCCAGGCTGTAGCCATGTTTGGCCACCAGCAGATGCTGCGCGGCCATCACCTCAGGACCTTCGCTCTTCAGACCTATCGGGATCAGGAGCGCCTGCCAGATTTCTGGCCCGACGATACCATCCACAGGTAGTCCTTCATTCGCTTGCAGCTCTTTGATCACGGTTTCAGTTTCGATGCCGAAGTACCCATCGGTCGGTACCTCTGGAGCGCCGGCCGCGTGCAGGGAATATTGAATCGCCAGTACATCTGGACCGCTGTCGCCGAGCCGGTAGGTGGGCCATTCGGCGTGTGAAGCTCTGGGCATCAGCCAGGGCACAAGCAAGACCACAATGAATACGAGGTACCCAAAGCGTTTGTGCATAACCATAGGTTGGACCTCCTCAGTGGACCAAGATGAGAGTGTGAGCTTCGATGTGTTCAGGACGCGGCAGTCGAGGATGTGTTAGATGTATGCCGGGCGAGCAGGACAGGCACATCATAGCGAGGCGCAGCTTGTCCGGTGTAGGTCTTTGGGGGGATACGGGCATAGTTCTTTTACACAATTTAAATAACACCTGATCGTATAGCAGCGTTTCTGGCTGATCCAGAGCGCACAACCTCCGCAAAGAGGCTTCCGAGCTATTCGGGGAATATGTCTTGCTTGAAAAGCTATCAGCAGACGAACGCTCGACGAAAGGAGCTTTGGCATGACCGATAAACATCACGATCCGGCCAACGAGGCGATCAAGCAGGGCCAGCAGGAGACCAATACCTACGATGGCCAAGAGGGCTACGGCGTCGAATACGAGGACGGCAAGTATCGCGGCGACTCGATGCAGCAGACGCCCGAGCATGGCCGCAGCGGCAGCTACGAGACCAACAATATGGGCGGCTACGGCACAGGCCAGCCAGACGCCGAAGGGCGCCGCCATACTGCCGAGCGCTCGGCCAGCCCGCCCGATCCAGAGGCTGAGCTAGGCCAGGGCGGCCAATAGATCAAACACAACGGGATGTACACATATGTACATCCCGTTCGCTTATAGCCGACCGCACGATCCGTGCTTGCTACCAGCTTGACGAGCCGCCGCCGCCAGACGAGCCGCTGCTCGATGAGCTACTACTTGAGGATGAGCTGCTGCTCGAAAAGCTCGAAGAGCGCGCTCTCCGTCGCGCGGACTCAGCGCTTGAAACGTCGCCGCGAGCTTTCTTGTACGCCTCCTCGGCCTGGCTGCGCGCCTGATTCGCATACTCGATCCGAATCTGAGGTGCGGACGCTCCCATTGCCTGTGCTAGCAGCTGCTCGGCATCGTCGGCCATCTGTCGCGTTCCGTGCCATGTATCGCCGTGATGGCGATCGATATAGCTGCTGGCCTCGTCGACGGCTGCCTGTGCGTTGGCGATCGCGATACGCGCCTGCTCCCGCAAGCGCTCCATGGCCTGATGCTGCGCCTGTGCCTGCAAGAGCAGCCTGTGCGCTGTTTGCTGCACATCCCGCGCATCCGCCACGATTTGAAGATAATCCGGCCGTCCGCGACTCAGCTCGTCGTGTGCTGATACGAGCCGCCGTGCCAGTTGCTGGAGATCGTGCCACATGACATCGTGGATGTCGGCGTCGTGGAGCCGAACAAAGCTCTCGGTTCGATCGATCGCCGCGCGTGCCAGCTCGATCAGTGTGGGCGCGTCCCGCACCGCCGCGTCAAGCTCGTGCTTGAGCGCGTGGATCGCCGCGACCATCTGCTCGGCCTCGTCGAGCCGCTGGTTGGCACCGGCGATCTGTTGCAGCGCTACCTCCCACTCCTGTTGCTGCATGGTAATCATCCCGCCTACTGTAGCCAGCGTCCGGCGGCTACCCGCTACGCGCTGCTCAACAGCCCAGGGATGCTCTGCCATTGGTTGCCAGCAGCGCGCGGCGGCGATCGCGATGATCTCGTCGAGTGTGCGCTTTGCAGGCTCCATCTGCTCGGCTACGCCAGGAATGCGCGCCTCAAGCTCGCTGGTCGCCGCCTCGGCCTGCTGCTTGATCTCCGGCAGCGATCGAGCGTGCTGCTCTCCGTCACGGATCTGCTGCGCTGCCGTGCTGGCCAGCCGGGCCGCCAGGATAAAGCGTCGCTCATCGATCGCTTGCTGGGCTGCGTCAAGATTTTGCTGTCCCTGCTCCAGCAGCTGTTGAGCGATCGTTGTTCGAAAGCCCTGGCTGTTGATAATCTCGGCGGTTGCGTCGGCAGTCTGAAGCGCGATCCGGCTGTCGGCGATCGCTTGAGGCGTGTGCTCAATCGCCACGTCGAGCGCTGTCAGCAATCGCTTCAGCTCGTCGGCCGCTTCTGTCACCTGCTCCGCCTGCCGACAAACCTGCTGGTACGCCGCTTCGATCGCCTCGTACTGTGCCACCTTCAAACCGCGCCGCTCAGGATCGTGATCGCGCAGCTCGCCAAAGCGCAGCAGCATGGCATCGTTGAGCTGCCGTGCGTGTGCCAGCGCTTGAGCCAGCGGCTCCAAATCTTCGGTCGAAACGCGTCCTTCACGGCCGGCGACATGGGCGCTTAGCTGTTGTAGCCGCTCCGGCAGCGTGATGCAAAGCTCGACCGCGCTCTGCTTTGTCTGCCGTGCCTGCTGCTGCGCCGCCAGCCGCCGCTTGCGCTCCTGCATGTACAGATACGCGCCGTATCCGCCGCCCGCGCACACGACAAGTCCTGCCAGGATCGTGAGGCCGCCAAAGGTTGGATCTTGCTCCGGGCTGCCGTCGATGGCTACCTGCGGCTCTGGCTGTGCAGAAGGAATAGCGATGGGGAGCGTAGGCTGCTCTTCAATCTGTGTAGCCGATCGCGAAGGCTGAGGGTCCGCCGGTATCGCTGTTTGATCCACAGGCGTCGGCGCCGCCGCGGGCTGGAGTCGCCGTTCGATCGCGGTGAGACCGGCCACAAATCCGCCAGTAAAATCGCCCTCACGAAAGCGCGGGTTCATCTCGGTCTGCTGGATCGCAAGCCAGTGATCGTCGAACGCGCTGTTCCAGCGCCGGCCGTAGTAGATGCCGGTCTTGCGCTCGTCAACCGCGATCATCACCAGCAGCAGATTTGGCGCTCGCTCACCGCTGGTATCGCGCCAGCTCGCGCATTCACGAATCAGCTGCTCGGCGTAGGCATCGATATGTCCCGCCGCTCCCGAGTCCTTGATCGTCCGAATGCGCAGCTCGGCTCCCTGCTGGATTAGCCGATCGCTGGCAGCTGTGAGCGCGGCGGTGTCGCCGAAAAGCTCGGCGCGATCGATCAGCATCTCGTCGCAGTTCGCTTGCGCCAGGCTGTGCGACGGGCCGGCAACCGATAGCGCAATTAACACGCCGATGCCGAGTAGCATTCGGCTGAGTGAGTGCTTCATGGAGAACCTCTCATAGCACGACAACGAGCCAGAGTCGCTCATCGACTGTTTCTCAGATACGCACGCAGACCACCCTGCGTTGCAACCGCTGTGTTAAATAAATGCAGTGTGGACGAAATATGAGCAGAGCAGCAGAGATGGATTTACCGGAGGATCTCGAAGACGCCGCGCAGCAAGCAGTGGTCGCTGCCGACGACCGCACAGTTGACCGATGTTCGTAGCGGGGAAATCTGCGGGCTGCTGAACAAATAATCGATCCGCAGCAGGCCGGCGTTCAGCTTGCGCACAGGCGACAAGATCCAGGTGTTACCGCTGCCCAGGCCCGCCTCCAGATGTGCGTCGGTCAGACCTGCGGCAACATCAGCGTAGGCCGGCTCGCGCTCGGTCAGATTGAAGTCGCCGAGAAGCAGCACCGGCTCGTTGTTGGCGAGCAGCGGATCGACGAAGGCGCGCAAAAACGCAATATCGGCCATTCCTCCCGAGGTGTCGAAGGCGCGCGGGAACGGCACCGGCTGGCGAAACGGCGTATGTGGCGCGCGCGGATGAGCCGTCACCACCGTCAGCGTCCGGCCCTCGCCAAGGTCTAGCCGCGCCCACAGAACCGGAAAGGAATCCGGGCGATCGAGATTGCGCAAAATGCCCTGATCCAGGATCGGAAAGGTGCTCAAAATGCCCATGCCGTCGGAGTCGCCCGGCTCCAGGTAGCGGAAGGGATAGCGCTCGGCGATCACCGCGTCATTTTCGAGCGCCGTGCGATGTCCTGGCGTCAGCTCCTGCATCGCCATGATGTTGGCCTCGGCTGCCGCGATCGTCGGCCCGATCTCGTCAAAGTCATAGTTGGCGACGTACATGTTCCAGCTTGCGGCGCTGAAGCGGTAGGCGTCCGGCGTTTCCAGCGGCGGCAGTGAGATCCAGGTCGGACCCATCCGCACGAGTCCGATCAGCCCACAAATGCCGATCGCGCTCCAGAGCAAGGCGGACCGGCGCAACATTGCGAGTGGCAGCACCAGCAGTAGCGGCGCAAACAGATATGGCTCGAAGACCTGCGTGAGCGCGAGCAAGCCGTCGCGCTGTGGCAGCAAGATATGCTGAAGCAGCAGGACCAGCAGCCCAAGCACGTAGAGCGTGCCCAGGCGGTAGATCAGATCGACGCAGCGTTGCAGCAAGCCGCTCGACGACCAGCCGCGCTTGGATGAGGCGATGGGAGGATGCATGGCAAGATTGTTGAGACCGCCGCTAGCGGTACGCTCCGGTAGCGGCGATCGGCTGGCGGAGCGCGTGATCCAGAGATTGGCCCTGCTCGACCCGATAGATCGGAACGCGCAGCTCGTTCAGCTTGCCGATGATCGAGTCTGTGCCGGGCCAGCCGCCGAACGTCTCCTGATCGATCAGAATGACGACGGTCTGGATGCCGCGATAGAGCAGCTGCTGGAGACTGGTGACCCAGCCGGGATCGACTGACGAGGTGATCAGAATCATCGTCGAGGAGCGGCTAAACTGCGCGGCCTCGGCGATCAAAACCTCGGACAGCGGATGCGAGCCGTGCGCCCGCAGCACTGCCAGCGACTCCAGAATTTTGTAGAGCTGCCGCGCCTCGCGCTCGGGCGGGATGATCTCGCGGTGCTGGCCCCAGCCCAGCAGGCCGACGTTGCGGCTGCCGTTGAGCAGATGCCGCGCCACAGAGGCCGCCGCCGACACGATATACTCCTCGGTCGACTCGGGAACCTGGATCTCGCGTCCCAGCCGCCGGTCGCGGTAGAGCGTGCGCGCCTCTTCGGAGACGGCCTGCGAGCGCTCGTGCATATCGATCACAACCCACACGTCGGCGGTCGGGTCGAGCTCAAACTCTTTGACCATCAGCTTGTTGGTGCGAGCCGTGGAGCGCCAGTGAATGCGGTTGAAGCTATCGCCCGGCACATACTCGCGGATCGTCGCGACGTTGGGCGTGACATGAAACGTTCGCGAGCGCAGATCCGCGCCGCCGGGCAGCTCGGCGCTGGGCAAGCGAAACTCAGGCAGCGAGATCGTCGCCGGATACACGATAATGTCGGCTGTGTTGCCGATCGGCCGCTCCAGCTTGAAGATGCCGAACGGATCGCCGCTGTGCAACGTGACCGGGCCGAGCGTCCACTTGCCGCGCATCGTGCAGGGCGTGCGCAGCGTCCAGCGCCGGCGCGCGTTGCCGGGCAGATACGCGACAAAGCCTCCGGCGTGCAGCGGCATATCCGAATGATCCTGGACCTCGACCCACAGCTTGGGCAGCGGCCACTGGTTATCCAGAATCAGCCGCTCACGAGCCTCCTCGCCCACCTGCGCGCGCCGCGTCCCAACATCGCGGCTGACCGCCACGCCTTGCAGGTTGCTCCAGGCCCAGACATAGGCCAGCAGCAGCAGCGCCAGCAGCAGGTAGAAGAGATAGAAAAAGAGCGTGATGTTGGTGCCCTGCGCGACCACAAAACAAAGGATCGCCAGCAGCAGGATGCCTAATGCTTTCATCGCATAAACGCGAGCGCCACGACTAGAAGAACAGCTAAACAAAGAACAAAGAACAAGGAATGGACAGCATTGACGTATATGCTTTGGTTCTAGGTTCTAGGTTCTAGGTTCTCTATAAGCTCGTGGCTGGTCGCTTATCTCGCTCCTATGACTTCACGCTCGGGTCGTCGTCCGCCGGGCCGTCCGCCAGGCACCGGTACGGCGTTCAGCACATCGTCGATCACGTTGGCGGCCTGAACGTTGCGGATACGCGCCGCCGGGTTCACGATCAGACGATGGCCCAGCACCGCCTCGGCCAGCGCTTTAACATCGTCGGGCGTGGTGTAGTCACGGCCCTGGATCGCGGCGTAGGCCTGTGCTGTGCGATACAGCGCCAGCGAGCCGCGCGGGCTAGCGCCGAGGTACACGTCGTCGTGATGGCGTGTGGCGGTGACGATCGAGACGATATAGTCTTTGATCAGATCGTCGACATAGACTTCTTTGATCTGCTCCTGCATCGTCACCAGGTTTTCGGCGGTGATCATCTGGGGCAGCGTTTCAAGCGGATGCTGCTTGCGCTGGCTGTCGAGGATTTGTAGCTCCTCGTTCTTCTGGGGATAGCCGAGATGCAGACGCAGCAGGAAGCGATCGAGCTGCGCCTCGGGGAGCGGGAAGGTACCCTCGTACTCGATCGGGTTTTGCGTCGCCAGCACGATGAACGGCTCGGGCAGCTTATGCGTCACGCCGTCGACCGTAATCTGGCGCTCCTCCATCGACTCCAGCAGCGACGATTGAGTCTTGGGCGTGGCGCGGTTGATCTCGTCGGCCAGCACAATCTGCGCGATCACCGGGCCGGGCCGGAACTCGAACTGGTTGGTCTGCTGATTGAAGATCGAGACGCCGGTCACATCGGACGGCAGCAGATCAGGCGTGAACTGAATGCGTTTGAAGGTGCAGCCGATCGAGCGGGCGATCGATTTGGCGAGCACAGTCTTGCCGACGCCGGGCACATCTTCCAGCAGCACATGGCCCCGGCACAGCAGCGCGACCAAAAGCAGGTCCACCGCGCGGCGCTTGCCGATGATTACGTGCTCAACGTTATCCGCCACTCGCTCGGCGACCTGTTGAATATCGTTCAAACGATCCTCCTGGTTTGGATCACGATTCGCAATAGATGATTGGGACGGCCTGCTGAAGCGCACAAAACAAGGGTTGATGCATCCAGGACAACCCTCTTGGATTATACCAGAACATTATGTTCCTTCATCGTACGAGCGGGCGCCGCATGTGGTATACATCACCAGAAAAGCCTGTCCGGCGTTCAATCATCGACGCTGCCGGTCTTCCATGAGTATTGACAACCCTTAATTATTGCTCTACTATCGATTGTACCGACACTCCGCTTCCTCCTAATTACCGAATCTACAACAAGGAGGTTCTCGCATGCGGTACCACCTCCCCCGAACGCTCGCCGAAGCTGTCCTGCTCGTCGCTAGCCTTGTATTACTGCTCGGTCTCTCGATCGCTCCCTTGAATGCGAGCCGTGCTCGTGCCGCTGGAGATGTTCGGCCATTGGCTGCAACTCTGACGCTATCTGGACCAACTTCGATCACAGCAAATGGTAACTACACCTATGGCGCTAGCTTTTATGTTCCCTACGCCAGGTTTGTGTGGTACAGCCGGACATGCTCGACCGCCACGGTTGCCTCTTGCACCGCCACCTGGAATCTCACTTCCGGCACCATGACATCGGATTACACCTCTCAGTACACCAGGTACCTTACGCGCGATTGCTCCGGCAACGGCACCCGCAGCTTCCAGGTAAGGGTGGATGCCAGTGGATTCGGCCAGCCAACACAAACCAAGGCGATTGCAACCAAGCTCTGCGGCGATGTGCTACCTTAGAATGATCCTCAAATTCGCCTGCTCCAGACTGCTCATCAATCACAAGCGGTTCCCAATCATCTGGGAGCCGCTGCCGCTTAACGGCGATATGTGATTATGTCCAATCTTCTGGTATAATACAGCGGCGTACGGCATGTCCGTACCTTTTTTGATGCTTTTGAGTGGGCGCATGGAATATCAGCCGAATCTCCAAAATATAACGGGCTCGGGTGGCGTGGTCGTCAACGTCGAGCCGGGCAGCACCGCCGAGAATCTCGATCTGCGAGTCGGCGATGTGGTCGTGGCCGTGAATGGCCAGCAGATGCGCGACGTGATCGACTACCGCTACGCGATCGCCGACGAGGCCGTCACGGTCGATCTGCTGCGCGACAAGCAGCCGCTGCGCTTCGAGATCGAGAAAGACGCCGACGACGATCTGGGCCTGGAGTTTTCGGAGCCGCTCTGGGATCGCCTGCGCACCTGCAACAATAAATGTCCGTTCTGCTTCCTGACGCAGATGCCCAAGGGCTTTCGTAAAACGCTCTACCTCAAAGACGACGATTACCGTCTGTCGTTTTTGTACGGCAACTTCGTCACGCTGACCAATCTGAAAGAAGAGGATTGGCAGCGCATCGAAGAGCAGCGTCTGACGCCCATGTATGTTTCAGTCCACGCGACCGATCCCTATATGCGCAGCGTGCTGCTGGGCAAGACCGACGCGGGCGACGTGATCGCCGACATCAAGCGGCTGGGCGAGATGGGCATCGAGGTGCATACGCAGTTCGTGGTCTGTCCCGGCCTCAACGACGGCGAGGTGCTGCGCGAAAGCATCGAGGCGCTGGCGGCGCTGCATCCGGTCGTACAGTCGATCGCGGCGGTGCCGGTGGGCCTGACCAAGTATCGTTTCAACGGCAAGGCGCCGCAGTCGGTCAAGGCTGCGATCCAGGTTCACGAAAGCAAGGACTGGATCGATACCAACTGGGAGCGCCAGCCGCTGTGGGAAGAATCGCTCAAGCGCGGTGTGGCCGGCCAGTCTGCGACGGCGGATCTGGGCTTCTGCGCTCGATCGGCGGATAATCTGCTCACCGAGATTCCGCTGCGCACGTTCCGCGCCGACGAGGCCGCTCGTGTGATCGATCTGCTGGAGCCCTACCAGGCGCGCTTCTGGGACGAGCTGGGCTACGGCCTGGTCTATCCCTCGGACGAGTTTTATCTCCTGGCCGAGCGTGAGGTCCCTTCGGCGGATGTGTACGCCGGGCTGGATCAGATCGAAAACGGCGTCGGCATGGTGCGCCAGTTCCTCGACGATTGGAACGTCGCCCGGCACAAGCTGCCGCCGCGCTCGCGCCATCCCAGGCGCCTGATCGTCGTGACCGGCACGCTGGTCGAGCCGGTGCTGCGCCAGGTGGTCGAGCGCATCGGGCGGATTCCGGGCGTGGAGGCCGAGCTGAAGGTCGTGCGTAACGATTTCTTCGGCGAGACTGTCACCGTCGCCGGCCTGCTCACGGCGGGCGATGTGATCGCGCAGGTCGCGCCGCTGGGCCCTGCCGATCTGGTGGTTCTGCCGCGCGTGATGTTCGACTACAAGGGCGAGCGCACCATCGACGACCAAACGCCCGAGGCGATCAGCGCGGCTCTGGGCAGCCCGCTGGCTATGGCGCGTCATCCGATGGAGCTGGTGCGCGCGGTTCGCTCATTGACCACAGCGCCAGCGGCCAGTCCGGCACTCGTGCTGTCCTCGGCGGCTGCGGCGTAACCAACGCTCGGCGTGTGGTGTGTCAGGCACGGTACGCCGTGCCTTTGTTGTTTTGAAGAATAAAGTGGAGCTATATCATGCCACAACCAATCGTTGCGATCGTTGGACGGCCCAACGTCGGCAAATCGACGCTGTTCAACAAGCTGGTCGGTGAGCGCCGCGCGATCGTCGAGGACGAGCCCGGCACGACCCGCGACCGCCTGTACGGCGAGGCCGAGTGGCACGGTCGCGAGTTTACGATCGTGGATACCGCCGGTATTCTGCCCGGCGAAGAAGACGAGACCAGCGCCTCGATGGCCGAGATCATCCGCTCGACCCGCGCGCAGGCGCAGCTGGCGATCGACGAGGCCGACGCGATCCTGTTTCTGGTAGACGTCAAATTCGGCATCACCGCCGCCGACGAGGATGTCGCCGAACTGCTGCGCCAGACGAGCAAGCCGGTGATCCTCGGCGCGAACAAAGCCGACTCGCTGGAGCGTGTGCAGAACGCCGTCGAGTTCTGGAACCTTGGCCTGGGCGAGCCGATTCCGGTCAGCGCCTATCACGGCACCGGCACCGGCGATTTGCTCGACGCGCTCTACGAGGCGCTGCCGCCGTTCGAGGAAGATCCCGAGGAAGAGTACGCGCTCAAGATCGCGATCGTCGGACGGCCGAACGTCGGCAAGTCGAGCCTGCTCAACAAGCTGCTCGGCACCGAGCGTGTGGTCGTCAGCGATATTCCCGGCACCACCCGCGACACGATCGATACGGTTGTCGAGTTCGAAGGCCAGAAGATCTTGATGATCGATACGGCTGGTATTCGGCGCCGCGGTCGTATCGAGCAGGGCATCGAAAAGTACAGCGTGCTGCGCGCTATGCGGGCGATCGAGCGTGCCGATGTGGCGCTGCTGATGATCGACGCGACCGAGGGCATCACCGCGCAGGATACGCATGTTGCGGGAATGATCCTGGATGCGCATAAAGGCATCGCCGTGCTGGTGAACAAGTGGGATGCGATCGAGAAAGACAGCGAGACCTTCGACTCCTGGAATCGTCATGTGCGCGCGGCGCTGCACTTTATCCCATACGCGCCGGTGCTGTTTATCTCGGCGCTCACCGGGCAGCGTATCGAGAAGATCCTGGAGCTGGCGCTACAGATCAACGGCGAGCGCAATACACGCGTGCCGACCTCCAAGCTGAATACGATTCTACGTGAGGGCGTGCGCGCGCATCCGCCGTCTTCAATCCATAAGGGCGCCCACTTACGTATCTTCTATGCAACACAGGCTCAGGTCGCGCCGCCGGTCTTTTTGTTCTTCACAAACGCGCCGGAAGAGATTCATTTCTCCTACAAGCGCTACCTGGAAAATCGCATTCGCGAGCACTACCCGTTCATCGGCACGCCGCTGATCCTGGTCTTTAAGAGTCGCGAGGAGTAGTCCACCTCCTCGCGCACACTACAGATGACTGATGTTAGTTGACGCTCCCGTATCCGTTCGTTAAACTATCTGACACCTTTCATCTGAGGAGTAATCACAAATATGGCCACACGTCAAAGGGGCACTCCGCGCCCCGATCCCACCCTTCGCGGTCGAGAAGTTCCCCAAAAACGAGCGTTTCCTCTGGTTCCCATTCTTATCGCTGTTGGCGCGCTGATCGCTGTGGGCATAGGCGCATGGGTTATCTTTGGCGGCGGTGGTGGTGTAGCGCCGGCCGCCGTGTCTCCCGGCGGTCCGGTCGAGGAGTTGCCGACGCGGGATCATGTGGCCGATGGTCAGGCCGTGGAGTACAACACCAATCCGCCGACCTCCGGCAATCACTGGGCTCAGGCTGCCACATGGGGCATTTATCCGTCGCGGCCTCCCGCAGATGAGCGCCTGGTTCACAACCTGGAGCATGGCGGCGTGATCATCAGCTACAATCCCGCCAAAGTCGACGCCGCGACCGTCGAGAAGCTGACGAATCTGGCGCGCGATCTGCGAAAGAGCCGGACCTGCCTGATCCTCACACCGCGCGAAAGCATTCAGGACGACAAGCCCATCGCGCTGACCTCGTGGGGCTTCCTGGCGACGCTCGACAGCTATGATGAGGCCGCGATCCGCGCGTTCTGGCGCGACCACGTGGCCCGTGGCCCCGAGTTCGGCGAAGGTGTCTGCGGCTAGCGCATGACCGATTTGCTCCAAACCGAGACGCTGGCACTAGGGGTCGAAGCTGAATTCGGCCCCAAACAGCTTGTCGAAAGCTTGCTTTTTGTTGCAGCCGAGCCGGTGCCGGTTCGCGATCTATCACGGGCGATCGGCCTACCGCTGGAGACGATCGAGGCGCTGCTGGATGAGCTGATGCGGGAGTATCGCGCGCGCGGCATCCGCATTATGCGCCACAACGATCAGGTTCAGCTCGTCTCAGCGCCCGAGGCCGCCACGGTCGTCGAGCGCTTTCTCGGCGTCCAGAGCAGCGCGCCCAGATTATCGAACGCGGCCCTTGAGACGCTGGCGATCATTGCCTACAAGCAGCCGCTCACGCGCTCCGGGATCGAGGCGGTGCGCGGTGTAGACTCGGCGGGAGCCGTCCGCACGCTCTTGCAGCGCGGGCTGATCCTTGAGGTTGGACGCTTGCAGGCGGTTGGCCGTCCGGTGCTCTACGGCACGACCGAGGAGTTTCTTAAGCAGTTTGGCCTGCCCAGCCTGGCGCATCTCCCAGCGATGGAGTTTCCGGCCGTCGAGGTCGAAGGCGAACAGCCACAATCCACACCCGCCCTGGCTTCCGAATCTTCCAATTCCATCCACGAATCCCTGTAGGGGCGTGATGTATCACGCCCGAGATTCAATCTTTCTGCACAAATTCTCCCGAATCCACAATTGTTGTGATCGCGTCGGGGCGCAGCGCCAGCCGCACTGACTGGCCCTCGGCGAACGTTCCCGCTTCGACATCCAGCTCAAGCTCGCTGCCGCTGCTGTGCCGCAGCAAAAGCCGCTGGGTTCCGCCGCGAAACGTCGAGCGCGCCACGATGCCCTCGATCAGATTGACCGACTCCGGCGTTGGCTTCTCGGCAGCCTCGGGGCGGATCAGCACAATCTGCGCGTCGTCTGCCAGCGCATCGTTCACCACCAGCGGCCCGATCGCGGTTTGCATCACAGTGCCGCGCTGTCCGCTGTGCTCTCGGCTATCGATCCGTTGGCCGGGGAGCAAGTTGTTCAGCCCCAGGAATTGCGCGGCGAAACGATTGGCCGGCCGGCAGTACACCTCGATCGGCGAGCCACTTTGCACAATTTGTCCACGATCCATCAACACAATCCGATCCGCGACCGCGAATGCCTCGACCTGATCGTGCGTGACATACACGCTGGTCAGACCAACCGCTTTGATAATCGAGCGCAGCTCGCCGGTCAGCCGCTCGCGCAGCGTGCGATCCAGCGCGCCCAGCGGCTCGTCCAGCATCAGCAGCCTGGGCTGCGGCGCTAGCGATCGTGCCAGTGCCACGCGCTGCCGCTCACCGCCGGAAAGCTCAAAGATCGTTCGCTGTGCATAACCGGGCAGCCCAACCAGACTCAGCATCTCGTCGACGCGCCGCTGGATCTCGGGACGCGGCAGGCGCTGCATGCGCAGGCCAAACGCAATATTCTCACCCACTCGCCGGTGTGGCAGCAGCGCAAAGTCTTGAAACATCAGCCCAAAGCTGCGCTCATGCACCGGCACGCGGTCGATCGCACGGCCCGCAAAGCGCACGCTGCCGCTATAGTCTTCTTCCAGCCCCGCGATCACACGTAGCAGCGTCGACTTGCCGCAGCCGCTCGGCCCCAGCAAACACACGATCTCGCCCGCCTCAGCGCCAAAGGTGACGCCGCGCAGCACCGGCTCTTTCCCGTACGCCTTGACGATTCGCTCCGCCTCAAGCAGCATGATGCCTCACTTCCCCCGCTTCGGCCTCATGGTATCATACAAAGCACAAGGAGAAAGATTCCTGATTGGTATGCCATTATTTCGTCGACCATTTGATCGCCGTAATGCCCTGGCGCGCCCTGCGGCTCCTCATGATGCATCAGTGATCGCATCGCTTGGCTACCATGCGTTCCGCCGCTATCTCACCAGCTCAACCGAAGATATTGTCGATCTGATGCCGCACGAGCCGACGGCTGTGCTTGAGTACGACGGGCGCATCGTCGCGGTGGCGCAGGCGGGCTGGCGCATGTCGCCGAATGCCTGGCTGCGCGCGGTGCTGATCGATAGCCGCGTGGAGACGAGCACGGCGCTGCCGCTGCTGATCAACCAGCTGCATGGCCTGCTGCCTGCGCGCGCGGTCTCGTCGCTGTACATCACGCTCGACGATTGGAGCGCTCCCTGGCTGCGCGGCCCGCTCGAAAAGCTCGGCTACCGGCGGGTGATGGATGTTGTAACCTATGAAAAAGTGGGCATGGAGGTGCCGTCATCCGGCAGTCAGGTGGTGAGCGTACGGCAGGCGCGGGCGGAAGATTTGCAGGCGGTGCTGCGGCTGGACACGCTCTGCTTTCCGACGCCGTGGGGCAAAGGCGAGGAGATTCTAGGACCGGCGCTAATCAGCGCGCCGTATTTCTCAGTTGCGGAGTTTGGCGGCGAGGTGATCGGTTATACCTACGTGACGATCCACCAGGCTGGACTGCACGCGCATCTGGTGCGGATCGCGGTATCGCCAGCGTTTCAAGGCCACGCGATCGGTGTGCGCCTGCTCGCGGATGTGGTGCGCTTTTGCCATCACCGGCGCATCGATTTGCTGACGCTGAATACGCAGGACTATAATGTCCAGGCGCAGCGGCTGTATGAATGGTTTGGATTTCGGCGCACAGGAGAAATTCAGGCCGTACTGGGCATCGAGGGCATCGGTCAGCGCGAAGGCAAGAGCTAGCGGCCTCGCACGTCGCTGTGCTGAGGCGATCTTTTCCGAGCTGCGCTAATCTTTACAGATCGTTCTGGCGGCTGAGGTCGCTGACCAGATGCTGGAGATCGATCGCCGTCTGGAGATAGGCGCGCCGCATCTGGCGTGTGCGTGCGGTGCGGCTCAGGCCAAACCAGGCGCTGATCGAGTAGGGATCGTAGTGGAGCGCCGCGCGGAAATAATCGTGAGCCTGGCGCTGCTGGCCCTCGTGAAATGCGCGCCACCCGAGCGTCGAAAGATAGCCGCTATCGTGGGTGCCCTGCTTGGCTCCGGCAATATGAAACTCAGCATGGGTTCGCGCTGTCTGGACGGCATCCCAGATTCGCTGTCGCCACAAAGCCATACGCTCAGCGTGAATCGGCGAGAACGGCTCTGGTCGCACCCGAATTCTTTCGACTTGCATCATACCGCCTGCTCCCTGGATAAGTCTGTGTGGGCTGTGTTCAAAAAAGACTCGTATACTGCTAAATGCAGCGCGAAGCTGTTTATCACACGAGATTAAGCAGGAATTTGAGCGAATTTTGACGTAGCACGACTCAGCGTTCGGCGGCGTGCCGATCACTTGAGATCTAACAGCCTCAGTTTCAGGCTGAGCTGAGATTCAGCGGCAGACTCGTCCATCGTTCCGGTCGCATCTACGTGGAACGATAAACACTGTGCAGCGCGTGCCGCCAAACAAGTTGAGCTGAATGGCCTGGTGATAACCGGCGTAAACCCTGTGCAACAAGCGGTCTGCACATACCAAAAGCTAACGGGTATGCGTTACCGGCCTGTAACTCGCCGTTGAGCGTACATCAGGCCACAACTGTCTGGCTTTGACGCGTAGGGGTGCTATTGCCCGCGAAGATGTGGTAGTGAGGTGAAGCTAAGCGCGGCAATCTGCTGAAGTAACCGACGATTCGACGATGAAGTGCTGGATTGTTGCCCGGTAGACGACTTATGCGGCGCGGGACTGCTCAAGCTCGATCGGACGCAGCTGGCTCATAAATGCATCGATACGGGTGATCAGCGCGTTGCGGAACTTGACCGGCTTCGCATACTCGAGTGTCACCAGACAATCACCAGTCTGGAACCCAGACCAGACCTGAATGACTTTACCGGGAATGCCTGCCAGTGGCTGTGATGCATGCTCCGCGAACGCCAACGTCATACCGATAACGGGATTTGCTAATGGTGCTCGTTGTGTCATAGGGGGTTCCTCTTTACTAAGAATCGAGGCTTCTGCGGGTTGGCGATATTGTACCACGCAGATTTTTTTGTGCTAGTTACTTCCATAAATCCAAGCCCTTTAAGTTTGTCATAAGACTTAAGGCCAAGAAAACTGAAGCTTAGGTCTTAATTCGATTCAACGGCTCTGGAGGCGGCTCTAGCCCTTGATTAAGGTGATTAATCAGGTCATAGTCTCATACTATCAAGTCTCGTAGTACTAGTTTTTGGTGCAAAAGTCGGTTTCTGACGCGGTTTAGATAGCGAAACAGTTGACACTGCTGGTAGCGCTGGCCCTCGCTTTGCAGCATCGACGCGCAGGAGGTGAGTTATGCTGCGCGAGCGCTACGACCCG
>DASWTW010000503.1:0-15267 GCA_036401895.1 Herpetosiphonaceae bacterium | reverse complement strand
ACTAATTTAGTATATCAGTCACACTATTTTACCGAATGTTCCTACACACTGCATCCAACCTTTGACCGATCTGGGACCGGCGTCCTTCCACACACCCATGCCCCGCTTGAGGAAAACCGTATCTACCTGCTATCATGCTCGTCACCACCATCCTGTACGATCGGTGCGTCAGCAATTCGTTTCATCGTCCCTGCTGCGACTGGCGGCTCGGTGTGCTCCACGCAGGTGTACTACTGTCGATACCAAATGGGAGAAGCTCACGATGATCTGGATTCAATTTGTCATGTGTGCGGCGCTCATCGTGGTGGTTGGCGCACAATTGTCGCGCTACGCCGATATGCTTGCGGAAAAGACCGGTCTGGGGCGGACCTGGGTTGGGGGCGTGCTCCTCGCCGGCGCGACCTCGCTCCCGGAGCTAGCAACCGGCATCAGCGCGGTCACCGTGGTCGGGGATGTGGATCTCGCGGCAGGCGGGGTGCTGGGCAGCTGCCTCTTCAATCTGCTGCTGCTCGGGATGCTTGACGCCACCAGTGGCACGACTCCGCTCCTGCGGCGAGCCGAGACCGGGCATATCCTGGCGGCAGGCCTCGGCTGTATGCTGCTGGCGCTGGTGATGCTCAGTCTTTACGTCACACAGACCTTCAACCTGCCCGCGATCGGCTGGTTCGGTGTGCCCAGCCTGATCATCCTCGGCGTGTATATCGTCAGCGTGCGCATCATCTCGTTCTTTGAGCGACGGCGGGCGGAAGAGGTCCGCCAGCAAGAAGCCGAGGCCGCACAGTATGCCGCGATTCCCTTGTGGCGCGCAGTGGTCACCTTTGGCGTCCTGTCCGTCGCGATCGTCGGACTGGGGCTGTGGCTGGCGGTCGTGGGCGAGGAGATTGCGCAGATCACCGGGCTGGGCCGCAGCTTCGTGGGCGCGATCTTTCTAGCAATTACCACGTCGCTGCCGGAGATTGTGGCCTCGTACACGGCGCTCCGCCTGGGCGCAGTCGATCTGGCGGTATCGAACATCTTTGGCTCGAACATCTTCAACATCGCCGCCTTGGCGGTGTACGATCTGGTCGATGTGCGCGGGAGTATTTGGAATGCCATCCAGCCGATCCATGGCTTTACCGCGATCGCCGCAGCGCTGATGACCGCATTGGCAATCGTGGCGCTGGTATACCAGGCGGCGAAGAAGCCCCGTTGGCAGCTCAGCTGGGATGCGCTGCTCCTGCTCGTGCTCTATGTCGGCAGCATGTATGTGGTGTATCGCGCAACCTAGCTGTATATGTTGCGCCACTGCCCATGAAGCGCGGCGAGCGCTAGCGCTCGCCGCTGGTGAGATCTATACCCGCCGCCGTCCTTCAGTAAACATCCGGAGCAGGTAGAGCAGCATACCCAATCCCAGGACCGCGCAGAGCCAGCTTCCGATGCTGAAGAAGCGCTGTGGAGATACCAACGATGCCCATCATTGACGTTTCTTTGCTAAGGAGCGTCAATGGTGGTTTCACAGTTCGTGCGGACGTAGCACGCCGTCTCTTCCTGCGGATCGGGTATGATAAAAGGCAACGCCATCCTTGGGCGTTGTGTGGATTGTTTTTGTTCGCGAATGCTCTATGTCTCAGCCTCCTCATCAAACACCACCCGATCGCGCAGGATCATCGCCGCACTATGCCGCGCGCACAGGGCGACGGCCACAGCCAGGTCTGCCCGCCGGTGTCACCCATCCCTACAGTCCGCAGGCAAAGCGAAATACCCTGATCCTGGTCGTTGGGTTTGCGCTGCTGATTACGATTGGCACACTGCTGTTACGCTTACCGATCGCCGGCACGAGCCGATCGCTCACCTGGAGCGAAGCCTTTTTTACTGCTACCAGCGCCGCGACCGTCACGGGGCTCAATGTCGTCCCCACGGCAACTGGCCTGTCCCTGTGGGGCCAATGGATCGTCCTGGTGCTGATCGAGCTGGGCGGCGTCGGGTTTATCACCTTTTCGGTGCTCCTCTTCGCCTTGATCGGACGGCGGCTCGGCATTGGTGAGCGCGTCTTAGTACAACAGTCCCTGGGCGTGCTGCACACCGGGCAGATTGCTCGGCTGGCGCTCTCCGTGCTGGGGATCACCCTGGCAATCCAGGCGGCAGGGGCGCTGCTGTTATGGCTCCGCTGGTGGCCAAGCTTAGGGGCAAGGACTGCGGCGTATCAGGCGCTGTTTCATGCGGTTAGTGCATTCTGCAACGCCGGCTTCGATCTGTTTGCCGGCACGAATACGGTGCTCTTCGGCTTTGGGCGTGATCCCTACACGCTCGGCGTGTTGATGGCCCTGGTGATCATTGGTGGCTTGGGCGTACTCGTTATGGCGGATCTGATCACCTATCCGTGGGATCGGCGACTCAGTGTGTACACCAAGCTGATCCTGATCACCAACGCGGTATTGACCGCGTTGGGCTTCCTGGTGGTGCTGGCCGATGAACAGTTTGCCGGCACGGCGCTCGTCGGCATGCCCTTGGGCGACCGGCTGCTCGTGACGCTGTTCAGCGTGGTGTCGGCACGTACCGCTGGCATGACCATGTTTCCAATCGATCAGCTGAGCCAGGCCAGCGCGTTAGTGCTCATGGCGCTTATGTTTATCGGTGGTGCCCCGGCCTCAATGGCTGGTGGCGTGACCATTAGTACCGTTGCGGTGCTCTGGGTAACGGTCCTTTCAACGGTTCGCGGACAACCGCAGGGCGTCATCTTTGGACGGGTCTTTCCGTTTGAAACGATCGCCAAAGCAGTGGCGATCATGAGCGTCTCTACGGTAGTGTGCTTCGTGATCACGCTCAGCTTACTCGCGATTCAGCCTCGCGCGCTGCTGCCAATCGCCTTTGAGGTCATCAGTGCGTTCTCAAATACCGGCTACTCATTGGGTGAAACCACCAATCTCACGCCACTGGGTCGCCTGCTGATCGCGTTCACGATGTTTTGGGGCCGCCTTGGCCCCCTCACCCTGGTGATTATGCTGGCACAGGTCGAGCGCCCAACGCTCGCGCGCTATCCTGCGGAACGCATTATCATCGGCTAGCAGCAAGGAGATTACATGTTGCACAAGGTACGTCGTTGGTTGAATCCTGCACGACCTTCGTCCGGCTCACACCCCACCCCTATGGGTGCCGAAGGCAGCTATCGATCAGCCACGACTCTCAGCACCGCTGGTCCGACGCCCAGCACCGCGCGGCCGTCACAGCGTGAGGAGCGGCAAGGGGATCGCGAGTTTATCGTGATTGGCCTGGGACGCTTTGGCACGAGTCTCGCCAAAGCGCTGGTGAAAGATGGGCACGATGTACTGGCGGTGGACGCCGACTATACCCGCGTGCAGTCGCTTGCGACTGAACTGCCCCATGTGGTCCAGATCGATGCCACGAACGACGATGCGCTCCGCGAGATTGGTGCCGATCACTTCGACACCGGGATTGTGTGCATCGGCACCGACTTCGAGAGCAATCTCCTGGCGACGGTGCTGCTGCGGCGCATGGGGGTGCGCCGGATCATCGCCAAAGCGCGGACACGCACGCAGAAAGAGATTCTGCTGCAAGTCGGTGTGAACGAAGTCATCTTGCCCGAACACGAAGCTGGGCGGCGGCTGGCGCAGCGTTTGTCGGCGGTGAATGTGGTGGACTATCTACAGCTAAGCCCGGAGCTAAGCGTAGTTGAAATGCATGTTCCCGCGCACCTGGCCGGGCAGACGCTGGCCGAAGCTGATTTCCGCCGACGCTATCGGTTAACGGTCCTGGCGATCCGGCGGGAGGGGCATTTCACCTTTAATCCCGTGGCGGAAACACAGCTGATGGTCGGGGACGAAATCCTGGTCGTCGGGAACATCGCCGACGCTCAGCGCCTCAATCAGTAGCTGCCACACGAGCGGGAGGTAAGCCGACTGGTGGAGGCCGAAATGGTGCTCCCACCGGGTACCGTTCAGGGCCAAGGCGTGCGGTGGGTCAGGCGAAGACCGTATCCAGCCAGTCAAAGATGACACGATTCGGCAGCGCCAGGTGGTTGACCTGGCAGTGCGCCTCGCCGCCCTCTTCCTGCGTAAAGATCACCAGCTGCTTTTGGGGATGCGGGAGCTTGGCACTACATTCACGCGCGATCTTCAGCGTAATCGGGGCTTCGCCCTCGCCGGCGAGGCACAGGGTTGGACACGGGATCTTGCGCGGATCGACCGTCCCATAGACCAAATACTCGTAGGCTTTGGCAAAACGTCGCGCCAGATCACGGGGATGCAGGCTGAGCCGCAGCCCCATGCGCCACACAATCTGATCAAACACGATACGCGCGATCGGGTCGTGCCGGTTGTGCCCACCCTGCTGCGCGAGCGCCGCGCGAAACACATTCGGCATCGCCGGATTGGCGATCAGCGCCCGCATACGCGAGTCATACCGCCCACCTTTGAAGACGATATGCCCGCCCCAGCTAAACCCGAAAACTGCCAGGCGCGCCGGGTCCACCTCAGGACGGCGCAGCGCAGCGTCAATAGCGGCCTTCAGGGGAATCTCCATCCGGGCTCCGAAGAACAAGCCCGCGTTCGGGGTCTCGCCTTGTCCCGGCAGATCGACCGTCAGCAGGTTGTAGCCACGCTCGGCCCCGGCGTGCCCAACCATGAAGTAGCAATCTTCGGCGAAGGTTTCGATGCCCCCAATCACCAGCACGGTCGGGCGCGGCTGATCGCTGGTATCCACCTTCCAAAAATAGCCGGGCAGCTGCTGGGTGTGAAACGGCACCTCGATGCGCTCGATCGGCGGGTCAAAGAGGCCCATGGCCTGCTGAAAGCATGCCTGCATCTGCCGCGCGCTGGTCGCAAACGCCGGGATCTGTGGCGGCATGATGAACAGCGCCGCCCGATAATAGCTACACGCGCGCAGGAAGGCACTCCGTGCGCCCACGCGATCGCCAGCAAGGAGGGCAGCCTGTGCCTCAGCTGCAACCCGCTCAGCGAGCGCGAGCCAGGCGTGCTGCCAGCTCGCAGCATCCCCATCCGCAATCTCCGCTGCGGCAGCCAGGCACTCGTCTGCATCGCTACCATTATAGATTTGACGGCCCATGATCCAGGCCAGGTAATAGTCCATGTCCGAGTGATCGAAGAACAGCTTTTCCCGGCTGCGCTGCGCCAGCGCGTTCTGAGTTGGTGCCATGGGTCACCTCCCAGGAGGATCATAGCAGAGCGGAGCAAGACCAATCACGCCGTCCATGAGCGTCGGAACTGCTGACGGATTGCTAGGAGCATTCACGCGCAGCCCGGCTTCCTCCAGCCTGAATCTGAAGCCCACCCCCCAGCCGTACGATTGGTCTTTTGGTCCTTGTGTGGTTGCGCCCCTGTGCTATACTGAGCGGAGCGTGTCTCATCCGTGAGACCCATGGAGCGCCGGGAAGTCTGGTCGGCAGATACCGGCGCTTTGTCGTGCGCCGGGTACGATCGTCGTCCCCACGCTGCGCGCTGCTGGTGCCGGTGGTGGGACGACCTGTGCAAGGTGACCGACCATGAGCTTCTTCAGCCGCGTGATGACGCGCGCGTTCCGCCTCCCGCCTGCCGAAACCTTCGATCTCCAGATCGAGCGCAACCTCCGCATTCCGATGCCGGATGGCGTCGTGCTGCTCGCCGATCACTACGCGCCGCGCATGCTTGGTCCACGACCCACCGTTTTGACCCGCTCGGTGTACACGGATCGCACCAAGGGCGGCTGGGTCAGCGCACTGATTGCCCAGCGCGGCTTGCATGTGCTCGTCGTGAGCGGTCGCGGCACGGTGGGCTCCGGCGGCACCCTCAACCCATTTCACCAGGAGCACGACGATGGGATGGCTGTGCTGGCCTGGTTGCAGCAGCAGCCCTGGTTTACCGGCGTCCTGGGCACCACCGGTGCCAGCTACCTCGGTTATACCCAGTGGGCGATTGCCCACGATGCCGGACCCGTGCTGAAGGCGATGTCCACCCAGCTGATCGGCTCCGACCTGCGGAGTTGCCTGTATCCCGGCGACGGGTTTGCCCTGGAAACCCTGCTCTTCTGGCTGGCCATGGTCGATGCCCAGGAGCGTCCGCTGTGGTCGTATCTGCTGCATCTGGTGACCGGCAGCCGGCGTCGACGGAGCGCGCTCACGCAGCTACCACTCGGTACACTGGATCAGGTGACAACGGGGCGATCGTTCCCCTTCTGGCGCGACTGGCTCGTCCATGAGCAGCCTGACGATCCCTGGTGGGAAGCCGCCAATCACAGTGGGACGGTGGCGGAGGTGCAGGCGCCCAACCATCTCATCGGCGGCTGGCACGACTTCTTCCTGCCGCAGCTCCTGCGGGACTACCAGACGCTTGCAGCCGCTGGTCGCCAGCCCTATCTCACCATTGGCCCCTGGCTGCACACCGATGTACGGGCATCCATCACCGGCATGCGCGAAGGGCTGATATGGCTGCGCGCCCATCTCCTCGGCGACCGCACGGGGCTTCGTGCCCAGCCGGTGCGGATCTTTGTCCAGGGTGCCAACATCTGGCGCGATCTGTCCGCCTGGCCACCAGCAACGCTCCGTCCGCAGCGTTGGTATCTCCAGCCACAGAACGGCCTGGCGCGTGAGGAGCCGCTCGTGTCGCAGCCCGACCACTACCGCTATGATCCGCGTGATCCAACGCCGAGTGTCGGCGCGTTTGGGCGGTTCGTTGTTGGGGGCACGGCCCTGCGCGATAACCGTGCCCTTGAGGTGCGGCCCGATGTGCTGGTCTATACGAGCGCGCCGCTGGCCCGTGATACCGACCTGATGGGACCGGTAGCGGCGGAGATCTGGCTCCATTCCAACCTCGCCCATACCGATGTGTTCGTGCGCCTGTGCGATGTGTATCCGTCCGGAAGGTCACTCACGGTCTGCGACGGCTTGCAGCGCCTCCGGCCCGACCACCCGACTCTCGATCCTGACGGCTCCCGCCGCGTCGACGTTGCCCTGTGGCCGACCGCCTATCGTGTGCGCCGTGGTCACCGCCTGCGGGTCCAGGTGTCCAGCGGCGCGTTCCCGCGCTGGAGCCGCAACCTGGGCACAGGTGAACCGGCGCTGACGGCCACGACCATGCAGGTCGCGCACCAGGCTGTCTATCACGATCCAACGCACCCCTCGTCGATCACGCTGCCCATCGTCGATTAACCACCTACCTGGAGGAGCGTGGTGCTGGTGTTCAACGGCACCACCACAACTGCTATGACGGCATACACCCCATCGGCACGATCGATTCCCGGCCCGCGGCGCCTGTCGCTCATCGGCGGACCTGCGCACCTGCTCCGTCTGTATCGCGACCCCTTCGGCTTCCTCCGCCAGCTCCACGCCACCTACGGCGAGGTGGTGGCGCTGGCCGCCGGCGATCCGTCCTACGTCTTCGTCTTTGGTCCTGACCTCAACCGTCAGGTCCTGGCCCATGCCGACCGCTTCGAAAATACCGTGGGCCCATTCTTCGCGCGGCTGCCCCGGCAGACCACGCTGGGTCGGCTGCTGGTCAACAATCTGCCCGTCATGAACGGCGACCACCATCACCAGCAGCGCCGCTTGATGCAGCCTGCGTTCCATCACCAGCAGATCAGGCACTACCACGCCGCCATGGTGGCGCTCACCGAGGAGGCTCTCGGGCGCTGGCAGGCCGGTACGGTCGTGGATGTGCTGGCCGAGATGCGACAGCTCACCCAACGCATTGCCGTCAAGACACTCTTCGGGATGGACGATCCCGGCGAACTCGATCGTGTCGGTCGCCTGCTCCAGCGCATCATCGCGACCAGCCAGTCCCCACTCGTGCTGCTCGCCCCCGCCAATGTGCCGGGGCTGCCGTTCCATCGGGCCAATCGGCTGGTCGGCTACCTGGAGCGCTACCTCCAGGCGCTCATTGCACGCACGCGCGGTCAGCGTGACCGCCGGGATGTGCTGGCCGCCCTGGTACGCGCCCATGATGAGGACGGCGCGCAGCTGAGCGACGATGAGCTGATCGGGCATGCCTTTACCCTGTTTGTCGCCGGTCACGAAACAACATCCAACGCGCTCACCTGGACGCTGTTTCTGCTCGACCAGCATCCGCAGGTCCTGGCGACGCTCATGGACGAGATCGATCGGGAGCTCGGCCAGCGCGCGCCGACGGTGGAGGATCTCCGTCGCCTGACGATCCTCGACAGCGTGATCAAGGAAAGTCTGCGCCTCTTGCCGCCCGCACCGATCGGTATCCGTGTCGCGTCCGTCGCGTCCGAGCTGGGTGGGTACCCCGTGCCGCAAGGAGCAAACCTGATCTTCAGCGCGTTGATCACACACCGGCTGCCGGAGATCTACACGCAGCCGGATCGGTTCCAGCCCGAGCGCTGGAAAACGCTGCATCCATCACCCTACGCCTACCTCCCGTTCGCTGCCGGGCCGCACCTATGTATCGGCTGGGCGTTTGCCATGCAGGAGCTGCGCATCGTGCTGGCGCTGCTGCTCCAGCGCTTCCGCTTGGCCGTGGTTCCCGGCAGCCGCGTCGAGCCCACGCTTGGGATGCGACCAGCCCATGGCCTACCGGTCGTTGTCCATGTACAGGACCGACAGTTCCGCGCATCGCCCGTGCAGGGTGGCATCGGCCGGCTGGTCGACCTCCCAGCGTCCAGATCCTGATGCCACGCAGCCGACGCGCAGCAACGCACCGGGCGTTGACGTGATGCCCAGCGTGCCGAAGGATGTGTTCCGCGCCGCCGTGAACCACGAGCGTGTCTCGCTCACGGACAAGACGGACGTGCAGAACCCGTGTTCAGCGTGGGAGCAACAGCCATGCAGACGACACACCCGATCAATATCAATGCTGCCGACTTTTTGCAGAAGGAGTACACATATTACCGCTGGCTGCGCGCCAATGCCCTCGTCAGCAAAGCGCGCATGGGCCACCTGATGATCTCATCACGGCCCTGATTCAGGCAGAAGACGCGGGGCAGCAGTTGCGCGAAGACGAGCCGTGTCGATGGTGATGCTGCTGCTGGTGGCGGGCTATGAAGCCACGATCAATCTGATTGCCAATGGCACCCACGCGCCACTGACCCATCCCGACCAGTTGGCACGCTTGCGCGAACAGCCCGCTCTCGTCGGCTCAGCCATCGAAGAGATTCTCCGCTTCACCAGCCCGGTGGCATCGACCAAGCCGAATTACACCACGGAGGCGGTCACGATCGGCGGCGTCACGATCCCCAAAGGACTGGTTGCGTCAGCAACGACGGTGATGTCAGCAGAGTCACTGGTCTGAGCGCTGGAACCAGAGATGGGGTGCTCAAAACGACAACGTGCTGGGCGTGACGAGCACCTCGGTGAAGTCATCGAGGAAGCACGTCGACGACCGATGCGCAAGTACGGCATGTCGACGATGGCGGTACCAGCGCCGGAAATACTGCACTTGGGGCGGCATGATCTGGTGCTCGTCACCCACATGCAGAAACATTCATCTCCATGAGATTGCGCAAAAGGCAACTGTTAGGTCGCGGGCGCTCAATTTTAGGTTGCTGTTAGGTTGCTCATGTACACTCGCTGCACCACAGGGACCATGCTGTGAAAGGACAGGTTGCATGAACGGTCGCGTGCTCCTCCGCATCGAGAACAATCCCGACCTCCAAACGTATCTCACCGAGCAGTTGCGTCAGGGCGACTACGCCGTTCTGACCGCCATCCATCCCGAGGATGCTGTCGGCGTCGCTGCGCGGTGCCATCCACATGCTGCCATCATTTGTGGAAATGGCCGCGGCACGTTTGCCAACGGCTGGCGCACGGCTCACGCGTTGCGTATTGCGTATCCGACCTTACCGCTCCTGATGCTGACGGCCAATACCGCAGCGCTCAACGAAATCGGCATCACGCAGCGAGGTCTGTGGTTCGCCCAGGGTCTTCGCAATCCATCGCACGTGGATGTCGTCCGTGAGGCGCTTGATGCCATCTGTCACCAGCGGTAGCACCACACCTGAGGGAGGAACATCTCATTTCCTAAGACACCTTGTGGACGGTGATTCCTGCGGTGATCGAGTGTGCACCAGCACATGACAGCGTATTCGATGGCTCCTGACGCACTGTCCGAGCCGTTCTCCGCAGAATCGCGCTCCTGGATGTCCGCGTGGCGGCGTGAATTCTACGCGAATGATGGGTAACCTGTAACCTTTTTGCCGGTCGATCGTTTACACCAGTACAGACCATGATCCCGATCGCAACGATGGGAGCACCGCGCCCGCTGCGGTCTTGACCTCGTTATGGGGAGCGCAGCCGCTCAGCCATCCTTGCTTGCTTCCGATACTACGTGCTGGCTCCAGGTTCACGGTTCCTTTAATCCGCGTTCTCTAGCGCGGCGATGCCTGCGTTCACCATCACCGCGTAGATCCGAAAGGATGGTATGGCACCGTGTGTCGATGATCTCGATGGAGGCCAGCGGGCCCAGGACGAGGTCGGCCTTTGGCAGAGGCTGGCCCTGGCCGTCTTCCAGGCAGATGATCTTAGCGCAGCTCTGAGAGTGGTCCTGGAAGGTGTCGCTCGCATGAACGGCTGGGCGTGCGGACAGGCCTGGCTTCCCGGCGTGGATGAAACACCGCTCACGTGTGGTCCTGCCTGGTATGCGAGCGATGTCTACCGGGATGGGTTTCGCGCGATCTGCCTTCAGGGTGCGCCAATGATCGACCTGCCGCAACGTGCCTGGTTCACCAAGCAGGCGATCTGGAGCGATAGCGTCGCGCTTACTGCCCACCTTCCTCGTGGCGCATGTGCCCAAGACGTATGCTTCACAGCAGTGGTGGCCGTTCCAGTCCTTGCTGAATCCGAGGTTGTCGCCGTGCTGCACTGGGGTGTCGTCGACACGCCCGGCCCAGATCCGCAAGCGATGGCACTCATAGCGGCAGGTGCGACGCAGCTCGGCCCGGTGATTGAGCGCAAGCGCGCGGACGATGCGCTCCGCCGCAGCGAAGCGCGCTATCGGGCGATTGTGGAGACGGCGACGGATGCGATCATCACGGTCACTGCCGCTGGAACGATCCACTCCTTCAACCAAGGAGCCGAGCGCGCGTTTGGCTATACGGGAGCCGAGGTGATTGATCAACCATTCATCTTACTGATGCCCGAGCGCGTTCGCGAGTCCTACACCGCCGGCTTTCAGCGAAGTCTGCACACGCCGCACAGCCGCATGTTCGGCCGCACCTGGGAGGCGGTCGGGTGCCGGCGCAATGGCACGGAGTTTCCGATCGAGCTGACGATCACGGAGGTTCAGGATGGGGAGGTCCCGGTATTCGTGGTCATGCTGCGCAAGATTACTCAGCGCAAGCTCACCGAAACCATGCTTGAGCGCCAGACCGCGCTCTTGCAGTGGCAGGCACAGCTGCTCGATCTCGCCCATGATGCGATTCTGGTGCGCGCCTTCGACACCGATCACATTCTTCTCTGGAACCAGGGCGCGGAAGCGCTCTATGGCTGGACGGCCGCCGAGGCATTGGGCCAGCCGGCGCTGACGCTCCTGCATACCGATGCCGATCGGCCGCTGGCGGCGATCACGGCAGCGCTGCTCCAACACGGCCGCTGGGAGGGCGAGCTGACGCATCGGCAGCGGGATGGAACCACGATCGTCGTGGCCAGTCGCTGGGCTGTGCAGCGCAACGACCAGGGAGAGCCCGTGTCGGTGCTGGAGATCAACACGGATATTACGGAGCGCAAGCAGATCGAGCTAGAACGCGCGGTGCTGCTGGCCGCCGAGCAGGAGCACTCGAAACGCCTGCGTGAGCTGGCCGCGCTCAAAGCTGACTTCACCGCGATGGTTGCCCACGAGCTGGCATCGCCGGTGAGCGCGATTCGGATCTTTGCCGATCGGTTAGCAGCGGGTGATACGCCGCCTGAACAACGAGCCCAGATGATCAGGGCCATCCAGAGCGAAGCCCAGATGATCACGGCACTCGTCGCGGATGTGCGCACGTCAGCGGCCGCTGAGCGCGATGGGTTTGGCGTGCAGCGGCGGCCCAGCGAGATTGGCGACCTGCTTCGATCGGCCGCCGTGTTTGCCCAGAGCTTGGCGGGCGCACATCCGGTGCTGGTGACATCGGTGGAGGCAATCGTCCTCGCGGATGCCGAGCGCATCGGGCAAGTGCTCCGCAATCTGTTAAGTAACGCCGCCAAGTATTCGCCGCATGGCACGCCGATCGAACTGCGTGCAACGGTCTTCGGCAGCCGGGTACGGATCGAAGTCGCAGACCACGGCCCAGGCATCGATCCGCAGGATATCCAACGGATTTTTGAAAAGTTTAGCCGTGGACGGGATCACACCGGTACGCGCGTTCCTGGCGTCGGGCTCGGATTATATCTGTCGCGCGCGATTGTGCAGTCGCATGGCGCCGATCTTGAGGTCCATTCAACACCCGGTGCAGGTTCGGTTTTTGCGTTCGCGCTGGAGGTGGTTCCATAAGTCACCTCCGCAGCGTCGCTGATCGCGCGCATGCGATGGGCGACGGCTCTGGCGTTGCCCAAAGTCGGGGATATCTTGCCGTCCCGACGAGCGTGGTGAAGGGCAGCTCCGTGGATGACCTTTGTCCGCTATCAGTGCCAGATCGTTGTCTGATGCTGTGACGAAACCGGAAGCCACCGATGACATGCCACCGCGACGCCGTCTCCACATCGACCGTGCTTGGTGGATGCACGACACAGGTAGGCACTGGCATACTCGAGAGCCGACCGTCGCTTGCCGACTTGATTCCGCCGGGCTATCCATTGCTCGTTCGATCGGTGTTGCCGTTCTGGAGACCGATCGGCTGCGGTCCACCGCGCTCGCGCTGATCCGTCCCATCCTGAAGGAGGATGTTTCATGCGTACACCAACCGCGCTCCGTCTACGCACGGGCCGGGTCCTGGACCTCCTGACCACCTTGCTGCTCCTTGCAGCATTCACGCTCCCAAGCGCTCCCGCTGCGGCGACCGCGTATCTGGCAGCCGCCCCGGTTCAGACCAGTGAGACCTCACGCTGGAATCCACCGAGCCCCGACCCGTCGGGCATTACGTATTGGCCCCGGCGTGACCATCTGGTGGTCGTCGATGGCGAAGTCGAGGAGATGGCGATCTGGGCCGGCGCGAACATGTTCGAGGCGACCCGTGACGGCAGCCTGGTCCAGACCTATGACACCACCAGCTTCAACACGGAGCCGGTGGGGATCGACATCGAGATCACGGAGAATGATCGCTTCTTTATCTCGAATGATAGCAAGAAGACCATCTTTGAGATTGACCTGGGGCCGGACCGGGAGTTTGGCACGAGCGACGACAAGCGGCGACCCTTCCTGACCTCCGGCTTTGGCAACACCGATCCTGAGGGCCTGACGCTCGGTCGCGGGAAGCTCTACACCGTCGATGGTGGCGACCGACGGGTGTACATCACCGAGCCGGGATCAAATGGGATCTTTGAGGGGAGCGATGCGACCACCTCGTTCGATGTCGAGGGGCTGGGCGTCCGTGACCCGGAAGGCATTGACTACGACCCGCGCACGGGCAACCTGTGGGTGGTAGATCGTGGTGGCGCACGGCTCAACGAGATCACCACTGCGGGAGCCCTGCTCCAGGTGATTGATTTGGAAGCCCTCGTGGGCGCGATTCATCCAGCGGATGTGACGCTGGCACCGGCCAGCACGGGCACGGGCGATCTGCACCTCTACCTCGTCGAGCGGGGCATTGATAACAACGTGGACCCGAACGAGAATGATGGCAAGATCTACGAGATCGCACTGGACGGCAGCCCACCGCCCCCGAGCGGCAACCTGCTCGCCAACGCCAGCTTTGAAGACGATGTAACCAATGACGGCAAGCCGGATCGCTGGGGTACCAACCGGAAGTTCACCCGCAGCACGGCGCTCCCGTCGGCAGCCGGGAGCTATGTCGGACAATTCTTGACCACCGACAACAGCGGGGCCAACACAAGCCAGACGGTGGTCGCCAGCGCGGGAACGACCTACACCTTTGCCTGCTCGGTCAACATTCCACCCCAGAACGACACGACCGCGTTCAGCGTGAAGTTCCAGGCCCGCTGGCGCAATGTGAATAACAACACCATCAGCACCTGGACGCTGGCAACCCTGACCGCACACACGGACAGTACCTGGCAGCGCCTCACAGGGAGCAAGGTTGCTCCCAGCGGGACCACCAACGCCCAAATTCGGATCATCGTCAGCAGCCTGAACGGAGCCGTCTATGTTGATGCGTGCTCGTTCGGGAGCTAAACCAGCACGCAGGGCGGGAGCCTGACCGCTCCCGCCACATCATCAGAATACCGGTGGAGTTGGGGCGATCCACATCGCGTACCCGCGCTGAAAGGGCTGACTCGTACGTGTTCAGGGTGCTTATCGACGGAGTCGAGCCGCAGCATGCTACAGGATACCGGGGAGTGGGGATCGTTGCCATGCGACATGCGCACGCGTCTCCGATCTTGCACAGTCCTCGCTCGCTCCTGTAGAATACCCGAGTACTACATTCCAACGAGCCATAGATACGTCGTGAGATTTGCTTGTGCGCGCGTCAACCACTCCACAAACCTCTCATCCGGCTGTGCCTGCGACCATGCAGGATCGTGTGCGGGCTGCGTTCTACCGTGGCGAGGCTCCGGCGACGATCATTAAGCGCTTGCTCGCCGAGGGTATCCCGCCGCACGAGGTTGTCCAGATCCTCCAGGAGGTGATGATCGCCGTGACGGCGGACTATACCACGGCCTTGCCGCAGGAGCAGCCGATGGAACAGCTGATCGTCCACCAGCTCTGTGCCGGACGGGATGATGCCACCATTCAACGCAATCTCGTGCTGCGCGGTGTCCCACCCCCGATCGCCATGCGGATCGTCGCCGATGCACGTCACATGTGGAGCCACCTGCACGCCCGGAAGCAGGCGCAGCTCCGGGCCAGTGTTGTCCGCAGCATCATAACGTTGAGCTTAATGAGTGTCCTGCTCATCGGTGGTCGCTGGTGGCTTGACACGTGGATACCATCTTTCGGCCCACCCACACCGCCGGTCGTGCTGGTCGAGCTGCGGCCGGCAACAGCGTCCCGGTTGCCAGCTGGTCCAAATGCCGTCGTCGTGACGGAGACGCTCAATGTGCGCGCCGGGCCGGGAACGGACTACCCGATCGTGCGCCAGCTCCACACGAATGAGCCCGTCCGCGTGATTGGGAGGTTGGAGGACGCCGGTCGCTACCTGGTCCGGCTGCCCGATGACCAGGCCGCCTGGATTCGCAGTGATCCGGCGCTGGTCCGGCTTGACGTGCCGATCGACAGTATTCCCCGCTTTGTG
>DASWTW010000502.1:0-7550 GCA_036401895.1 Herpetosiphonaceae bacterium | reverse complement strand
TGGGCCTGGAAAACCTACGGCTCGCCGGCGGCGCTGGCCTCGGTCCAGGTGGCCTTCTTCCTGCCGATGATGATCATTGCGCCGCTGGCGGGCGCATACGTCGATCGCTGGGAGCGCCATCGCGTGCTGGTGCTGTCCAATATCGGCCTCGGGCTATTGCAGCTAGCGACCGCGACACTCATGCTGACCGGTCAGCTACAGATCTGGATGATCTACTTTCTTGCCTCGGGTAGCTCGATCTGCGCGGCCTTTCAACACCCGGCGCTGGAAGCCAGCACCCGGCTGATGGTTCCCGAAAGCCAGCTTGGCCGTGCCAATGGCCTGACGCAAAGCGCCGAAGCTTTCACCTCGCTGGCCGGCCCGCTGGTTGGCGGCTTACTCGTGGCGTTTCTACCGATCGGCGATCTGCTGCTGCTCGACGCGGCCTCGTTCAGCGCGGCGGTCGTAGGAGCGCTGCTGGTCGCGATCCCACAGCCACCGGGCTGGCGCAGCAAAGCCGTTGACAGCGCGCCGCGCAGCTCGATCTGGCGCGATGTGCGCAACGGCTTTGGCTTCATTCGTAACCGTCCCGGCCTGCTGGCGCTGCTGACGATGTTCACCACCTGGAACTTCTTAAGCGCCTTTGTGTTTGTACTGCTCGCGCCGATGGCGACACGCTACTGGCAGTACGACAGCCTGGCGCAGCCGATCGCGAACCTGATGATCTTCCTGGGCGCGCAGCCGGATCAGATCGACGCGCAGGTGCTCGGCTTTATGAACTTCTTTTTCAGCAGCGGTATGTTTATCGGCGGGCTGATCATGACTGCCTGGGGCGGCTTCCGGCGGCGTGTGCTCGGCGTGCTGCTGGGTATGTTCATCGGCGGGCTGGCGCAAGTGCTGATTGGCCTGCCGCTGCTGGGCTTCGCCGCGCTGGGCCTGCTTGTCGTCGGGCTATCGTTCCCGATCGCCAACGCATCCAGCCAGTCGATCTGGATGAGCAAAACGCCGCCCGAGGTGCAAGGCAGCGTGTTTGCGACCCGGCGCACAATTGCGCAGATCAGCGCGCCGCTGGGAACCGCGATCGCCGGTGGGCTGGCCGAGGTTATGGGCTTCATGCCGCTGATCATGGTCACGGGCATTGTGGCGGCGGTGATGAGCCTGGTCGGCTTTACGCGGCGCAGCGTGATGTCCGTCGAAGAGTCGACGCCCGGCATCGGGAGCGAGACCTCGGAGCTGGTACCGGCCACAAAATAGCCGCGTCCTCGACCAAACATTCAGGCACCCGCAGGGGTGCCTGTTTGATTCTATAAATTGTGTCGCGCAAGCCAGGATCAGCGCCGCACGCCCTGAACCAGCTCCTGGCGCTTGTAGTGGCAGTTGTTACAGTAGCGAATCCGGTAGCCCGCCAGCACCGTCTGCTCAAGCGGCTGCTTACAGCTCGGGCAGGGTTCGTGCGTGGTTCCCTGGAAGATCGGCGCTTCCGAGCTGCCTTTCGCATCGCCATTCTGCGAGAATCCACGATCGGCGTAGGCCGGCGCCTGGCTGGACGGCAGATCGTAGCGGGAGCGCTGGCGTGGCGCAGGCGTGGTAGCCATCACCGCCGGCATCGTCGGACGCAGATCGAACATTGTCGCGACATGCTCGACCAGTTGCGCGTAGTCCAGGGCGCCGCGTGAGCGCGGATCGTGCTCGTAGATCGTGCGGCCAACTGCGGGCGCCTCAGACAGCCTGACGTTGACGCGGATCGGCTCGGTGACGATCCGGCCATACTGCCCACGCAGGCTGGCCAGCAGATCGTGTGCCTGGCGCTGCCGTCCATCAAACATCGTCGGCACGATACAGCGGATTGATCCAGTGCCGATGCGCTGAAGTTGGCGCTCCAGCAGCTCGATCCCACGCAGCGCCAGCGGCTCGACAATGGTCGGCGTCAGCACATCGCGAGTGGCCATCAGCGCGTTGATATTCATCACCGACAGCGAGGCCGAGCAGTCGATCAGCGCCACATCGTAGCGCGACGACAGCGGCTTGAGCGCGCGCGTCAGCAGATGCGCCCAATCGGGCCGCTGGGTGATCAGCGGCTGCGCGCTCATCAGCGAGTCGTCGGCGGCCAGCAGATCCAGGTTGGGCCGCGCCTCGACGATACATTGATCGGCCGTCTTGCCGTCGACCAGCACCTCGTACAGCGTGCGTTTGGGCCGTACGCCCAGCGCGGTTGCCAGATTGCCCTGCGCGTCGACGTCCACAAGCAGCACGCGCAAACCTTTGAGCGACAAGCCGGCCCCGAGGTTTACCACAGTGGTGGTTTTGCCGACACCACCTTTGAGATTTGTTATGGCAATTGTTCGCATCTACCTGCCTTTGAACAAATCACCGGCGCTGGGAAGTCGTGCGAGTTAGTCTAGCTCAGGCACCGGGGAGCGTCAAGCCCCGCGTTCCATGCTGTTGACACGATAGGAGAGATCGGAGCGTTGCTGTCAATTGTAGCAGGATCAAGTGTAACACGATCCGCGCACGATAGCAGAGACGAAAGTCCTTGCCTGGGGTATCCGCCAATAACAGCAGCACTACTTTCTGTCGTACTCCGGCCAAGCGACCTGCCGAATCGTTAAGATCCCTCAACCTGTCGCACCTAGGCTCGCCTTGCCCGCTATCCGGCAACGTAGTACAATGGATGCAGAAGGCGGCACCGGCGATTGGATGCACCAACCGAAGGTAGCAGCGATGCATAAAGAGTAACCAACTCACACACCGGCTTAGACGCGATCATGTCGCGCTGCCAGGTGTGTGTTTTTTTTACGAAAGGCTTGTACCAACCCGACGGTCGCGTGGAGAGGTACGTTGTTCGAGGACGGAGCCATGAATCTCAGCGTCGAGACCTATCGCCCAACGTACAGGAAAGGAGCCTCTATGAACATTCAGATCAAAAACCGCAACGGGAAATTACAAGATCGCCAGCGGACGTATATTGAAGAAAAGCTCGCCAAGCTGGGACGATATCTGGAAGCGATCGGCGATGTGCATGTCGATCTGGCGCATGCGCAGCAGCGCGGCATTGGCGAAGTGCATATCGCGCAGGTCACACTGCATACAGCCCAGGGCACGATCCTGCGGGCTGAGGAGCGCGACCCGGATCTGTTTGCGGCTGTCGACGCGCTCCACGACAGCTTGCAGCGCCAGATCACGCGCTATAAAGACAAACACTTCCGGCGTGGTAAAATTCGACGGCTGGATGGTGAGATCCTGCCGGCCAGCACCAACGGCAGCGAGCCCGAGGTTGCCGAGATCGATAGTGACGCGCCGCAGCTTGTCAAGACCAAGTCGTTTGCCTACAAGCCGATGTACAGCGATGAGGCGATCGAGCAGATGGAGCTGCTGGGCCACTCGTTCTTTGTGTTTACCGACGCCGACACGGATCAAGTCAATGTGGTGTATCGCCGCCGCGACGGCAACTACGGATTGATCGTCCCTGAAATGACATAGCAGCCCACGAACCACGGACGCGAAAGGCTGGGGCGCTGCGTCCCGGCCTTTCGTCTTCAATCCATAGCGCAGGAGTCGAATGTTACAGTCAGGAACTTTGATTAGTGGACGCTATCGTATTGTCCGCACGATCGGCAGCGGCGGCATGGGCAGCGTGTTTGCCGCCAACGACGAGCGATTAGGCCGTCAGGTCGCGCTCAAAGTGCTGCGCCCGGACCTGGCAAGCGATCAGCGAGCCAGAGAGCGATTTTTACGTGAGGCGCAGATCGCGGCGCAGCTTGTGCATCCCAACATTGTGCGCACTTACGATGTCGGCGATGCGCCCGAGGGGCCGTACCTGGTCCAGGAGCTGCTCGACGGCCGCACGCTCGACACGCTGCTGCCGCTGTCGTCACGGCGCGCCCTCGACATAACGCAGGTGATCGCCGATGCGCTCGGCTATATCCACGGCCAGGGCTACGTCCACTGCGACATCAAGCCGCAGAACATTATGCTGGCCGGGCAGCCAGGAGCCGAGCGCGTGGTGCTGCTCGATTTTGGTATCGCCCGCGTGGAAGGCACCGCGACGACGACTCTGATCGCGACGCCGCACTATCTCGCGCCGGAGCTAGCGATGGGCTCGCCGCCCGCCGCAGCCTCGGACTGGTACGCCGTCGGGATCGTGCTGTTTCAGATGCTGGCGGATCATCCACCGTTTGACGGCCCGACGCTGCACACGATCATTGAGCAGCATCGCATCGCGCCGCTGCCACCGCTGAAGCTTGCCGCAGGAGGCACGCCCCAGGAAACCGCCGCGATCGAGACGATTATTCGCAAGCTGACCGCCAAGCAGCCCGACGATCGCTACGCTTCCGCTGCTGCGCTCAAGCAAGATCTGGCCAACGTGCAGGCGGGCGCGATCCACGCCATGCCGACGATGGTTGTCGCGAATCAGGCCCGAACACCCCAGCCGCAAGTGGCACACACTCCGCCGCCTGCCGTCGCGCCGCCCGCACCGGCGAGCCGGGCCGCGTACACTCCGCCGCCCGCACCAGCGATCGTCAAGACGGCCGGTTCGCGCTTTAATCCCCGAATCTTGCTGCTGGCAGTGCCGCTGCTGGCGCTGCTGCTAGGCGGAGCCGCGCTGATGCAGGCTCGTGCAGCGCGACAAAATATAGCGCCGCCTGATCGCCCCTTCGCGCCGATCGCGTCCGCAGCTCCCGCCGCGCCCTCGCCAAACACGGTCGAGGTTCCCTACATCCTCAATCTGCCCGTCGCCGAAGCTCAACAGCAGCTGACACAGGCTGGCCTGGTCTTCGTTCAGGGCGGTGTGATCCAGAGTGAGCAGGCCGCGAACATCGTACTCGACGCAAATCCGGCTCCCGGCGTGCCTGTCGCGCCCGGAACACAGGTCGTGGTGCAGGTGAGCGCCGGGCCTCCGCCACCGGTTGTCGAGCCGCCCAGCAACGGCGACGACGACGACGACGAGGAGAATCCGGGCAGAGGCAAAGACAAAAACAAAGACAAAGACAAAGGCAAAAAGGACGACTAGATCGAGCGCGCTGATGGGCAGCGTTTCTGATCTCACCGCATGGAAGAGCTATCGCCAGGCCGCGCGATGCGTGCCCAACCCGAGCCACTGCAAGCGAGCGCAGTTCACTGGCGCAGCGATGTGCTGCTGCTTGCCGGCGTGCTGCTCCTGTCGCTGCTGCTGCGGCTGCCCGGCTTTGCGCTGCCGCTTGAGCGCGACGAGGGAGCCTACGCCTATGTCGCCTGGAGCTGGCTGCATGGCGGCCTGCCCTACCGCGATGCCTTCGACCACAAGCCGCCGCTGGTGTATCTGCTCTACATGCCGCCGCTGCTCTTCGGCTCGCCGAGCGCGCTGGCGATTCGCGTGTGGGCCACGCTGCTGTTTCTGGCCGACGTGGCGCTGGTCTTTGCGATCGGGCGGCGAACCTGGGGCCGTGGCGCTGGTCTGCTGGCGGCGCTGATCTTTGGCGTTGCTGGAAGCGCCTTCGATCTGCAAGGGCTGGTGCTCAACACTGATCAGGCGCTTGTGCTGCCGGCGCTGATCGCGCTGTGGTGTGCGATTCGGCTGCGTGAGACGCGCCAGATGCGATTCGCAATCGGTGCCGGCGCCGCGCTGGCCGCGACGGTGCTGATCAAGCCGGTCGGGATTGTGCTGTTGCCGGCGCTGCTGCTGGCCTGTGAGCGCAATGTGCGCAGCATCAGGCGAGTGTATGGCGGCGCGGCGCTGGGTGCGGCGATCGTCGGGCTGCCGCTCGCGGGCTACTTCGCGCTGCGTGGCGGCTGGAACGATCTCGTTTTTGGCGTGCTGACCTACAACCGGCTCTACGCGAGCGAGTCACAGGATCGCTGGCTGCTCGGGCCGCTCGTCGATATGTTCGCCGCGTTTGTGCCGCTGCTGCTGGTCGCGATCGGCGGCGTGGCGCTGCTGCCTGGTCGCGCGGATTCCTCGCTCACGCCGGCGAACAGGCGATCGGGCTGGCTGATCGTCGGCTGGTGCGCGGCGCTGCTGCTGGCTGCGATCGGCAGCTTGCGCGCCTATATTCACTACTACTATCCGATCCTGCCGTTTCTGGCGCTGCTGGCGGCGCCGTGTCTGCTCTGGCTGCGGCGGATCGATGCGGGCACAGATCCGTTACGGCGCGGCGCCAATCAGCTGGCGGCGCTGCTGCTGGCGGCGCTGCTGCTGGTGCCGTTCGCGCGGCAAAACCTGAGCCTGCTGGGCACTACCGCCGAGCAGCAAGCCGTGCGGCTCTACGGCGACGTCGGCAGGCACTACTTTGCTCAAGCACCGCTCGTCGCCGAGTATGTGCGTGAGCGCACGCAGCCCTCGGACTACATCTATATCTTCGCGGCCGAGCCCGAGGTTTATCTGCTGGCCGAGCGCCGCGCTGCCAATCGCTACATCTACGATTATCCGCTGGGTCTGGTGCCCGGCGCCGCCGCAGAGCTGCGACAGGATCTGGCAGCGAGGCCGCCCAAGCTGGTGATCACCTACTTCGGCGTGCGGCCCGAGGCTTTTTTCCAGACTGTCGAGGCGCAGCGCTTCACCAAGCTGGCTGAGATCGGCGGCTACGAGATCTTCGGGCAAATGGAGTAGCTTTCAGCGGTGCTCAGCGCTCTGGTATTGGCACGATCCCTGCTCAGCCCGTCGCAACAGAATCAAAGCAGGGAGGATGCCGCGCCATGACCACTTCTCCGTTTTATACACGTATTCTGCCCTGGATCTGGGCGCATCGCCTCCGCTTGATCCTGCTCTTTGTTTGTGTTCTGATCCCGCTATGGATCTTCGGCATGCTGGCCGAGGACGTGTTGGATCGAGAACAGTTCGGCTTTGACGCGCCGATCCTGCTGTTCCTGCATAACCAGGCAACACCGCTGTTCGATCAGATCATGCTCTTTTTCTCGCTGATCGGCTTTCGCCTCGGCGTGGTTCCAGTTGATATTGCCGTCTTCCTGTTCTTCATCCAGCGGCGGCGCTGGGGTGATGCGCTCTTCTGGGCGATCGCGGTCGGCGGCGCGGCGCTTCTCAATCTGGGCGCCAAGCACTCGTTTGGACGCATCCGGCCGGATCTGTGGCTGTCGATCGCGCCCGAGACCACCTTTAGCTTTCCCAGCGGCCACGCGATGGGCTCGATGGCGCTGGCAGCCGCCGTGCTGGTGCTGGCCTGGCCCACACGCTGGCGCTGGCTGGTGCTGATCCTCGGCAGCTTCTTTGTGCTGATGGTCGGTCTGTCGCGGGTGTATCTCGGCGTGCATTATCCGTCCGATATTCTCGCGGGCTGGGCCGCATCGCTGGCCTGGGTAATCGGTGTGAGCCAGGTGTTGTACGGACGCATGACCAAGCCCACACCACAGTCCGAGCCAATGCAGGCCGAGCAAGTCGGCGCTTGAAGCGCTCTACTGAGCAGAGAATCATGCAGCAATTCGAGATAACCATCCTTCCCTGCGCGGACCACGA
This sequence comes from Herpetosiphonaceae bacterium, assembly GCA_036401895.1. Classification (GTDB taxonomy): domain Bacteria; phylum Chloroflexota; class Chloroflexia; order Chloroflexales; family Kallotenuaceae; genus LB3-1. Next base: position 124 of record DASWTW010000502.1, on the reverse strand, counting down.
TCTTGAGGCGATCGCGGCGCTGATCGAGACGTCATGGTCGCACGATGCCACGATTTGCGCGATCTACAAGCAGTCACATCGTGTCTGGCCGAATATTGGGTTGATTCGCCACACACTTGTCGCC
>DASWTW010000501.1:0-5264 GCA_036401895.1 Herpetosiphonaceae bacterium | reverse complement strand
ATCAGATCGGCATCCACGACAATATTCTTGAGCTGGGCGTGCATTCGCTGCTGGCCACGCAGGTAGTGAGCCGCATTCGCCAGCAGCTCGGCGTGGCGCTGCCGATCGCTGCGCTGTTTGAAGCGCCCACGATCGCGGATCTCGCTCAGCGGATCGAGGCTATGCGCGACACCACCCGCGACGACGCGCCGCCACTTCTGCCGCGTCCGCGTGGGGGCTGGCTCCCGCTCTCCTTTGCCCAGCAGCGAGCCTGGTTTTTCGATCAGTGGCTGCCCAACAATCCCGCCTACAACCTTCCGTTTACCTACCGCCTCACAGGGCCGCTCCATGCCGATGCGCTGCACGAGAGCCTGAGCGCCATTCTGCGCCGGCATGAGGCGCTGCGCACGACCTTTGTCGCCAGCAACGGCCAGCCAGCACAGGTCATTCGCCCGGATACGGATCTCGCTCTGCCACTGGTCGATCTGCGCGCGCTGCCTGACGCCGATCGTGAGGCTGCCGCGCAGCGCCTGCTCAGCGACGAGGCGCACCGCCCGTTCGATCTGGCGCGCGACCTGCTGATCCGTGCGCTGCTGCTGCGCCTCGCCGACGACGAGCATGTGCTGCTGCTGACGATCCACCATATTATCTTCGACGGCTGGTCCGAAGGCGTGCTCCTGCGCGAGCTGACCGCCCTGTATCCGGCCTACGCCGCAGATGAGCCCCATCCAGAGCGTACCCGCCTCCCCGAGCTGCCGATTCAATATGCCGACTTTACCTTGTGGCAGCGGGAGCTGCTACAGGGCGCCGTGCTCCATCAGCAGCTGGACTACTGGCGGCAACAGCTGGCCGGAGTGCCGGTGCTGGACCTGCCCACAGACTACCCGCGACCGGCCACGCTCTCCTTCGAGGGAACTCAGCAGCGCTTCCTGCTGCCGCGTGCTCTCAGCACCCAATTGCGCGCGCTCAGCCGTCAGGAAGGCGTGACGCTGTTTATGACGCTGCTGGCGACGTTTCAGGTACTGCTCCATCGCTACACCGGCCAGCGCGACATCGCCGTGGGCTCGCCGATCGCCGGTCGGACGCGCCGCGAGCTTGAAGGGCTGCTGGGCTTTTTCGTCAACACGCTGGTACTGCGCAGCGATCTTTCGGGTAATCCCCCATTCCGCGCGCTGCTCCGGCACGTCCGCGATACGGCGCTGGGAGCCTATGCCCATCAGGACGTACCGTTTGAGCAGGTGCTGGAGGCGGTCCAGCCCGAGCGCGATCTGAGCTTCACGCCGCTCTTCCAGGTCATGTTCGTGCTCCAGAACGCGCCCAAGACCGATCTTGCGCTCCCCGGCGTGCAGGTCGAGCCGGTCGACGTCATAATCCAGAACGCCCGCTTCGATCTGACGGTCATGCTGACCGACACGGACGCAGGCATGGTAGGCCAGATCGAGTACAACACCCAGCTTTTCACCGCGGCAACCATGCAGCGGCTGAGCGCACATTTCGAGGAGCTCCTGGAGCGAGTCGTGGCTGATCCCGACCAGCGGATCGGCTGGCTCCCGCTCTTGTCGACAGTGGAGCAGCAGCAGATCCTGCGCGATTGGAATACTACGACAGGTCCGTATCCGGCACAGGCATGCATCCACCAGCTCTTTGAGGCGCAGGTATCGCGCGCTCCTAACGATCCTGCGGTCGTCTGGATGGAGAATGGCCAGGCTCAGCACACGCTGACCTACGCCGAGCTGAACGCACGCGCCAACCAGCTGGCGCACACCTTGCAGGCACGTGGCGTCGGGCCAGAGATCTGCGTAGGCGTTTGTTTGGAACGCTCGCCCGCGCTGGTGGTCGCGCTGCTGGCCGTGCTCAAAGCGGGTGCAGCCTACCTCCCCCTTGATCCGGCCTATCCCGCCGATCGCCTCAAGTTCATGCTTGACGATTCGCGTGCGCCGCTCCTGCTCGCCGAGCAGCGCCTCAGCGAAACCTTGCCGGAGCACGCTGCGCAGGTGCTCTGGATCGATGCCGAGCGGGGGGCGATCGCGCAGCAGCCCACCGACAGCCCGCACTCGGCGGTGACGGCTCGTAATCTAGCGTACGTGATCTACACCTCGGGCTCGACGGGCCGGCCCAAGGGCGTGCCGCTCGAACATCAGGGAGCCGCCAATGTGGCGCAGTCACAGGTCGATGTGTACGGCATCAGCCCTGGCGAGCGCGTCCTGCACAGCGCTGCGCTCAGCTTCGATGCCTCGATCTTCGAGGTCATGATGGCGCTGCTCTCGGGCGCGACGCTTTATCAGGCGCCAGCGGCAGACCTCATGCCAGGACCGGCGCTCAGCGCGCTGGTGCGCACGGCGGCGATTACCAACATCACGCTCACTCCGTCGGCGCTATCGGCGCTGCCAGCGGATGACTTCTCGGCGCTGCGGACGGTTATCGCCGTGGGCGAAGCCAGCTCGGCCGAGCTTGTCACGCGCTGGGCCACCGACGATCGCGCTGTCTTCAACGGCTACGGCCCAACCGAGGTCACGATCTGGGCTACCAGCGCGCGCGTCCGGCCCGAAGGCACGCCGCCGCCGATCGGGCGCCCGATCATCAACAAGCGGGTTTATCTGCTGGATGCGTATGGACAGCCGGTGCCGGTGGGCGTGCCGGGCGAGGTATGTGTCGCCGGCGTGGGGCTGGCGCGCGGCTATCTCAACCGGCCGGATCTGACGGCCCAGCAGTTCGTGCCCGACTCCTTCGGCGACGAGCCCGGCGCGCGGCTGTACAAAACCGGAGATCGAGCGCGCTACCGTCCCGATGGGCAGATCGAGTATCTGGGGCGGATCGATCACCAGGTCAAGATTCGCGGTTATCGTATCGAGCTGGGCGAGATCGAATCCACGCTGCGCCAGCATCCTGCCGTCGCCGAGGTAGCCGTCATAGCCCGAGAAGACGCGGCGGGTGCCCTCTGGGCGAAGCGGCTGGTAGCGTACGTCGTCGAAGAACAAAAGAACAAAGAACAAGCGAACAAAGAAAATGAAGACACCACTCCCCCTTCTCCTGTCGCCGACGAGGCGGAGGGCCGCCGAGGAGTGGGGAAAGGGGGCCGGGGGGATGAGGGCCTGTCCAAGAACCAGGGTGAGGGCCTGACATCCACGCTGCGTGCGTTTCTCAAAGAGCGTCTGCCGGACTACATGGTGCCGAATGCGTTCGTCATGCTCGAAGCGCTGCCCGTCACGGCTAACGGCAAGCTCAACCGGCGCGCGCTGCCGGCGCCCAGCACAGAGCGCCCCACGCTCGACTCGACGTTTGTTGCCCCACGAACGGCGCTCGAAACGATCTTGAGCGGCTACTGGTCGGAGGTGCTGCGCCTCCAGCAGGTCGGCGTGTATGACAACTTCTTCGACCTGGGCGGCCATTCGCTGTTGGCCACGCAGATCACCTCGCGGATCAGCCAGGCTTTCCAGGTCCCGTTTCCCGTCCCGCGCCTCTTCGAGGCTCCCACGGTGGCGGGCCTGGCCGAGCGCCTGATCGCCGATGAGCCTAAGCCTGGTCAGATGGAAAAGATCGCCCAGCTGCTTCAACGGATTAAGCAAATGTCGCCCGACGCGCGGCGAAACGCATTGCACCAGAAGAAAGCCCACGAGGAACGGTCATGACCCTGGACTCGCAGAGTCTTCCCGGCGGCCTGTCCGCAGAGGAGCTGGAGCTGCTCGCCTTGCTGATGGAAGAAGAAGGTCTGGACGTTACAGCCCCACAGACAATCTTTCCCCGCACGCAGCAGACAGAACTGCCGCTGTCATTCGCGCAGCAGCGGCTGTGGTTCATGGATCAGTGGGAGCCCGGCAACCCGGCCTACAATATCGCGTTCGCGCTTAAGCTGACGGGCCGCCTGAATATTGCCGCGCTTCAGGACGCCCTGAACACGATTGTCGACCGGCATGAGGCGTTGCGCACGACATTTGCGACAGTTGACGACCAACCGGTGCAGGTGATCGCATCGACCGCCCCCGTGCCGCTGCCGCTCACCGACCTGTCCCAGCTTCCCGAGCCGGAACGCACGACCGAAGCCCATCTCCGGGTGCTGGCCTCGTCCCAGACCAACTTCGACCTGGCGCGGGGGCCGTTGTTCGTGGCCGAGCTGCTGCGGCTGCGTCCCGACGAGCATATCGTGCTGTTCGCGATGCACCATATCATCTCGGATGGCTGGTCGTCGGGCGTCTTCCAGCGCGAGATGATCGCGCTCTACACCGCGTTCAGCCAGGGCCGGCCGTCGCCGCTGCCGCCGCTGCCGATCCAGTACGCCGACTTCGCCATCTGGCAGCGCGCGTGGCTCCAGGGCGAGGTCTTGGAGCAGCAGCTCGGCTACTGGCAGCGGCAGCTGGCCGACTTGCCGGTGCTGGAGCTACCCACCGATCGCCCGCGCCCGCCTGTGCAGTCCCACCGTGGCGCCCACGAGCCGTTCGCCCTACCGCCGGCGACATTAACCGCGCTGGACGACGTGAGCAAACAGTATGGTGTGACGCTGTTTATGACGCTGCTGGCGGCGTTTCAGGTGTTGCTCAGCCGCTACAGCGGCCAGCTCGACTTGGCAGTCGGTAGCCCGATCGCGAATCGTGACCTGGTGGAGGTCGAGCCGCTGATCGGCTTTTTCATCAACACGCTGATTCTGCGCGCCGATCTCAGCGGCAACCCGCGCTTCTGCGATCTGCTGGCGCAGACGCGCGAAACCACGCTCGACGCCTACGCACATCAGAATGTACCGTTTGAGCAGTTGGTCGAGGTGCTGCGCCCCGAGCGCGACCCCAGCCGCCCGCCGCTCTTTCAGGTCATGTTTGCGCTGCAACCCCAGCCGACAGAGGTACAAAAACTGCCGGATCTGACGATCACGCCGCTGCCTCCCGAGAGTGGCGCGTCCAAGTTTGACCTGATGCTGGGTATGACAGCTTCGTCGAGAGGACTGCGCGCCACCATCGAGTACAATACCGACCTCTTCGACCGCGAAACCATCCAACGCATGGTGCGTCAGTTTACCGTACTGATTGAGAGTATCGTCGCCGCACCGGAGCGCCGCATCGCCGAGCTGCCGATCCTCACTTTGGATGAGCAGCGCGATCTCGCCGAATGGAATGCTGTCACCGTCGCCGATCCCGCCGACACCTGCGTTCATGATTTGATCGCGGCGCAGGCGGAGCGGACACCCGACGCGCTGGCGGTGATCAGCGGCGATGCGTCGCTGAGCTACGCCGCGCTGAACGCACGGGCCAACCAGCTGGCGCATCTGCTGCGCGCGCAGGGCGCCGGTCCCGAGGTGC
>DASWTW010000500.1:0-12798 GCA_036401895.1 Herpetosiphonaceae bacterium | reverse complement strand
GCGCTGGCCGATACGCTCGACTGGGAGCGGCTGGTAGATCGGGTTGGCGATCACTGGCGTGTGCTGCTCAGCCATCTGATTCTGTTTGGCTTTATCTATCCCGGCGAGGCGTCTAAGATTCCGCAGGATCTCATGCGGGCGCTGCTGCGTCAGCTGGAGTCCGATCTGCAACGGCCCGACGCGCCGAGTAATCTCTGCCAGGGTACGCTGGTCTCGCGCGAGCAGTATTTGATCGACATCGAAGAGTGGGGCTACCGCGACGCCCGCCTGGAGCCGATCGGCAACATGACGCGCCGCGAAACCAAGATCTGGACCAGGGCGATCGATGAGGAGGAGTGAGACATAACGCGTCCTCAAACTGTCGCTTTTTCGCCTGAATTTCGTATTTGACTAAATTTGAGTAATTAAGGAGGTTTCTTTTCTGCATTTTGAGTATTAATTAATGTATACATGACGGTAGTAGGCCCCTGGCAACCTATCCGGCTCTCGTTCAGAAAGGGGTTGACGCGCCTCCCCCCAAGCGTCGAGGAGAGCTACCGCGTCACAATTTAATGAGCCATATTGTCGACACCCTCCTGACCGATCTCCGGTCACTCGTCACTGATCTCGGCAAAGATGGCGGACTGATGGGCGCTTCGATCTACGATACCGCCCAGGTCTTGCGACTGTATCCCGCCCAGGAGCGGATCGAACCGGCGATCGGCTGGCTGCTCGGCCAGCAACAAGCAGATGGTGGCTGGGGCTATGCCGCGCTTCCCCACGCGCGCGACGCTCCCACGCTGGCGACGATTCTGGCGCTTCATGCCTATACCCATCGGGCTGAAATCCGCGAGGCACTTCATCACGGCCTGGCTTTTCTGGCCGACCATGCGCCAATCTGGCTTGCGCCGCTGCCAAGCGATCTGCCGACCGGTATTGAGCTAGTGCTGCCTAAACTGCTCGACGAGGCAGCATCGATCGGTCTGGCTGTCGCGCAGCAGCCATACGCCGCGCTGATGGCACTTGGCGAACGACGGCGACAGCGGATTCGGCGGATGCAGCCCGGCCCCGGCAGCACGCCCGCCTACTCCTGGGAAGCCTGGGGCGCCACGCCCGATCCGGCGCTTCTCGATCCGACCGGCGGCGTGGGGCATAGCCCGGCGGCAACAGCGGCCTGGCTGCGCGCGACCGGCAACGATCTACAGCTGGTGGAGTCGCGACAGCTTGCCGAGCGCTATCTCCGGCAAGCCGCTGCGGCAACAATTACGCCGACGTCGGGCGTGTTTCCCTCGGTCTGGCCGATCACGCGCTACGAGCAAGCCTTTGCCTGGTACGCGCTGCTGGTGGCCGGCCTGCTCAAGCATCCAGCGCTGGCGGATGTAGTCCAGCCGCAGCTCGCCGAGCTGAGCCGGGCGCTGCAACCCGCCGGCCTGGGCTTTACCGATTTCTTCATCGCGGACGGCGACGATACGGCGGCGGCGATCGCTGTGCTGCAAGTAGCAGGCTACCAGCCCGATCTGGCGATCCTGCAACAGTTCGCCGATCAGGACCACTTCCGCACGTATCCGCACGAGCTTCAAGCATCGATCACGACCACCGCACGGGCGATCCATGCGCTGGCGCTGGCCGGCGAAGATGTGACGCGCTGGTATCCGCTGCTGCTGCGCAGCCAGCAGGCAGACGGTCGTTGGAGCGGGGATAAATGGAATAGCTCCTGGACATACACCACCTGGCATGTGCTGCTGGCGCTGCAAAATTCCGGCTATCAGGTGGCCATGCAGGCGGGTGGCCATGCCTTTGTCAGGTATCAGCATGAGGATGGCGGCTGGGGTATTGGGACGGAGGCGACGGCCGTCGAGACGGCGTACGGTGTGCTGGCGCTCTACACGCTGATCGCGAATGGGCTTCGCGACGAGAGCTTTGTGCTTGCGCTGCGACGCGGCTACCAGTGGCTGCTGCAAGAATATCAGCCGGGGACGCTGCCGTGCGAGCCGCGCTGGATCAACAAGGAGCTGTTCTGCCCGCCGCGAATCGATCGCGTCTTCATCCTGAGCGCTCTGCTGGTGGTTGCGCTCAACGACGACCGTCAGAGCGGCGATCTGGAGCTGGCACGCGCGATCTAGAATCGAGGCGCAGAGTATGCGCTCAGGCCAGCAGCGACGCTGAAGGAGATCTGATATGTATGTGCATGAGGCCGGTCCTGCCGATGCCACCACAATCGTTTTCTTGCATGGTGGCGGGCTGAGCGGGCGGATGTGGCAGCCGCAATTTGAGGGCCTGCCGCAGTATCGCTGCATCGCGCCGGATTTGCCGGAGCAGGGTCGTAGCTCGGGGATTGCGCCGTTTCTGCTGGAAGACGCTACCCGGCGCGTCGCGGAGTTGATCCAGGAGCGCGTTTCATCCGGCCGAGCGCATATCGTCGGGCTGTCGCTGGGTGGGGCGGTTGGGCTGTCGCTGATGCGCGACTATCCTTCGTGTGTGGATCGGCTGCTGGTGTCTGGAACGGCGGCCGGCCTTGGTCGCGTCCTGGCTGCGATCTCACGGGCCAGTACGCTTACCTTTCGGCTGGTCGACCCTGAGAAACTGATCGACGCCAGCGCAAAGTCATTTGGCATTCCACCGCGCTTCGTGCCGATGTTTCGCGAAGATCTGCGGGCAACATCCAATGCCGCGTTTATGCAGCACATGATCGCCGCGCTTCAGGCGCTCAAACTCCCGCCGTGCGCTACCTCGCCGACGCTGGTTGTGGTCGGGGAGCGCGAGACCTGGACCGCCAGGCGCGCTGCTCGCCAGCTGATCCGGCGTGTGCAGGCTGCGCGCGGCTTCCAGGTTCCAAAAGTGGGTCATGTTTGGAACCTGGAAGCGCCGGATCTGTTTACTGCGCTGGTGCGGGCGTGGATCGAAGATACATCGCTGCCGTCAGGGCTGAGACCGCTGCGCTGACGATGCTACAGCTCGATCGCCTCGGCTGCCGCGAGCGCACGCTGCTCGGCCTCGGCAAGGCTGCTGCCCAGCGCCGTGATATGGCCCATTTTGCGGCCTCGACGCACGTCGCGCTTGCCGTAGAGATGCACATGCACGTCGGGATCGGCCAGCGCCCGATCCAGGCCGCGCGGCTCTGTGGGTCCGTTGCGCCTGCCCAGCAGATTGACCATCACCGCAGCCGGCGCGCGCAGTCCCGGATTGCCCAGCGGCAGATGGAGCACGGCGCGGACGTGGTTTTCGAACTGTGAGGCGTAACAGGCATCGATCGAGAAGTGGCCTGAGTTGTGCGGGCGCGGCGCAAGCTCGTTGATCAATATCTGGCCGTCGCCGGTTTGAAACATCTCGACTGCCGTAATACCCACGCCGCCCACGGCCTCGACGGCGGCACAGGCCAGCGCTGTCGCCTGCTCGGCAGCCGCTGAGTCGATCGGCGCGGGCGCTCGCACGATGTGGCAGATGTGATTCTGCTGCACGGTTTCGACGACCGGATAGGTTACGCTGCGGCCCTGCGGATCGCGAGCGACCAGCACGGCCAGCTCACGCACAAACGGCACGGCCTGTTCGACCATCAGCGATCGCTCGGGCCAGCCCAGGCGTTGCAGCGCGCCCTCGATGTCGGCGGCGCTGTCGAGCTTGGCGTTGCCGTAGCCATCGTAGCCGTTGCGCCGCGCCTTCAAGATCAGCGGCCAGCCAAAGCGCTCGGCGGCGCGCACAATATCTTCCGGCGAATCGACGGCGACGAACTGCGGAACCGGAAGCTTACACGCGGCCAGCGCCTGCTTCTGCGTCAATTTGTCCTGAATCGTGCGCAGCGTGTTGGCGCCCGGCAGCACGATCTTGCCCCAGCGGGCGAGTTGCTCCAGGATCGGCGCGTCGACGAATTCGTTTTCCAGCGTGACAACATCTACCGCTTCGGCAAAAGCGCGCAGAGCAGTCGTGTCGCTCCACGCCCCGACGATCTCACGAGCGGTCAGCCGTCCAGCCGGGCTATCAGCCGCCTCTGCCAGAATCGCCAGGTCCACGCCGAGCGGAATCGCTGCCTGGATCGTCATGCGCGCCAGCTGCCCGCCGCCGAGAATCCCGAGTCGTGGTGATGAAATCTGTGTATTCATGGTTTTTTATACAACCTGTTGTTCAAACAATCGCAGTAGTATAGCCGTCGCCGTGCGCTTTGTCGAAAGCTGATTGTCCGACCTCTGCATTGCGCGATGTCTCTACCAATCGGCTCATAATTCGTGCTACTATAAGCGCATATGGCTTCTTTGCGAGCGCGGCGATGTGGCCACGCTCAACTGTATCAACTGTAAAAGGGGAAGAATCATGCCTCCGATGGCGAAAATGGATTACATCTGGTTCAATGGCGAACTGGTGGAATGGGACAAAGCCACGATTCATGTGTTGTCGCACGTGGTGCATTATGGTTCCAGTGTTTTTGAAGGAGTGCGCTGCTACGATTCGGCTAAAGGCCCTGCCATCTTTCGCCTCCACGACCATACCCGCCGCCTGTTCAACTCGGCCAAGATCTACCGCATGCCGATGCCGTACAACGAGGAGCAGGTTGATCAGGCGTGTCGCGATGTGATTAAAGCCAATAAACTGCGGAGCGGCTACCTGCGCCCGATCGCGTTTCGCGGCTATGGCACGCTGGGCGTGGACCCGCGCGGCTGCCCGATCGATGTGGTGGTCGCGGCGATGGACTGGGGCAAATATCTGGGCGATGAGGCGCTGGAGCAGGGCGTAGATGTGGGAATTTCATCCTGGTCGCGCATTGCGCCCAACACGCTGCCGGCGATGGCGAAGGCTGCTGCCAACTACATGAACTCGCAGCTGATCAAGCTGGAAGCCGCGCAGCACGGCTACAGCGAAGGTATCGCGCTGGATGTCGACGGCTATATCAGCGAGGGCTCGGGCGAGAATCTGTTTCTGGTGCGCGACGGCAAGCTGATCACGCCGCCGCTCGGCGCGTCGGTCCTGCCCGGCATCACCCGCGATACGATCATCACGCTGGCGCGCGACCAGGGCATCCCGGTGATCGAAGAGCGCATTCCACGCGAGGCGCTGTATCTGGTCGACGAGCTGTTCTTTACCGGCACGGCCGCCGAGATCACGCCGATTCGCTCGGTCGACGGCATTCAGGTCGGCATCGGTCGGCGCGGCCCGATCACGGCGCAGCTACAGCAGGCCTTCTTTGGCGTGATCAATGGTGAACTTGAGGATCGCTGGGGCTGGCTGGATTTCGTGGGCTAGCCAAAAAATTACAGATTCATGTTTGTAGGGGCGTATTGCGATACGCCCTTACGGTTTTTACGGTCCATAATGATCGACAGAATTATTGATTATTTGGTAGGGACAAGCCGACGGCATGTCCAGGGCGTAATTTATCATGCCCCTACGAGATTGACTCGTTTTTGAATCCTGTAAATACTGCTAATTTTAACTGATAACATGTTCTTTACGGTGTATTTCTGGATCGATAAGCGCGATTTATTTCCTCGCCGCCGCATACACCGCCTCGACCCGCGCCGCAACCACATCCGGCGCGAACCGCTCCCGCGCAATCTGCCGCGCGCCCGAGCGCAGCTGAGCACGGCGCTCGGGATCGTCCAGCAGCGCAGCCAGCGCTCGCCCCAGCCCTTCCGCATCCTGAGCCAGCACGCCGCTCACGCCGTCCACGATCGCGTCGGCGGTGCCGCCCGTGTTGATCGCGGCGACACACGCGCCCACCGCCAGCCCTTCCAGCAGCACGCGGCTCAGCGGCTCGCCCCAGGCGGAAGGAAAGAGCAGCACCTCGGCCTGACGCATCAGCCGCAGCGCCTCGTCGTGGTCGATCCAGCCGTCGAGGATCTGATAGTCGATGTTCTGCTGCGTCAGCTCCTGGCGTAGCTCGGCCTCAAGCTCGCCGTTGCCCGCGATCAGCAGCTTCGGCAGTGCTCCGCGCGTTGCTCGGGCAGTAGCTAGCGTCTCGGATAGCAGATGCGCGCCTTTGTTGCGCTGAAGCTTGCCCACGTAAAGCACGAACGCCTGCTCCGGCGCAAGGCCGGAGCGCGCGGCAACGATCTGCTCGGTCTCGGCCAGATCGACCAGATTCGGCACGACATGCAGGCGTTCGGCGGGCACGATTGGCAGCAGCTTGCGGCGAATATAGTCGCTGACGGCGATCACAGCATCGGCCTGAGCCAGCAGCCCGGCGCGTCGTCGCAGGTGGCCCCGCATGTAGGGAATCGCCGGCGCCGCTAGCACGCCTTTGAGCGGCCCCAGCCTGCCGATCAGATCCAGCCAGGCAGTTGCCCAGCACTGCCGCTCGAACGGCACGCGATCGCCGAGCAGCCCGGTTGCAAAGTAGTGCCAGGGCCAGGCATCACGAATCGTCGCGACAACGGGAGCGCCCAGCTCCTGGCCCGCCAGCACCGCCGCTGGCGCAGTCTGCGCGTGCTGTGCATGAATCACGATCGGTCGCTCACGGTCGCGATAGGCCTCGGCCAGGATCACATTACGCAGCAGCGGCCACAGCAGCTCGAAGCGGTAGAAGTTTTGCACGAACGGCAGCGACGGCGCGGCGTATCCCACCTCGATCACCGGCACGCTGCCCTGCATCCGTCGCCGCACGCCGGGAGCGCCGCGCCGTGGCACGATCGCTGTGACGCGATGGCCGCGTGATTGCAGCGTCTGAGCCAGCGCGTAGCTGCTCCAGCCCGAGCCACCGGCTACCGGCGGGAACACGTCTGTCGGCATCAGCACATGCAACGGCTCAGCCATACGTCGCTCCCTCCGTCATGCTTTGCAGAATGCGATCCAGCTCAAGGCAGTGACGCTCCCAGGAGTAGTGCTCTACAACTCGCTGGCGGGCACGCGCGCCCATCGCCGCTCGATCCGGCGCGTGCAGCACTCGTCGAATCGCCTCGGCCAGATCCGCCACATCGCCCTCGCGGAAGAGCGCACCCTCCTGCCCGGGCTGGATGATCGTGTCAAGCGGCGGGATATTGGCCGTAACAACCGGCAGGCCCATCGCCATGTACTCGTAGATTTTGAGCGGCGACCAGAAGAATCCGGCGTCGCGCAGAGCCGGATGCGGCGCGGTGTTGAAGGGTGCCACGCCGACATCCGCGAGCGCGAGATAGTCAGGGACGCGATCATGATCCACGCTGCCGGCAAAGGTAAAGCGCTCCTGCCAGCGTCCGACCGCCGCCTCGGTCGCGGCGCGCTCAGGCCCACTGCCGATCAGCAGCATCTGCACGTTTTCGCCGGCGTCGAGCAGCCGCAAGCCAGCCGCGACAAAATCGCCGACGCCGTGCCAGGCCCGAAACGAGCCCACAAACACCGCGATCGAGCGATCCGGCGGAATGCCAAGCTGCGCGCGCAGCTGTTGCGCGGCCTGGCGATCGGTCTGGGGCTTGAAGCGATCGACGTTGGCACCCCAGGGTAGCTCCACAATCTTGTCGCGGGCGATCGGCGCGGGAACCGTGGTATGCAGCGGCGTGACGATCCGCGCGGCCATGCGACACTGCGTCACGGCCCAGCGCTGGAGCGGACGGCCCAGGCGATCGTCGAGGCGGCGCTTAAAGACGGCCGGCGGATCGACGATCAGCGCGTTGACTTCGAGCAGGCTGGGAATCTTCGCGCGATGTGCCGCCAGCATGCCGGCTCCTGCCAGATTGTAGTAGCGCTCGATCAGCGCGTCGGGCCGCACCTGGCGCAGCAGCCGGACGATATGCGGGTAGCCGAGCAGGCTCAGCGGCTTGGGGAGGTCGATGTAGTGCAGCTGGAAGCCCGACAGCTCGATGCGCTGCGGGCGCAGTGCGGTGCTCAGCCGCCGCCGGGGATGATGCGCCACCACATGCACCTCGTGGCCCAGCGCGGCCAGCCCATGCGCGACCTCAAAGGTATGTGTCGAGCCACCGTACGATCCGGGCACCGAGATGCCGCTGGCAACGTAGATCAGCCTCACAGCCGCTCGTAGCGCTCCAGATCCACCGCGATCAGCAGCGACTCCGGCGCGACGTTATGCACGATGTTGCGCGCCCGATCCAGCTCTTCGTCTTCCAGCCCAACCAGCAGGGTCGTATTGCCGCGCCGCAAAAAGCCCCCGGTGCTCGCCAGCCGGGTGACGCGAAAGCCTTGTCCGACGAGCGCGTCCACGCTGGCATCAGCCTTGGAATTATCGACAACAAAGACGGCCAGCTTCATGATTCCTCCACGGCAGTTTGTATTGCCCGTCTGGGCGGCGATGTTCAGGGCATACCAAAGGGCTGTGAGAGTACACCCAAGATCCGATCGGATAGCGCACACGGGTGCCGCGATTATACGGTGCGCGCTGCACAGCGTCAAACGCACGGCTATACGCCAGGCCGCGCGGCTCGCGATTGCGCGCCACAACACAAAGGAGCGCCGTAGCGCTCCCTGGCTGTTTGAATGTTGAGCGCTAGCGGCTGGTGCGCTGCATCGCGAAAGCGATCCCGCTCTGGAGCGTGCTGTGGGTCACAACGTCGGTCAGCTTGACGCCGAGCCCGACCAGCGTCTGCGCCACCTCGGGCCGGATGCCGGTCAGCACCATCCGCGCGCCCAGCAGCCGCACCGCCTGCGATGCCTGAATCAGCGTCGCCGCGACCTGCGTATCGACTAGGTTCACGCCGGTAATATCAACGATCACCACCTCGACCCGGCTGTTCTCGATGCCGTGCAGCACCGCGTCAAGCATCTGCCGCGCCCGCGCAGTATCGATCGCGCCGATCAGCGGCATGACCATCACCTGCTCGCTGATCGGAATCAGCGGCGTCGATAGCTCCTTCAGCGTCGACGCTTGCAGCAGAATAATCTCATCCTGAAGCCGCTGCTGCTCCACCTCGTGCAGCTTGCGCTCGGTTATATCGGTGGTGATGCCGCAGGTCGCGTAGGGCTCGCCGTGGGCATCCAGCAGCGGAAACTTGATCGAAAGATAGGTGTGCGTGCCGTCGGGCTGCGGCGCGTCTTCTTCGGCCTCCTCGGCGCGGTTTTGCCGGATCACCCGCAGATCGTTTCTGCGCCAGTCCTCGGCGATATGCAGCGGAAACAGATCGAAATCAGTTTTGCCGAGCACGCTCTGTCGATCCAGGCTAAACCATTGCTCGAAGCGGCTGTTGACAAACAGGTATTTGCCGTCCAGATCCTTAACATAGACCGAGGCTGGACAATTATCGAGAATATCCTGAAAGCGTTTTTCGCTGGCCCGCAGCCGCGCATCCGCCAGTGAGCGCTCAACGACGCGCCCAAGCAGCGCGCTGATCTGGATCATGATCTGGATCAGCGTCTCGTCTTCCTCGATTACCTGATCCGAGAAGAATTCGAGAATCGCCGCGATCTCGCTGCCGACCACGACCGGAAACGCAAAGCCGGTCTGAATGCCCAGATCATGGGCCAGCTGTGAGCGAGGAACGTTGGGATCGATCCTGACCGTAGACAGCCACTCGGGCTTGCCACTTTGCAGCACGCGTCCCGGTAATCCAATGCCCGGCGTTAGCGGCGTCTCGTCGGTTAGCTTGCGCAGCGCCTCGAAGCGCTCGGGCTGATCCAGATGCCAGATGCCGGCTGAGCTTAGCTCGCCGGTCACGGTGCGCGTGCGCAGATACACATGGCCGATCGGCCAGCTGAGATGCAGGCAGATCTGATCCAGGCAGCTTTGCATGACCGACGGTAGATCCATCGTGGCGCTTGTCGCCAGCGCTACGCCCTGAATCAGCCTGGCTACGGTTGTTGCCCGATCGGCGGTGGGCGCGGCGGCCTGAGCGATGGGCTGCTCCTCGCCGATGCCCAGCACGCCCACGGTTCTACCGCTATCGTCGGCCAGCGGCAGCAGTCGGAAGCGCACCGCGATGAGCGAGCCATCAGGCCGCGGCTGGGTTTCTTCTACAAACACTTCCGGCGCGCCGCTGAGGATCTGCTGCTCGTACGCGCGATACGCTTCGGCGCGCTCGTGCCATGGCAGATCTTCATCGCGCTTGCCGGCGATCTCGGCTGCCGAGTCAGCTCCGGCCGCCTGCGCAAAGCGCCGGTTGCAGCCCAGATAGACCGAGCGCTGATCTTTCCAGAAGACGAGCTGTGGAATGTGCTCCATGATCAGCCGCAGCATCTGCTGCGACTCGCGTAGCCGCTGGAAAAGCATCGCCTCGCTGGGTCCGGCTTTGAGTCCATGGGTTGGCTCACGTGGAGCGGCGTCGTTATATGTTGAGTGGACCGATGAATCCATGGTATGAGCATGCCTTTCGTGTGTTCAACGCTGTGTCGTCTGGGTCGAATTGATGTGAATCTGAGCTGTGCCAGCGCTACACCCCGCCATGCCCGCAT
Source organism: Herpetosiphonaceae bacterium (assembly GCA_036401895.1). Taxonomy (GTDB): domain Bacteria; phylum Chloroflexota; class Chloroflexia; order Chloroflexales; family Kallotenuaceae; genus LB3-1. The sequence goes on along the minus strand of DASWTW010000500.1, from coordinate 2,517 downwards.
GGACCTGATCCAGACATTGTTGTAGCCGCTCAGCCAGAACCGCTAGCTGCGGCTCGCTGAACATCGTCAGGTGATTGCCTGGAATGTTGAGCACCTCAACCGGCTGCGCGGCGAGTTGATTCCAGCCCAGGCTCGGCATTGGGGGGTTCGTCGAGAAGCGTTCTTCGGCTTGAAAAACGATGATTCGATCCGCGTAGATGCCTTGCGGGCAGTACGAGGCGGCGGCGTGCAGATTCGCCTGGTAGATCGCGAGCTGGCGCTGGATCTGCTCGGTCTCGTACTCTGCGGAAAGGCCCATCACGATCTGGGTGAGCTTGAGCAGATAGCGCAGCCGAGCCTCGGGATCGAGATGCCGCAGCGCGCTGTCGGGCAGCACCGGCAGACGCTGGACGAAGCGCCGCTCAAGATCTTTGGCGAAAAATGTGAACGGCGTGATGTCGTCGGTGTAATCTGCCATCACATTGCCGGGGAGCGGCGCCCAGGTGTCGAGCATCGCCAGCAGCGCGATCTGCTGCCCGGCGGCCTGAAGCTGGCGCGCGATCTCGAACGCGACCAGCCCGCCAAACGACCATCCGGCCAGCAGGTACGGCCCTTCCGGCTCCACGCGGCGCATCTCGGCGATGTAGCGCGTCGCCAGCGTCTCGACGCTGTGATTCGTCGGCAGATCGTCGATGGTATCGATCGACAGGCCGTAGATCGGCTGTTCTGGGCTGAGCAGCCGTGACAGATCCGCGTATGAGAGCACCGAGCCGCCCACCGGATGGATGCAAAAAAGCGGGCGTTTCGTGCCGCCGCGCTGGATGCGCACCAGCGGCGATCGCGCGCCGGAGCGCCGGGGCTGGCGCAAATGGATCGCCAGTGACTCGATCGTGGGATCGTACGAGAGCGTGGAGAGCGGCAGCTCCTGGCCGAACAGCTCGTGAATCTCGCTCAGCAGCCGGACCGCCAGCAGCGAGTGGCCGCCGAGATCGAAAAAGTTGTCGCTGATGCCGACCGGACGCAGCTGTAGCACTTCTTCCCACAACTGCACCAGCTGTAGCTCGATCGTATCCCGTGGCGCGACAAAAGCTCCGCTGATCTCAGGCCGCGTCAGCTCAGGCGCAGGCAGCGCCGCGCGATCGATCTTGCCGTTGATCGTGTGCGGCATCTCGTCGAGCAGCATAAAGACCGACGGCACCATATGCGCCGGAAGCCGCTCCTGCGCGATGCGCCGCAGCTCGGGCACAAGCTGCTGATTGGTTTTGCGCGGCCGGGGCTGGTTCGCAAAGCTGCTCCACGGCTGGAAGCGCTCCCGCGCAGGTAGCTCGTTTGACATAATGTTCTGGATTTGTTCCTGAGCTCGTCGCTCGCACAGGAGATCGAAGGTATTCGCTCGATCTTCGCTCCACATAACCTTGATGGTGTACGGCAGGCCCTGCTCCAAAGCCCAGAGATCTTCGGGCTCAACGCCGGTGTGCTCGTCATCCTGGAGCGAATCCCGCAGCTCGCCCACCGTCGTAGCATCGAGCGCGCCGGCGACCGCTTCCAACAGTCGCGTCGGGAATGCCAGGCGCGGATTGGGAACGCTTGTTATCATCAGTCTGTCGGGCTGTGTCTCGCTCAAGAGCTGCCGGATCGCGCTGAGCGTGAGCTGCTGCGACGACCAATCAAGCGCTACGCTCGCGTCATGCTGGGCCGGCTGGCGCTCGATGTGCAGCACAACATCGTAGCGAAACTGCGTAAACTCGTTGTGGAAACGCCCGCGCTTGAGCTGCATCTCGACATGGCCGATGCGGGGCAGATGCTGTTGCAGCGCGTGGAAAAAGCCCGGCGCGACGACCAGCTCTTCTTCCTGCGCCTGGTGCTTTTGAATCCGCTGGCGAAGCTGTCGCAGCGCGGCGCTACCGGGCGCGCGGTGCCACTGCACCAGCGTATGAAAGACTTCCAGCAGATCGTGATTGCGCACATCGCCGATGAAGATGCGACCGCCCGGCCTGGTAACGCGCACCGCTCCTGCCAGCACCTGAACCAGATACTCGATGCTCGGGAAATACTGGACCACCGAGTTGATGGCGACCACGTCGAAGCTGCCGGACTCAAGATTGTCGAAGCGATCGGCGGCCTGGTGTAGCAGCCTGACGTGATCCAGATTCTGCTCAAGGCGATCGAGCTGCTGCCCGAGATAGCGCAGCGCCTCGCCGGAAAAATCCGAGGCCCAGTACTCGGCGCAGTGCGGCGCGATGCGAAAAAGCAGCATCCCGGTGCCACAGCCGATCTCCAGCATGCGCCTGGGACGCAGCGCCAGAATGCGGCTGGCGGTGTGCTCGACCAGCTCACGGATGGCGGGCTCCGGCAGCGGCAAGCCGTCGTAGCTGCTGTTCCAGCCTACGAAGTTCAGCGTCGGGTCCAGGTTCGCCGAGCGCTCGCGATAGGTTTCGTCGCTCAGCGTCTGCCACTGCTCGACCTGCTCCTGAAGGCTAGTCTCGTCGAGGCGCGGTGTGACATACGCTATCAGTCGTTTGGTGCCGGGCGAGTCCT
>DASWTW010000499.1:0-13040 GCA_036401895.1 Herpetosiphonaceae bacterium | reverse complement strand
AGATGATAGCGGCTGATCTCCTGGTGCTCGCCCGGCGCGAAAGACTCGGTTTTGATCAGGTCGTCCTCGCCCTCCTCAGGCTCCCTGGCGATCGCCGAGCCATACTTGAGCTTGAGATACTCGGCCGTGTTGTGCGGCGTGTGCAGCACATACACAATATCGTTGGTCAGGTGATTGCCACCGACCGGGATCACAACGCTGTGCCAGATGCCGCCCTGGATAAAGATCGCGATGTCGGTTGTGCCGCCGCCGATGTCGACCAGCACCACGCCGCGATCTTTGTCCTCTGCCGTCAGCACGGCCTCGCCGCTGGCCAGCGGCTGCAAGACCAGATCGTCGATGATCACGCCGGCGCGCTCGACGCTCTTGATCAGGTTCTGGATCGCCATGACCTCGCCGGTGACGATATGCGTCTCGACCTCCAGCCGGTAGCCCGACATGCCGACTGGATCGCGAATGTTCTCGTGTCCGTCGACAATATAGGCTCGTGGTATCACGTGAATAATTTCGCGCTGCGTTGGGATCGCTACCGCCTGCGCCGACTCGACCGCCCGCGACACGTCCATGCCGGTGATCTCGTGGTCGGGCCGCGAGATCGCGACGACGCCGCGGCTGTTCAGCGACTGCACATGTTTGCCGGCGATGCCGACATAGGCCGTGCCGATGCGATAGCCGCTCAGGCGCTCGGCTTTCTCGACCGAGGTTGCGATCGCGTTGACGGCATCGTCGATGTTGACGACCACGCCTTTATCGAGACCCTTGGAGGGTGTCAGCCCAACGCCCAGGACATTGATCCGACTATCGGGGCGGACCTCGGCCACCATCGTGCAGATTTTGGTGGTTCCTACGTCAATGCCGACGACAGTGCGATTCATAGTTCATCCTTTCGGCAGTTACGGTGGCTGAGGGTCGGAAAGTATTTGCGATTTTAAGTGTAAAGCCAGCCATCAGCTTATCCCCGATTATACGATACACGATCGTGCAATGCAACGACACCTTTGTTAATCCAGCATTACAAGAAGTGCTGACGAATTTCCTAATCAATACTAAACAGTTAGTAGCTGCTCACTAGTACTAAATGCTTTACGGATCGAGCAGGACCAGAGAACCAAGAACCGGTAAAAGAACCAAGAACCTAGAGTCCGCGATCATCGGTAGTACGGTGTAGTTGTGCGCAAGTCCAGGATCGAGAACGGCGTGCTGTCGTGCAGCAGCTGCGTAAGAATCGCCAGCTTCTCGTCGAGGCGCTCGCTCTTGCCGATGATCGCCTGCTTGTTGTCGCCGACGATCAAAGACACGCCGAGCCCTGCGTCCCACTCGATGCGCTGAAGCGGCGCCGGAATCTCAGCCGCCCGCAGCGTGACGCGTCGCGCGACTTCCAGCGCGTCGGGATCGACTTTATCGCCGGGTTTTAGCTCACGGTTGGGCGTGGTATCCACGATCGCAACGCTGCTGACAAAGGCCGGGCCGGGAACGTTGCCCTCCTCGGTTGGCGAGATCGTGTCGGTCGCGGAGACTGTCGACGGCACGCTCAAGCCTTCGGTCGTCGTCACCGGCTGCGTGGCTGCTGCCGCACTCGGCGGCGCTCCCGCCAGCACCAATCCGTCCCAGGTCACGGCGTAGGTCGTGCCGTGATGCGTCCAGCGCACCTCGGGCCGGCGCTCCGTCACCTGCACCACGACGGTATCGGGCAGCACCACGCGCGCCCTGACACGCTCGACATAGGGACTTTGCCGAATCCGCGCCTCGATCTCGTCGTTGCGAACCAGCCAGATCGACTGGCCGGTCACATCGGCTAGCGCCTGCACATCGTCGTTGGAAAGCGCCGTCACGCCCTCCGCCGCAACCGCGCGCACAACATACTCGGGCGAGGTCAGCGCGTCGTAGAGCAGCCAGCCAGCCACGGCAAGCACGATCAAGGCCAGCAGCTTGCCGCTGCGCAGACTCCACAGCAGCACTCGCCGCACGCCTGGTCTGGCCTGCGAGCTGTCTCGACGTTTCTCCGCCTCACGACGCTTGTCTGCTACATTCGCCACGTACTATCCTTTGGAAGGAACAAAGGCAACAAGGGAACAAGAGAACACGGGCGTCGACAATGATTCATTTGTTCCTTTGTTTATTTGTTCTTTTGTTCTTGGTTCTGTTGTTCTACTCCCGCGTTCTTCGATCTTCATGTCGCTCCTGCGCCAGCTCGATCAGCCGGTCCAGCAGCCTGGGATAGGACAGTCCGGTCGCCTCCCAGAGCTTGGGATACATCGAGCCGGAGGTAAAGCCCGGAAATGTGTTGACCTCGTTCAGATAGATCGCGCCGCTGTCTTTGTCGAGCAGAAAATCGACGCGTGCCAGGCCAGCGCCGTCGATCGCCTTGAACGCCGCAACCGCCATCTCGCGAATGCGATCCGAGACCGCCTCGTCGATCGGCGCCGGGATCAGATACTGCGTGCGGCCTTCCAGATATTTGTCGGCGTAGTCGTACCAGTCGTTGGCGGGAATGATCTCGCCGACGATCGACGCCTGCGGATCGTCGTTGCCCAGCACCGCGACCTCAAGCTCGCGCGGACTCACGCCCTGCTCGATGATCAGCCGCCGATCGTGCTCAGCCGCCACGTCAAGACCGGCGGCCAGCTCTTCGCGACTGCGGCACTTGCTCACGCCCACGCTCGATCCGGCGTTGGCAGGCTTGGTAAAGACCGGATAGCGCAGCGACTCCTCGATCTGATCGAGCACCACCTCGCGCTGCTGCTCCCAGTCACGTCGACGCACCAGCAGATAGGGCACCTGCGGCAGACCGGCCGCCGCAAAGGCCGCTTTCATCACTCCCTTGTCCATGCCCACCGATGCCGCCAGCACGCCGCAGCCGACGTATGGCACATCTGCTATCTCAAGCAAGCCCTGGAGCGCGCCATCCTCGCCATACATGCCGTGCAGAACCGGCACGATCACGTCGAGCTGCTGAAGCGGCGTTGTCTCGGCCTGCGCCGGCCTTCTGGTCAGCGGCGCGTCGGACTCAGTCGCCTGCGCTGCGTAGCTCGGGTTGGTGTGCGCCGTCTCGTCGGGCAGCCGGCCGCTCGACGTATGCAGCGGCAGCGCCGAGTGTACAACGCCCGGCCGTGGCTCGCAGTTGAGCAGCCTGGGATCGGCGGCCTGCTCAAGCGCTAGCAGCGGATCGCCGCCAACCATCCAGCGGCCTTGCTTGTCGATGCCGATCGCCACAATCTCGTATGTATCCTGGTCCAGCGCCTCCATGACCGAGCGCGCGGACTTGAGCGAAACCTCATGCTCGCTGTTGCGCCCGCCAAAGATCACGCCGACGCGGGGTTTGTTCGTCATAGCTGCTCTCCCACCACCTGAACTTCCAGCTCCAGCTCGATCCCAAACTCGGCCAGCACCCGCTCACGCATGACCTCGGTCAGCCGCAGCACATCACCGGCCGTCGCGCCGCCGAGATTGACGATATAGTTGGCGTGCTTCTCCGAGACGATCGCATTGCCGACCCGCGTACCTTTGAGACCGGCCTGATCCAGCAGCTTGCCCGAGGTTGTACCTTCAGGATTTTTGAAGACCGAGCCGCAGGACGAGCCCGAGGGCGTTTTGCTTTTGCGCGACTCGGCGATCGCCGCCATCTCCGCCGCCAGCCGCGCGGGATCGTCGCGATGCAGGCGAATCTCCGCTGCCAGGATCACATCGGGAATCGCTTCACCTTGCCCGATTAGCCGCTTCAGCGCGCTGGTACGGTAGCCATACTCGAACTGCACCGCCGACCACTCCTCGACGTTGCCGTCGCGCAGCACCCAGGCCCGGATCAGATCGTGGGCCATGTCGTCGCCGTAGCAGCCCGCGTTGCCGAAAACCGCCCCGCCGATCGTGCCGGGCAAACCCTCAGCCCAGACCAGGCCGCCGTAGCCCTGCGCCGAAAGTCGTCGCGCGGTGCCGGCCGTAGGAGCGCCCGATTCGATCCAGAGCCGAAGATCATCGCCGTGCTCCTCGATACGATGCTGCGTCGCCCGGTTGCGGATCACCAGGCCAGGATAGCCGCCGTCCGCGACCAAAATATTCGTGCCGCCGCCCAGGATAAAGACCGGCAGCGACTCGGCGGCGGCCCACTGCATCAGGTCGCGCAGATCGTCGGCGCTAGCGGCGCTGGCAAAGTAGCGCGCCGGACCGCCGATCCGCCACGATGTATAGCGCGCCAGCGGCTCGTTTTCGAGAAGTGTTAAGTTGTGCAGCTCACGATTCAAAATATCTATATCCTGATTTAGGCCCTCACCCCTCGATCTCCCTCTCCCGCTTCGGCAGGCGAGGGGAAGGTAGGTACTTGCTTTTGTTCTCAGTTCTTGGTTCTTTGTTCTTTTTGTTTGGTTCTTTGTTCTTTTGTTTCTTTGTTCCTTTGTTCTTTCGCCAACGTTTCCAGCACCCACTCGCCGACCTGATACCCGTCTCCGGCGCCGAGCGTCAGCAGCACATCGCCCTCGCGGAGCAGCGCCGCCAGCTCACGGGCCGACTGGTGCAGATCGCCGGATGGAGCAGCGGCCGGACAACGAATCCGCTGCGCAAGAAAGGCCGCGTCGATGCCGGGAAAGTCGGCGGCGCGCTCACGTGACGGGTAAACATCGCCGATCAGCAGCACATCCGCATCGCCGAAGGAATCGCCGAACTCGTCGATCAGCGCGGCCGTGCGGCTAAAGGTATGCGGCTGAAAATACACCACCAGGCGCCGATCGGGATAGCGCATCCGCGCCGCGTGCAGCGTGGCCCGAACCTTGGCCGGATTATGCGCGTAGTCGTCGATCACCGTCACGCCGGCGACCTCGCCCTTCCACTCGAAGCGCCGCGCCGCCCCACGAAATGCCTCCAGCGCCTGCAACGCAGCCTCGGGCGCGATCCCAAACTGCGCCACCGCCGCGATCGCACCAGCCGCGTTCTGCACATTATGACTACCTGGAACTCGCAGCCGCCCATCCAGCGCTTGACCTTCGGGCGTGCGCAGCGAGAACCGCGTCCAGCCATCCTCGATCCGCACATCGCCGGCGCGCCACACAGCGGCAGGCGCAAACCCGTAGAGCTGCCAGTCGGCCTCAAGCGCGGGAGCCAGCTCACGCACACGCGCCACGCCGGCATCGTCGGCACAGGCGACCACCACGCCACGTACCTGACGCACAAACTGCGCAAACGTCTGCTCGACATCGGCGCGCGTCGGGTAGATATCGACATGATCCCAATCGACGCTGGTCACGATCGCCACCTGAGGCAGCAGGCCCAGCAGCAAGCGATCGTACTCGTCGGCCTCGATCACAAACGGGCCGCGGCCCCAGCGGGCGAAGCGATCCAGGCCGGGAACGGGACCGCCGGCCGGCACAATATAGGCCGGATCGACGCCCAGCTGGCTAAGCATCACCGCGCACATCGCCGTCGTCGTGGTCTTGCCGTGCGTGCCGGCGATCGCCAGCGTGGGCTTGTGCAGCGACCACTCGCGCCACAGTTCGGCCCGCTTCAGCACCGGAATACCACAAGCGCGAGCCGCGATCAGCTCGGGATGCTCGGCGCGCAGCGCGGAGCTGGTAGCGACCACATCCACGCCTTCCAGATGCTCCGCCGCATGGCCGACAAACATCGTCGCGCCGCGCTCTGCCAGCTCACGAGTCAGCGCGTTGGCCTGTTGATCGCAGCCGCTGACCTGATGCCCCTGATCCAGCAGAAGATGCGCAATTGCACTCATCCCCGCGCCCGCGCTGCCGATGACATGATAGTGCGGCATCTAGCTTCTCCAAATATTTGGCAGCCGCAAAAACGCCAGCACCAGCAGAATAATCAGCAGAATCGCCACGAGCGTCGGCACGAACGCCACGACCGGCGAAAGATCCGTGATCGTCGGGATCGTGATCGTCGTTCCCTCGGGCGGAATCACCGGATCGTTGCGCAGCGCGCGAAGCTCGTTCAGAAACGAGTTGAGCGCGACAAACCACAGCAGGCCGGTGATCGCGCCAAAGATAATGCCGAGCAGCGCTTGACCGCCGCCACGCGCAAAGCGGGGCTTGCCGCCCTCATACGCCCACGAGTAGCGCGAGGTGTACACCAACACGGTCAGCAGCACAAACAGCGCGAAGCGCGCCAGCAGGACGCGCCCGCTGCTGGGATCGCCAAATAGAAAATCGTTGGGCAGCGCCTCGGCGTCGACGTTGAGTAGCAGGCCAAAGACACGCGGAATATTAACGATCACACGATTGATGAAGCTGATCAGCGCCGTCGGAAAGATGACGGTTCCCAGCAGCACCAGCGCCATACCGCCCGTAATACCGACTTCGCGCCAGAAGCCGCGCCGCAGGCCGATCAGCCCGAAGATCACCACGAACGGGACCAGCAAAGACTGAAAGCTGTTGAACACAAGTGTCATCGCGTGGGCCTTTGACGCATCGCCAGATCCAACAACACACCCGCCAGGCGCTGAGCCGCATCCGGCAGTGCCAGTGCCGCGCTCTGCTGCGCCATCTCTTCCCGCGCCGCCCGATCGGTGAGCAGCCGCCGTACCTCGCGGAAAAGCGGCCCATCCACGGGAGCGCCCGCGCCGAGCAGTGCGCCATCCGCAACCTTGACCGCCGCGCCGCGCGCTACCAGATAGTCGGCGTTCTCGTCCTGATGCACATACGGATACGGCACCAGCACGGCCGGTAGCCTGGCCGCCGGCAGCTCCGCCAGCGTCGAAGCGCCCGACCGCGCGATCGCCAGATCCGCCGCGCCGAACGCCTGCACCATCGTGCCGTGCAGATAGGCGAACAGGTGGTAGCGCGACCGTAGCTCCGCCGGTAACCGATCTGCCGCCTCGCGCAGCCAGCTTTCGTCGCCTTCGCGTCCGCACACATGGATGATGTGCGCCAGGCCCAGCAGCTCGGGCAGCAGCGCCTCAATCGCTCGGTTGATGCTGCGCGCGCCGCGGCTGCCGCCATACACGAACAGCACCGGCAGCTCGTCGTCGATACCGAACGCGGCCCGGCTTGAGGCGCGATCGACCTCGAACAGCTCCTGCCGCACGGGATAGCCTGTCACCACAGTTTTGCCGCGCGGCAGATAGCTCAGCGAAGGATCGAACGAGCAGGCCACACGCGTCGCGATCTTCGCCAGCACTTTAACCGCCAGGCCGGGCACGATATCCGGCAGATAGATCATCGTCGGAACGCCGAGCTGCCGCGCCGCCACAAAGAGCGGAATGCAGACATAGCCGCCGGTACCGAGGATCGCCGCCGGTCGCTCCTGTTGAATCAGTGTGCGCGCCTCGGTGATGCCCCGCACAATCAGGCCGCCGCTGCGCAGCAGCTCACGGGGACCGCGACCACGCACGGCCGCCGCTGTGATCGAGCGAAACGGCAGCGCGCTCTCTCTAGCCACCAGGCCCTGCTCCATGCCATCGTGCGAGCCGACATACACGATCCGCCACGGATCGAGCTGCTCGTCGTGAGCAGCTGCCTGATCAACGGCTGCGCCAGGTGCCGCCGCTGGGACTCGGTCCTTTCGTGCTTCGTCTGGCTGCGCGGGGCTTGGGTTGGCTCTTGCTGCTGGAGCTGAGCCGCCGCCAGCCGCGTGTTGTGACCGTGACAGCCTCGCGCTCATCCGTTCGGGCAAAACTGACGCCACGGCGAGCGCTGGATACACGTGGCCCCCGGTTCCCCCGCCGCACAAAAGCAGTGAAGGCCGGGATGAGGCCGATGGCGCGGCGCTTGCGGGGCGCGGCGACGGGTCGCTCGACGACGGGCGAGACGACAGGTTCTGGTCGTTGATCATCGACATGCTTTGAAATATTGAGCAATACGCCCATCGCGAACAGACACATCGCGAGCGACGTACCGCCGACCGAGATAAAAGGCAGCGTCTGACCCGTGAACGGGATCAGCGACGACACCACCGCCATATTCAAGAACGCTTGAAAGGTAATCCAGCTGGTGATACCGACCGCCAGCAGCGCCGCGAACGGATCTTGCGATCGTGCCGCGATGCGGTAGCCGCGATAGGCCAGCAGCAGAAACGCGCTCATCACCGTCAGGGTGCCCACCAGCCCGAGCTCCTCGCCGATCACGCTAAAGATCGCGTCGGCGTGAGCGGATGGCAGCCACAGGAACTTTTGCCGGCCCTGGCCCAGGCCGCGCCCAAACCAGTTTCCCGACGCCAGCGCGTAGAGCGAATGGATCGGCTGGAAGCCGCCGCCGCGCGGATCGGCCCACGGATCTTGGAAGATCTGGATACGCGCGCTGGCATGCGCCAGGGATTGGATCAGCGTCCAGCCCACCGTCACCGCGCCGACCATGCCGACGCCGATGTGAACCAGGTTTGCGCCAGCCGCGAAATACACAGCGACCGCGATCAGCGTCAGCATCACCGCCGAGCTCATGTTGCGCTGCGCGTACATGATGCCGACCAGCAGACCCACGATCAGGCCGAACGGAATCAGGCCGACCGTCATCGAGCGCAGCTTATCGCCGCGACCCATCAGCCACGCCGCCAGATACACGATCAGCGCAAACTTGGCGATCTCGGTCGGCTGGAACTGAAAGCTGCCGATCCTGATCCAGCGATCCGCGCCGCCGGCTCGCGTCATGCTCTCAGGCAGCAGCAGCACCAGCACCAGCAGCCCAACCGTTGTTCCAAAGAGCGGAAGGGCCAGCCGTCGCCACAGCCGGTAGTCGATACGCTGCGCCACCAGCAGACCAGCGCCGCCGACGAGCATCCACATCAGCTGGCGGATTAGATAATAGGTCTGGGAGTTGCCCTCGTTGACGGCGATGAAAAAGCTTGAGCTGTAGACCATTACCAGGCCAAACACGGACAGGCCCAGCACCAGCGCCAGCAGTGTGTAATCGGGCGGACGGCGGTTTGTATCGAACATCAGAAAGCTCCTCCCAATTCAACAGCTACGGACGTAGAACAAAGAACAAGCAAACAAAGAACAAAAAAGCCGATTCTCGCACATACTCTTGTTCTATATTCTTTTGAACGGCCCTCATCCCCGGTCCCTTTCCCCACCGTCGCTGGCGCCCTTTCCCGCTCCTGTGTGGCAGGAGAAGGGGCGTCTTGGTGCTTCTCTATTCTCTATTCTCTATTCTCTGTTCCTTGGTTCTAAGTTCTAAGTTCTAGGTTCTTCGTTCTTCGTTCTTCTACGGCATCGCTACCAGAAACCAGCCAACCAGCCCGATCAGCAGCACGATCGCCACGACCCAGCCGAGCAGCGGCATATCGCGCCGCTCCACGGTAGGCATGTATGTGCGCCGCTCGATCACGTAGCGCGGCGCGAGCGCCAGACCACTGATGCCGCCGAGGATCAGCCCGCCGATATGCGCCGAGTTGTCGATGTTCGGCACGATAAAGCCAAACGCCAGGTTGATCACCGCCAGCGTCGCCATCTGGCCGAGCTGCATCTTCGACGCCTCCCAGCCCAAAAACGAGCGTGCGGTAAACGCAAACGCCGCCAGCGCGCCCAGCAGCCCAAAGATCGCGCCTGAGGCGCCCACCGAGAGCACGTCAGGATTGAACACGTAGCTCGCGATGCTGCCGGCCAGGCCCGAGAGCAGATAGATCGTCAGGAAACGCAGCGTGCCATAGACGCGCTCCGCCTCGGTGCCCAGCGCGTAGAGCGCCCAGGAGTTGAAAAGCAGATGCGTCAGATTGCCGTGCAGCACCATCGGCGTCAGCAAGCGCCACCACTGGCCCGCATTGATCGCGTCGTTCTCCTTGCCACCCAGCACATACAGCGCGTCGTTCCAGCCGATCCGATTACCCAGCAGCACCGAGATGCCGTACATGATCACGTTGATCGCCAGCAGCGCAAAGATCGCGCGTGGCTGTGAGAGCGGCAGCGACAGGCGCACCCGGCGCGGCGCTCCGTAGGCCTCCTCCACGATCGGCGTCGGCGCAGGTATATCGCCCGCCGGCGGCGTGTAGCGATTTTCCGGCGGCGGCGTGAAGCGATTCTCCGGCGACTGTGGCCGCGCGTGGAACTCTTGCTCCAGTCGCGACATCATCTCGCGCAGATCGCGATCATCTGGCTCGCGTGGTTCACTCATGACAAAGACCGTACGATCTGCCGAATTTGCTCGCCACGATCGAATTCATTGCGAAACATCCCAAAGCTGGCACAGCCAGGCGAGAGCAGAACGGAGTCGCCCGATTCGGCCGCCTCGTAGGCAGCCTCGACAGCCGCGCGCAGATTGTCGAACGGGCCGAGCGGCTCAGGCAGCTCGCCCTGCGTCGAGTGTCGCGCCGCCTGAAGCGCATCGATCAGCTTGTCAGTCGCGTCGCCTTTGAGCAGCACCACGGCCTTGGCACGCTGGATCAGGCTGCGCGCAAAATCCATAAAATCCAGCCGCTTATCCGCACCGCCAGCGATCACGATCTTGGGCGTCTGAATGCTGCGCAGCGCCATCACCGCCGCCGTGGGCGTGGTCGCCGTGGTATCGTTGATGAAGCGCACGCCGCTCAGCTCACGCACCAGCTCCAGGCGATCCGGCACGCCGCTGAAGCTCTGGATCGCCGCGCGAATATGCTCGGTGTTGACGCCGCATGCCGTCGCCAGCGCCGCCGCCGCCGCGATATTTTCCAGATTATGCCGTCCCAGCAGGCTGACCTCGTCCTTGCTCGCCACGATCTCGGTCGTGCCGTTGTCCTGCCAGAACAAAAAGCGCTTATTCCAGGCGGCCAGCAGATCGCGAGGATGCTTGCGCGCAAACTGCTGCACATACTCGCTGTAGTCGCCGGCGAACCAGGCCACGTGGCCGGGCGCGCGCAGCGCCATGTCCGCCACCGTCGCATCGGTCATGTTCAGCACTACAATGCCGTCGCTGCCCTGATGCAGAAAGATCTGGCGCTTGGCCTCGATGTACGATGCCATCGAGGGATAGCGATCCAGATGATCGGCGGAGATATTGGTTACGCAGGCGAAACGCGGGCTGAGACCAGCCTCGCCCAGACCTTCCAGCTGCCACGACGACAGCTCCAGCACAACCGGGCTGCTGGCCGTGATCTTGGGCAGCTGCGCCAGCGCCGAGACCCGTAGATTCCCCGCGACCACTGTGTCGGGAAACTGCTGCTTGAGCATCGCCGCCGTCAGCAGCGTGGTAGTCGTCTTGCCCTTGGTGCCCGTGATGCCGATGATCGGGCCGGGACACAGCCGGAAAAAGAGCGTCATCTCCATCTCGATTGCCGCGCCGGCCTCACGCGCAATCTGCAAAAAGCGCGACTCGCGCGGCACGCCCGGATTGCGGATCACAATCTCGGCGCTGCGGAAATCGTCCTCGCGGTGCTCGCCCAGCACATACTCGACGGGCAGGCCCTTAAGCTGCTCAAGCGTCGCCGCGAGCTGCTCGGAACTGCGCAGATCGGTGACAGTGACGCGCGCGCCCTGCTCGACCAGAAAGCGCGTGACGCCCAGGCCGCCGCCGTGAACGCCCAGGCCCATAACTAAGGCACGTTTTCCTCGAAGTTCCATCAATACTGTCCGTATACACGAGCGACAACATGCCCGATCGTGTGCGTGGTGGTGCCGCCTTCGGGAGTGCCGCGCGAGCCTGGCGTGGTCAGCGCCAGCGAGATTCCGATAAACGCCGCGATCATCGCGATCAGCACAAAGCGCTGCATCACCTGTGTCTCAGACCAGCCTACTAGCTCAAAGTGGTGGTGCAACGGCGCGATCTTGAAGAGCCGCCGTCCGATGCCGGTGCGGCGCCGCGTCCACTTGAAGTACAGCGTTTGCAAGCCCGACGAGGCCGCCTCCGCCACAAACACTATCCCAATCAATGGCAATAACAGCCAGTGCTGCGACATCAGCGCCACCACACCCAGCACCGCGCCCATCGCCAGCGCCCCGGTATCGCCCATGAACACCTGCGCTGGATGTGCGTTGTACCAGAGAAAAGCTGCGTTCGCGCCGACCATCGTGAAGCAGAACGCCTGGAGATACACCAGTCGCGGCGAGGCCACGAATGAGATCACGCCATAGGCCGCGAAGGCCAGCGTCAGCGTCCAGGCCGCCAGACTGTCCAGCCCATCTGTGATGTTGACCGCGTTGGACGTCGCCACGATCACAAAGACCGCCAGCGGAATATACCAGTAGCCGATGTCGCGTGTGCCGACAAACGGAATCTGGACCAAGCCGCCGTGTGCCAGGCCGTAATACTCGCGCGGCAAGTAGATCGCCAGCGCCGCAATCAGCGCCAGGATCGCCTGCCACACGAACTTGAGCCGCACGGTCAGCCCAAAGGTCTTCGACTTCGAGCCGGTCAGCGTCAGAAAATCGTCGAAGCCACCCAGGATCGCGAACGAGATCAGCACCGACAGCGGTAGCAGCATCGACGGCCGGTCAAACAGATTAAAGAGCACCGTCATCACGACCGCGCTGACCACAATCATGATGCCGCCCATCGTCGGCGTGCCGGTCTTGGCCAGATGCGCCTGCGGCCCGTCCGCGCGCACCTGCTTGCCGATCTTCTTGGAACGCAGCCAGCGCACCCAGTAGCCGCCGGTAAACAGCGTGATCAGAAACGCGCCACTCGCCAGCAGCACCGTCGGCGCGGCATCGTTGACGACGATAGTTCGCAGTAATGTTTCATCCACAGCTAGCGCACTCTTTCACCTACACGCAGCGCATCCACGATCTCCTCGGTCTGCGCCACGCGCGCTCCTTTGACGAGCACTACATCCTCCGCGCTGAGCAGTGGTCGCAGCAGATCGGCAGCCTCGGCGTTGGAGCGCATAAAAAATACCTCGGGAGCGCGCGGGCCTTCCTGCGCAGCCTCGCCGATCCAGCGGGCCTTATTGCCGACGACCACCAGGCGATCGACGACGGCGGCGGCGGCTCGACCAACCGCGCGATGACCAGACTCTTCGATCGGTCCCAGCTCGGCCATGTCGCCAAAGACGGCGGTCCGGCGTCCCGGTACCTGTGCCAGCAAATCCAGGGCCGCGCGGCACGAGGCCGGCGAGGCATTATAGGTATCGTCTAAAATCGTCGCGCCGTGCAGCCCAGGCACGACCACAATCCGCGATTGTGCGGAAGTATCGCA
>DASWTW010000498.1:0-3118 GCA_036401895.1 Herpetosiphonaceae bacterium | reverse complement strand
GAGCGGCTGGCGACACACTCGCCGCTGCAACTCCTTAGCTCGCTGGCCTCAGTCGCCGATGTCGGCGGGACGCTTAACCGTCTCCTCGATCGACCGATGCATGTTGTCGCCGCGCCCGACGGTCCCAGCCATAGCGTGCTGATCGCGCTGTGGCGCTGCGGCAGCAACCGTGAAGCGACATTGCTCCAGCTTGCCGAGCAGCTCAGCGCCCGGCACCTGGCGATCACCATGTTTGGCCGAGACGAGGCTGAGACGATCCAGGTACGCGCGCAGGCGGCCAGGCGTGAGATCGCCCTGCCCGATGAAGCCCGCGTCGCAATTGTGGCCGGCGTGCCGCGCGCCATCGATGATCGCCAGCAGCTGCTGCGCTCCGGCTATCGGCTGCTGATCTTGCTGGCGGGCGACGAGCCGCATGAGTTGCTGTTCGCCGCTCAGCCGGATCTGCTGCTCAACGCGCTGCCGCAGTGGCCGCTGGCTACCCACAATCCTTACGTGGTCGCGCCGCAGCTCACCTGTGCCGCCGTCGAGCATCCCCTGGAAGAAGCCGAGATCGATCGCTGGGCTGTACGTGAGCTGCGCGACCGGCTGATCAAAAAAAATGTGCTCCAGCCACTGCCGAGTGGCGATCTGTGGCAGAGTGCTCCCGACATCGACGAGCCGTATGCGGAGCTTGATCCACGCGCGATCGGCGGCGAGCCCCTGACAGTTCTTAGCCCGTCAGGCGAGCCGATCGCGACGATTCCGCCTGCGCTGCAAGATCGCTGCCTGCTGGAAAGACAGGTCTTTGCGCCCGGATGGCAGATCGCCGGTCGCGACGAGAGCGGACTCGTCGTACAGCTCGCGCCTGATCCGGTCGAGCGCGATACGATTGTCCTGGCTGAGATAACGGTTCGGGTTCGCGAAGAGCTGGCGGCGCGTACGATTCGCTTCGGCAAGCAGACCACCGATCTGCTCAAGGGTAAGGTCTGGGCATCGCAGCGGCTCGTCGGGCTACGTGAGCTGCGGCCGGATGCGACCGAGCGCCGACTGCCCGCCAGTGCGCCGCAGACGGAATGGCTGGCCGCCGCGTGCTGGATTCCACTGAGCGGCCCGATCGGCGATCCCCAGGCGATCGGCTGGACAATCACGCAGGCGCTGCCGATCGTCGCGCTGGCTCCACCGGCAGCACTGGCCGTCACCTACGACGCCGAGCACGAACGGCTGTATCTGATCGAGGTCGAGCCGGGCGGCGTGGGGATTATCGACTGTCTCTACCAGGAGTTCGAAACGCTGATCGAGCTGGCCTCACTGATCGCGCAGTCGTCCTGTACCCGGCCGTTATACAAGCGACTCGCGGCGGCGGAGCTGGCCTGGATCAACGGACTGTATGGCCGAGCGCCACAGCCTGAGCCGATCCAGGAGCCGCAGCGCGCCGAGCAGCCCGTGCTGCAACCTGTAGAGGCGATCAAGACGCCCACGGCGACGCCTGCAACTCAGCCCAAAGTGCCGGTTTCAGCGCGCCCGGAGCAGGCAGCGCCTGCGCCCCGATTGCCGGCCCAGCTACCGAAAGCGCAGCCACCTGTGCGATCCAATGGCTCAGGCGAGCAGTCCAAACCGCAGCCGCCCGCATCGACAGCTCCTGTTGAGCAAGCCGGGCCTAAGGCTCCTGCCCCAACGCCGGCACATCCCAGGCCGCAGACTCCGGCAACCGCCCGATCCGCTCAGCCAGCGAAGCCGGAAGCGCCTACACCCGCACCGCCGGAGCAGACCAAGCCTAAGGCTCCTGCACCAACGCCCGCTCGCACCCCGATCGCTCCAGCCGCGCGGACGACAGCGCCGCAAAGCACGCCCGCGCCGACAACGAACGGCGAGCAGGCCAGGCCGCAGCCGTCCCCTCGCGCTCCGGCACCACAGCCGAGACCAGCCGTGCCCGCTCGCGAAACGACACCGGTACCGCCACAGCGTCCGACCGTCGCGGCGCCGACTAACGGCCAGCGCGCG
Organism: Herpetosiphonaceae bacterium; assembly: GCA_036401895.1. Taxonomy (GTDB): domain Bacteria; phylum Chloroflexota; class Chloroflexia; order Chloroflexales; family Kallotenuaceae; genus LB3-1. The sequence goes on along the minus strand of DASWTW010000498.1, from coordinate 1,138 downwards.
CCAACGCCGGCGCCGGTGCATGCTGAGCAACGACCTGAGCAGGCGGCGCGACCACCGACGACTCCGCCTAAAGCAGCTGAGCCAGCTCCAACGATCGCGCAGCGTCCGGCTGAATTGCCGCGTCGCGCGGAGCAGCCTGCTCCCAGTGCGACAAACAGGCCCACCACGCCAGCGCCCGTGACATCCGAGCGGCAGAGTGGGACTCAAAAGCCAGCAGCATCGGCCTCCGAGCGCAGAGCAACGATCTATAACACGGCTCAGCCGCCAGTGCAGCCGGCAAAACCTATCGCTACACCAGCCAACACGCGGCGCTATGAAATGCCGGAGCCAGACACCAGGCCAGCGGAGCAGCGCAAGGCGGAGCCAGCGGTGGTGCCGGTAACGACCAAACCTGTGTCGCAGCCTCCTGTCGCCAGGCCGGCGGAGCTACCGGCTCCCGAGCAGCGTATACCGGAGCCCGAAAAAGTTGCTGCGCCAACGGTTGAGCCGCAAAGCACGCTGGTTATCAAGGAAGAACCAGCAGCTGAGCCGCAAAGCACCACGCCGATCGCCGAAGCAGCGGAGCAGCCGGTTGAGCCGCAGCTCACATCGACGGTTGAAGACGTGCCACCACCAGCCGAGCAGCGACCACAGGCGATAGCCGAAACCGAGACGCAGCCAATCCAGACCAGGCCGGGCATTGAGCGCCGGCCAAGCATTGTCGATCGCCTGGCGCTGGAGCAAGAAGACGCAGACGAGCAGCCAGTCGCGCAGGAGGAAAGCCGCGATGAGCAGCCGGTCGAAGCTGTAGCTGATGCTCACGAGCATGCGGACCAGCCGGTGGCAGACCAGAAGGCCGAGGAGGCGCCAGCTGATCATTCGCCCGCGCAGCCGCGCCAGCCGCACGAGGCAGTACCGCGCCGCCGGATCACCTCGCAATATTCGATCGACGATCTGCTGCCACCGCTGGACGACGAAGAAGAGGCCGAGGAAGAAGTCTTCGTGGAGGAGCCGCCCGCGCGGCCACCTGAGCCGTTCAGGCCAGCCATACACAGCGAACGGGCGTCGTCGCGCGATGTGCCGCCGCGCCAAAATCCTGCCCAGCGGCAGCCGGAGCCCGATCGCGTCCGTAACGAGCTAATCAATATCGATGCGGAGG
>DASWTW010000497.1:0-49331 GCA_036401895.1 Herpetosiphonaceae bacterium | reverse complement strand
GCTGGCGCTACAGCCATTAAGGATCGCGGCGGAGCGCAATACGCCCTACGAAACGAGCGCGGACAAATCGTCCGCGCTCGCTGCTTTCCCCTGCAATCCTCTCAGCGTCTGGCCGCAACCTGCTCATAGATCGCGATCGTCCGGTGCGCCGTCTCGGCCCACGTGAAGCCACTTGCTCGATGGAGGCCACGCGCGGACAGATCTTCTCGCAGCGCAGGATCGTCGACCAGCCGTTGTAGCGCCTCAGCCAGCGGCGCGACCTCGGGCGCGACCAGCAGCCCGGCATCGCCCACCACCTCGGGCAGCGACGACGAATTACTGACGATCACGGGCGTGCCGCAGGCCATCGCTTCGAGCGGCGGCAGGCCAAAGCCCTCGTAGCGCGACGGAAACACAAACGCCAGCGCTCCCGAGAGCAGCGCCGGAACATCGGCGGCGGGCATATCGTGGATGAAGCGCACACGATCGCCCAGGCCAAGCTCCTCGGCAATCCGCTTCGGCTCTGCAAATCGGCGATCCCAGGCCCCGGCGATCACCAGCGGCACGTCGGTTTGCACCCTGGCGAAGGCGCGCACCAGCGCCGCCTGGTTTTTGTGAGGCTTGTTGCTGCCGAAATAAAGCAGATAGCGCGGTGGCAGCGCGTAGCGCTCACGGAGCGCCCGGATCGCGGCGGCGGGCTGCGGCACAAACGATCGATCGACGGCCAGCGGAATCACGCTGATGCGCTCGGCCTGAGCACGATACTCGGCGATCAGATCGCGCTTCGTGGCCGCCGAGCTGGTGATGACCTGCGCCGCACCGCGCAGCGACAGCCGGATCGCCAGCTCAAAGAACAATCGCGAGCGCGGCGAGGGCAGCGCGCCCGGCACGACCCGCCCGATCACATCGTAGATCGTGACGATTGGCCGGGGAATGCCCGCGAACGGACGGATATAGAACGGCGCATGCCACAGATCCGGCCGCAGACCACGACTCAGCAGCGGCAGCGTCAGCTGCTGGGCCAGACCCAGCGGCGCGGCCGACACCGGAATGCGGGTAAAGCGTGGATCGCGAAACGCGGCATGATCGGGCGACGGATACTCGTTCCAGCTCAGCACCGCCACACGGTGCTCATGCTCGATCTCGGACAGGCCGGCCAGCAGTCCCAGCGTAGCCCGCGAGACGCCGGGAAAGTGTGGCGTGGTCGCCCGCGCATCCAGCACAACACGCAGATGTTCGCTCATCGGCTGCCTCGGCGCGCGACGGATTGCAGCCGCCGGTAGAGCCGCAGCGCCAGCCAGACGCCAAACCCCGCGAGCGCGCCGTAATATTTGGCGTACAGCCGCACCAGCGATCGATCGTAGTGGCGACGAGCATGCGGCCCGATGCTGCCACCGCCGATGTGCGTGATCTTGACACCGGGCACAAACATCACCGGCCAGCCGGCGCGTCGCAGCCGCCAGCCCCAATCGACATCTTCGAAATATAAAAAGAAGCGCTCGTCCAGGCCGCCCACCGCCTCAAACGCGCTGCGCCGCACGATCATGCAGGTGCCTGCTACCCAATCGGCGGGCTGCGGCTGCGATCCGGCCCAGTCGTGTAGATAGCTGCTGCGCAGATGCGACAAGATCCGGCGCATCAGGTAGCCGGGCGTCGGCGCGCTGCCGTGGCTGTAGGGCTGCGGCTGCCCATCGCTCTGAAGCAGCTGCGGCCCGGCCGCGCCGACATCTGGATGCGCGTCCAGCCAGCTTACCAGCGCGCTTAGCGCATCGTCGTGTAGCAGCGTATCGGGGTTGAGCAGCGCGATGTAGCGACCCTGGCTAAGCTTCAGACCAATGTTATTCGCGGCGGCAAATCCGGCGTTCTGCGGATTGCGGATTAGACGCAACGACTCAGCCTGCTGATCCATCAGCTCAATGCCTGGCGACGGCGAGCTATCTACGACGATCAGCTCGTAGCTAACGCCGCGTGTGTACCGCGCCAGCGACTCAAGCGTCGCCTGAAGGAGATCCTGGCTGTTGTAGGCGACAACAATAATCGAAAGATCAAGCATTACAAAGAACCTGGAACCTGGAACCTAACAAACAAGCAAAAGAACAAAACGAGCATATCGAAACTCTTTGTTCCCTTGTTCGCTTGTTCATTTGTTTGTCCACCTGGGGTGAGGGCCTGCACATTTCTATTCTCTCACCAGCCCATCCAGACGCGCGGCAAGCTGGCGCGTCAGCTCACGACGCTCGAAGCGAGCAAAGCGCGAATGATCGGCGGCCACGAAGCTTGACGTACCGGCGCGGTGCTCGGCCACCAGCTGTTGCAGCGCCGCGACAATCCGATCCACGTCCAGCGGCGGGATCGCCTGGCCCGCTTCGGCCTCACGCACCAGCCGGGAAACATCGCCTTCGGGTGTAAGCGCCAGAATCGGCCGGCCGAGCGCGAAGTACTCGAACAGCTTATTGGGATGGCTCAGCCGGCCCTCGCGATCGTTGGCGGCGATCAGCAGCAGCACATGCGCCGCCGTCATCTCGCGGACAGCCTCGGCGTAAGGCATGAACGGCACCAGCTGCACGATGCCGCGCTCCACCAGCGGCTGCGACCATCGATAGACTTCGGGATCGAACACGCCGACCAGCCGCACCTCAAGCTCGGCCGAGGTAACGCCCTGCGCAGCTAACCGCTCCAGCGCCGCGAACAAACCCTGCGTCGCCGCCGCACGATTGCCTACCAGCGAGCCAACATGTGTCAGACGCAGCGGTGCGCGAGCAGGCGCCGGTAGCAGCGCGGGCACATCCGCCGGATCGAAGCCGTTGGTGATCGTCGAGATCTGCGCAGGCAGCATGTCAAACGTGCGCTCGATCAGATGGCGCTGGCCGTCGGTCGCGGTGGTTATGTGATCGGCGTGATGCAGACAGGCGCGCTCCCAGGCGGCTTGCAGCTTGTAGGTCAGCGGATCGGGAATCGCCGGATTCTCGCTCCAGATGTCGCGCAGATCCATCAGCCACGGCAGGCGCGGAAAGCGGAGCTTGAGCCACAGTCCGGCGACATGCACCGAGTAGGGCGGCGCCGTCGTCATCAGCGCATCGATGTCGCCCTGCGCGATCCGCTGCGCCGCTGCGCGAACCACGCCCGGCACCCAGAGCAGCTGCGGATCGGGGATGAACAGCCGCCGCAGCTGCTGGCGCAGACGCGCTCCCTGCGTCGGGCGAGCTGCGTGACGACCGGCAGCCGCATTGCCGGTCGCAAACCGATTCTCGACGCGGATCACCTCAAGCTGGGGCGGCAGCTGCGCCAGCAGCGCCTCATCGATCATCCCGCCGCGCACGGCTGCCGCCACAACCACCGGCTGCCAGCCAAACTCCGGGAGATAGCGCACAAACTTGGTTACTCGGATCACGCCGGTCGCGCCACGCGGCGGAAAATCATAGGCCACAATCAAAACACGTCGCATCGCACTCGCTCGATCTCAGTCATCGATCACAGGTTCAGCCTGCGGATTATACAGCAGTTCCGCGCCGCGTCATCTTTTCCTCATCAACCTGACCCAACTACGGAAGAGCAACAAATGGCCGGTTCAGATCGTCCGAACGGTAACGCGCGTTTGAAGAACACAGCAGGCGGCCGCTCGCTAACCAATAGGAGCACACACCCATGACGAGTCTGACCGATCCTGGAACGAATCCTGACCCCAGGCGACGCTCACCGATCGTCCACGTGAGCCGCATCATCTACCTGCTGCTGGCCGGCCTGTTTGCCGGCGGCATCGCGATCCAGGTGTTCCTGGCCGGCGCCGGCGTGCTGGTCAACCCCAGCTATTTTGTGATGCACACAACGTTCGGGCATATCCTGGAGCTGTTTCCGCTGCTCCTGCTGATCGTCGGGCTGGTCGCGCGGCTGCCGTGGCGGCTGCTGGGCCTGACAGCGCTGCTCTTCGTCCTGTTTATGCTGCAATACTTCTTTCTCTACGGCGTTGCATCAGTTACGGGACTAGTCGTGCTGCGCGCATTCCACGCCGTCAACGCGCTGGCGATGTTCTGGGCAGCGCTCTACCTGTTCGGCAGCACCCGCAAGCTGCTGCGCGCCGCGCCGCCGGTAGCGCACCAGTCGCCGACACCTTCGATCGCCTGATTCTGCCGGCACCGAGCACTCGCTCAGGCGGGTGCTTGGTGTTTAAGCGCGTGCCGCACAAACACGCCGATCCGCTCGATCGCCTACCGGCCCTCGGGCAGCGCGCCCGCCCAGGCCTGGAAAACATGCCACATCTCATCCCAGACCTCCAGCGTCACCTCGACGCCGCTGGCCCGCGCTCACTCTTTCGCCTGCATCGCCAGCAGCTCGGGAACCGTGACAAACTGATAGCCCGCCTGTTGCAGCCCGATCACCGAGTCGCGCACGGCATCCCGCGACGGCTGCCCGCTTTGGAACATCACGTGCAGCAGAATGATCGAGCCGGGCTGCGCTTTGCCGAGAATATCTGCCGTGATTCGCTCGCTGGAAGCCGCGATCTCGGAGTCGGACTCGGGCTCAACATCCCACATAACCGTCGTACGGTCCGTTTGCGCAAGGTAGTAGGGCAGCGCGACTAGCTTCTTACCGTACGGCGGACGAAACGTGATCTCGCCGCTGTAGCCGGCCTCACGAATCAGCTGATCCGTGCGCTCGATCTCGTCGCGGACAAACGCCGGCGTGACTAAGATCATGCGCTGATGCGAGAATGAATGATTGCCCAGCGCGTGACCGGCCGCTACGATCTGCTGCGCCTCCTCCATATGCTGCTCAAGATCCGAGCCGGTGACAAAAAAGGTAGCCTTGATGCCTAGCTCATCCAGGATCGCCAGGATTTGCTCGGTGTAGACCGGCTGCGGCCCGTCGTCGAAGGTGAGCGCCACGACTTTTCCCGAGGTTTGCGCGCGCGCTACCAGCGTGCCGAAGAGTTGAAAGGTACGAGCGTTCATTAGCTGGTAGCCGCCGCCAACGATCCCGACCAGGATCAGGCTGAGCACCGCGATTCCGCGCACTGTCCGCATAGGTTAGCTCCTCCATCGAAAGCTGAAACTGCGGCAACTCTACCGAACACAGCGCAGGCCGAACATGTATGGCGGCTGATTATCTGCTGACGAGGATCGTGGTGGAGCGCGGCAGCGCCGCCGAACGCATAAAACACATGTGCTATAATCGACACAAAGGTAGCATAGGAGGTAGATGAATGGCTCTCTCCATCCAGGTCGTGATCGACTGCGCTGATCCGGCGCAGCTCGCACCCTTCTGGGCATCCGCGCTGGGCTACAAGATCCAGGACCCGCCGCAGGGCTTCGACAGCTGGCCCGAATTCCTCACCTCGATCGGCGTTCCCGAGTCCGAGTGGAACTCAGCCTCGGCGATTGTCGATCCCGACGGCAAAGGCGCGCGCATCTACTTTCAGCGTGTGCCCGAGCCTAAGACCGTCAAGAATCGCCTGCATCTCGATCTGAATGCCAGTGGCGGTCATGGCCTGCCGATGGAGGAGCGCCGCGCCAAGGTTGGCGAAGCCGTAGAGCGGCTACAGTCGCTCGGGGCCACGAAGATTCGCGAGATGGATCTGCGCGGCGAGTACTGGATCGTGATGGCCGATCCTGAAGGCAACGAGTTCTGCGTCCAATAATCTGCACTGCACTATGACATGAAAGCGCCGCCGAGCAGCTCACGTGAGCCGTGCGGCGGTGCGATGTTTTTCCTTTATGGCAATTCGTAACCCTCGATCGGCTGATAGGCCCTGAAATAATCGATCACAAATTGTTTGGGATAGCTAGCGGCCGGATCGGGGAATACCGCTCCCCGCGCGGCGTCCGGCCGCTCATACATGCCGAGCATAAACTGCATCGGATACGCCGGCGACTGGTCGATGGTGCGCAGCTTGTGGTTGTCGACGTAAACATCGATCCTGCTGGGCGTCCACTCGATCGCGTAGATGTGGTAGCGCCGAGCGTCGATCGCCAAAAACTCCTCGTAAAACTCGTCGACCAGGCTCGGATCGTGCCAGGGATGCACGCCGTAGTTGACGCGTGAACTCTCCGCGCTGACATACTCGCCCATGATCTCCATGATCGCGATCTCGCCGGACTTTTCGGGCGCATCCTCGTAGCCGATCATCCACAGCGCTACAAGATTGGTAGGCGAATCCAGCGCCTTTGCCCGCAGCTCGAAGTAGCCGTAGCGCGGCGTGTAGGTTCGCGTGTTCGTCTGCTGCTCGCGCACAAGGCACGCATCCTTGAACCGATGCTGTCCGATCCTGCTGCCAGGCGGGCCGGAGAAGACGCCGGTTTGCAGCGACGAGCAGCGATTCTGGTCGTCGAACTCGGGACACCACGGCTGCTGCTCCTCAGTGATTTGCAGTACCAGCGTGCTGTCGGCCAGATAATAGTTAGCGGCTGCGCGCTCGCGTGAGCTCCACTGCGGCAGATGAAACGGTAGCCACTTGTCGCGATCCAGCTCCGAGCCGTCGAACTCATCATGAAACTCCAGGCGGTAGCCCGGCTTCTCCAGCGGATTGGCGGGAACATCTTCCCCGACAGGTGCAGCGCTCATATCGTCTCCTTTGCCTGGCTATCCTACCGCATTGCACAAACCGGAAGCCGTCCAACTTTGGTCGGAATCACAAGCGCGTGTTTTTAGGGTATAATCCTCTCGCCATGCTCCGATCTATTCGCGGCTGGTTGATTATCCTCAATCAAGGAGTGAGTAATGACAGCATCCCCTTGTTTCCACGCAACTTACTAGCACGGGGACACTCCAGGTGTCTCCACCCACGGGAGGCACGATGCTTCAAGTTCAGAATCTACACAAAAGCTATGGCACGGCCACAGTTCTGGCCGGAGTCCAGTTGATCGTTAACGACGGCGAGCACGTTGGCCTGATCGGCCCCAACGGTACCGGCAAATCCACCCTTTTACGCTGCATCTTACGCCAGGAGCAGCCCGACTCCGGCACGATCATTCTGTCGCCGCCGGACCTGGCGATCGGCTATCTGGCGCAATCGTTCGACGATCTCGGCGCGCGCACGGTGGGCGAGGTTGTCGCCGCCGCGCAGGCCGAGTGGTTAGTTGCCGAGCATGAGCTTCAGCACGCAGCCGAGGCGCTGGGCGCAGCCGGCGATCCCGACGCGGCGATGGCGGCCTATGACCACGCGCTGACTCGCTTCGAGGCGCTGGGCGGCTACGAGCGCGAGCATCGCGCGGCGGCGGTGCTGGAAGGTCTGGGGCTGGGCGATATCAATCCGCAGACGCGGGCGATGTCGCTGAGCGGCGGGCAAAAAACCCGGCTCGGACTGGCCACGCTGCTCTTGAGCGAGCCCAGGCTGCTGCTGCTCGACGAGCCGACCAATCATCTCGACGTGCAGGCGCTGGAATGGCTGGAAAACTTTGTCCAGCACTACCCGCACGCCGTTCTGATCGTCTCGCACGACCGCGAGTTCCTGGATCGTACTGTCACGCGTATCCTGGCGCTCGATCCCGACACGCGCACCATCAAGAGCTACACCGGCAACTACAGCGATTACGCCGCCGCGCGTGAGCACGAGCACGAGGTGCATGTCGAGACCTACAAAAAGCAGCAGGAGTATATCGAGCGCGTCGAGACCGACATCGCGCGGCTGAAAGGCCAGGCGCTGGGCGTCGAGCTATCGACCACGCCGCGACAGCCCACAGTGCGGCGCTACGCCAAGAAAGTCGCCAAGAAGGCCAAGTCGCGCGAGCGCAAGCTTGAGCGCTACCTGGACTCGGACGAGCGCGTCGAAAAGCCCAAGAATCACTGGTCGCTGAAGCTGGATTTCGGGCCGCCACCGGCAGGCGGGCGGGCGGTGCTGCGGATCGAAGACCTGAGCTTCGCCTATCCCGGCTGCGAGCCGCTCTTCCAGCACACGGACCTGGAAGTTCAGTACGGCGAGCGCATCGCGCTGGTGGGGCCTAACGGCGCGGGCAAGACCACGCTGCTGCGGCTGATCGAGGGCAAGCTTACGCCACAGACCGGATCGATCCGCATCGGCACGAACGTCAGGCTGGGAACCATGGCCCAGGAGCACGAAACCCTCGATCTCAATCAGACCGTGCTGGCCTCGGTGCTGCGTGAGCGGCCCATGAGCGAGACTGAGGCGCGCAATTTTCTGCACTTTTTCTTGTTCAGCGGCGATCATGTTTTTCGCCGGGTGGGCGCGTGCTCGCTGGGAGAGCGCAGCCGGCTTCAGCTGGCTCTGCTGGTGCTGCGCGGCTGCAATCTGCTGCTGCTTGACGAGCCGCTCAACCATCTTGACATCGAGGGCCGCGAGCACTTCGAGGCCGCACTGGAAGCCTTCGAGGGCACTGTGCTCGCCGTGGCTCATGACCGCGCCTTTCTCCACACCTTCGCCGAGCGGATCGTGGAGGTCGAGGCCGGCCGCGCTCGCACGTTCGAGGGCGACTACGAGTCGTATCTGCATCATTCCCACAAAGCTATCAGCTAGATCCTGGGCGCTCAAGCGAGCGCCTCGTCCTTTAATTCGTCACCATGCCGAAGCTCCACACCGTGGCACGTAATCTGCCGGAAACGCCGGGTTACGTCATCGGAGAAAGGAGCCTGGGCATGGTGAAACTATTTTCAACCAGGGCTCACGGCGTGCTGGACTACCTGACAGCGGGAACGCTGGTAGCCCTGCCGCGTGCGCTGGGTTGGAGCGACGATGTAACAAAATGGATGACTGGCATGGCGCTGGGCACGATCGCCTACAGCGCTGTGACGCGCTACGAGCTAGGATTGCTCAAATGGCTGCCGGTCAAAAGCCATCTGACGCTGGATGCGCTCAACGGCGGACTGTTCTGCATGGCTCCGCTGATCTTCCCCAAGGAAGACAGCACCGTCAAAGGCGCGCTGGTCGGGATCGGCCTGTTCGAGCTGCTGGTCACGCTGACGACCGAGACCGAGTCGTCCTACGCTGAGCAATCTTCCGAGTTCGTCGACACCGTGATCGATCAGATTCAACATCCCGTCGAGCTGCTCAACGAGCGCGCAGCCGGCGCATAGCTGTCACCGACTCACGTGTATATTCGATGCAGGGCGATGCCAGCCATTGCCCTGCGCGTGCTACGTTGCGAGCCTTTTTCTCCGGCGACATCAACGCAAAGAGGTGTATTGTGCCGATTACTGACGCGGTGGAACTTGTCGCGCGCTTTCGCCAGCAGCGCATCCTGGTCATCGGCGAGGCGATGCTCGACTGCTACTACAGCGGTCATGCTCAGCGTATCAGCCCCGAAGGCCCGGTTCCAGTTGTCGCGGCCACGTCTAAGCAGCGCTACCCCGGCGGCGCGACCAACGCCGCCGCGAACGTTGCGGCGCTCGGAGGTCAGGCCCGGTGTCTGGCGGTCGTCGGCGCCGACGAGGCCGGAGCCGCGCTCAAAGCCGAGCTGGAAGATCGCGGCGTGGAGACGGATCTGATCGTCGATCCCGAGCGCGCAACGCTGACCAAGCTGCGCATTCTCGCCGATGGACATTATGTCGTGCGCTTCGACGAGGGCCTGCCGCAGCCGCTGTCGCCGGCGATCGAGCAGCAGCTGATCGAGCGCTTGCGGATTGGCTTTGCCGAGTGCAGCGCGGTGATCGTGGCCGACTACTGCTACGGCGTGCTCGGCGAGCGCGTGATCGCCGAGATCGGACGCTTGAAAGATCAGCACAAGCGGCTGGTACTGGTCGACTCCAAAAACCTGCCGCTGTATCGGGGCATGACTGCCAGCGTGATCACGCCCAATCATCTGGAAGCGCAGCGTGCCGTCGGCTGGAGCGCGCAAGATGTCGATCGGCTGAACGCGGCTGAGCTGGAAGATCTGGGCCGCCGGCTGCTCGATAACATCGGCTCGACCTGGGCGATGGTGACGCTCGGCCCCAAAGGCTCGCTGCTGTTCGAGCGCGATCACCCGACCTATCGCATCGCCGCACGTCCGGTCGCGCAGCCGCACGTCTCCGGCGCCGGCGATACCTTTACTGCCACGCTGGCGCTGGGCCTGGCCGCAGGCGGAGCCGTGCGCATCGCCGCCGAGGTTGCCGCCGAAGCCGCCGCCGTGGTCGTGGGCAAGCCCGGCACGGCAACCGTGAGCAGCCAGGAATTGCTGCAACGTTTGGCGCGATCCGGCCTGATGCCCGCACCCGTCGATCAGCTTGAGAACATTCTGGCCGCGTATCGTCGTGAGAGCAAGCGGATTGTATTTACCAACGGCATTTTCGACGGCTTGAACAGCGGTCATCTGGCGTTTCTGAGCGCGGCGCATCAGCTGGGCGACGTGCTGATCGTCGGCGTGAACAGCGACCGTGGCATCGAGGCGCAGCGCGGCTACGCGGCCCGGCTGCCCGAGGTCGAGCGCCTGGCGATCGTCGCGGCGCTGGAGATCGTCGATCATGTAATCCTGTTTGACGAGCCCACGCCCGAGGCGACGATCCGCGCGATCCGGCCCGACTTCCACGTCAAAGGCGGCGACTACCGGCTTGAGGAGATCCCCGAGGCGGAGGCGGTGCAGCAGTGCGGCGGCGAGATCGTGATCCTGCCGCTGATGGACGCGCACAGTACGCCCTACATCAGCCGCAAAGTGCTGCACCGCTGATCGAGCGCAACCAAGTTGGCTCACTTGACGGACACGCTATCATCGTGTCCGTTCTTGTTTTTGCAGGATAGAACTTTTGTATATTGCGCGAACTTTTAGAAGTAACTAAAATCTCAGAAGTTCGTATAAAGAACGTGGAGGTACACTCTGAGCAAGATTCAGCATCTTTCTGACGAACAGCGCTTTGTCGAAGACGTGGGGCTTTTCTTCGAGCGCGCGGGCGCAACTCGCATGATGGGCCGTATTCTAGGCTGGCTCCTGATAGCGACACCGCCGCTGCAAACCGCCGAGAATCTGGCCGACGTGCTACAGGTCAGCCGGGGCGCGATCAGCACCACCATGCGCCAGCTCGTGGATCGCGCCCTAGTCGATCGAGTCAGCCTGCCGGGACAGCGCGCCGACTATTATCAGATCCGGCCTGGCGCCTGGGCCGAAGTGCTTCAGCGCAGCCTGGATCTGACCACGCAATTTCGGCAGCTTGCGGATCGCGGCCTGGCGCTGAAGCAGGATCAGCCGCCCGAGAGTCGCCAGCGGCTAGAAGAGATGCGCAGTGTGTACACCTTTTTCGAAGAGCGCCTGCCCGAGCTATTCGCGGAGTGGGAAACCTACTGGCAGCAGCAGCGCACGCAGCGCAGCTAGCCGCCGCCGCGAGTCTCCGCAGCGCTCTATGGAGGTGGTTATGGCAACCGCAACCTTTTCACCATCGCTGCCCGGCCCACGTGGGCTTCCGTTTGTGGGCGGCAGATTGAATCTGATCCGGCTTTTGAGCGGCTCGTTCCAGTTCATGCGCGATATGCACGACACCTACGGCGATATGGTCGCCTTTGCGAAGGGCGATCCATCGTATGTGTTTGCCTTTGGGCCGGAGCTGAATCACCAGGTGCTGGCGCAGGCGGATGTATTCCAGACCAGCGGAGGGCTGCTGCGTATTCCCAAGGGTACAGCGATCGAGCGGCTGCTGAGAAACAATCTGGCCGTGATGAACGGTCCGCACCACAAGCAGCAGCGCAAACTGCTTCAGCCCGCGTTTCACCGCCAGCAGATCGCGGCCTACGGCGACGACATGATCGCGCTGACGCAGAGCATGCTCGATCGCTGGCAGGGCCAGTCCGAGGTCAATCTGATCCGCGAGATGAAACAGCTGACGCAGCGTATCGCCGTCAAAACCTTGTTCGGCCTGTATGACGAGGCGGAGCTGGATCGTATCGGCGGGCTGCTGCGCAAACTGATCAGCCTTTCGTCGTCGCCCCTGTTCTTTATCGCGCCCTTCAATGTGCCGGGACTGCCGTATCACCAACTGATGCGGCTGGGCGATGAGCTGGAAGCGTTCATTCTCGCGGCGATTCAGCAGAAGCGATCGCGGCCGGACGATACCGATGTGCTGGCGGCGATGATGCATGTTCGCGACGAGGATGGCTCCAAGCTCAGCGACGACGAGATGATCGGCCATGCGTTCGCGCTCTTCGTAGCCGGCCATGAGACGACCTCGAATGCGCTGGCCTGGACGGTGTTTCTGCTCAACCAGCATCCACGCGTGGCAGCGGATCTGCTGGACGAGCTTGACGGCGTGCTGCACGGTGAGGCGCCCACGCTTGAGCAGCTCGGCCACCTGCCACTGCTGGAAGGCGTGATCAAAGAAAGCCTGCGTCTGCTGCCGCCGGCCGGCCTGGGCATGCGCGTGGCGGCGAAGCCGACCGAGCTGGGCGGCTATGCGCTGCCCAAAGACACGACCGTGATCTACAGCGAGTTCATCACACACCGGCTGCCGGATCTATACCCTGAGCCGGATCGTTTCAAACCCGAGCGCTGGGCCACGACCAACCGATCGACCTACGAGTTTCTGCCGTTCAGCGCCGGGCCGCACATGTGCATCGGCTGGGCCTTCGCGATGCAGGAGCTGCGTATTGTGCTGGCGATGCTGATGCAGCGCTACCGGCTCTCGCTCGTTCCCGGCACCAAGCTCGGCGTCGACATTCGCATGACGCCCAAGCCCGCCCTGCCGATGCGCGTTTATCCGCAGGATCGGCAGTTCCAGCGCGTCGACGTGCGCGGCAGCATCCACGATCTCGTCGATCTGCGCTAGCCCATTCGCAGCGTCCGCTCAGAGCCGAGGTGTCATAGCCTCGGCTTTGTTGTGCGTCCGAAATGCAGGCTGCGGTCGCAAGTTCCTGGTATAAGATTTGGTACCTCTGCCCAAAGCCTATAGACGCGATGGAGGTAGATAGATGGCGAAAGAATCACACGCAGCAACTACCGATCTGGGATTGCTGGCCCTGCGCCTGGTTGCCGGCGGCCTGATGGCCGGGCATGGAGCCCAAAAGCTCTTCGGCGCGTTCGGCGGCTATGGCGTCGAAGGTACCGGCGGCTGGCTGGAGTCGCTTGGACTGAAGCCGGGCAAGACCTGGGCCTATCTGGCGGGCGGCGGCGAGTTCGGCAGCGGCGTGCTGACCGCGCTGGGCTTTTTGCATCCGCTGGGTCCGATCTCGATGTTCGGCCCGATGGTCATGGCCTGGGCCACGGTGCATACCGGCAAGCCAATCTGGTCAACCGAGGGCGGCCCCGAGCTACCGCTGCTCTACCTGGCGGCGGCAACGGCGACCGGCCTGACCGGACCCGGCCGCTACTCGCTCGACGAGGCGCTGGATCTTGAGGTGCCGATGCCGCTCGTGCTCTTGACGCTGGCGGGCGTTGCTGCCGGCATCGGCGCGGGACTCGCGACACGTGAGGCGCCCAGCGAGAATCAGGAAGAGCAGTCCGGCGACGAGACGGGCGATGCCGGCGCCGATACGGAGCTGGCCTCAGGAGCGTAGCGCCAAGCAACATCGCAGCGCGACCGCCGGATTTCGATTCGGCGGTCGCGCTGTTGCATCACCCTCATCACGTCGTCGCGCGTGCCCGTATGCACGTCATACCGCGCCTCAGCGTGGTTATCGAGAGTTAACGCCTGATTATCGAGAGTCAACGCATTGATCTCGTGATTCAACGCATGATTATCGATGAGCGACACCTGATTATTGAGAAACCATGCCTGATTATCGATGAGCGACACGTGATTATTGAGAAACCACGCCTGATTATCGATGAGCGACGCCTGATTATCGATGAGCGACGCCTGGCTTTCGATGATTCATCTGCGCGAATCGAATGGTCAGCGCGCCGCCTGGAGCAAGCCCTGCTCCTGAATCAGCGCCGTCGCGAGCACTTTGTAGCCTACGCTCTCGAACAGCACCGTCAGCCGGTCGGCGTCGATGCTCTGCACAACGCCCTGGCCCCACGCCTGGTGGATCACCTGCTCGCCGATCGTGAACTCGGACTCGACGTACTGCTCCTCGATCACCACCACGCGCTGCTCCTCGACGCGGGTATCGTTGTCGCACATTGTACAATGCTCGGCCTCGAACTCCTCGCCGAAATAGCTCAAAATATAGCGGCGACGACAGCCGTCGCTCTCGGCATAGCCGCGCATCATCTCCTGGCGGCTGCGCTCGTAGGCCAGACGGTGCTCTTCTTCTTCGAGTGAGATCGCCTCGGGATCGAAATCCTCGACCAGCAGCCGAAATCGTCCGCGCTTTTCGGCGATGATCTTTTCCTGCTTGAGCAGCCGGATCAGTCGCGCCAGATCGCCCTTGTTCAATCCGGTTGCGGCCTCAAGCTCGCGGAGTGTGCTCGCCGGCTGGGCCATCAGACCTTTGTGCGCCTGAATCACTTCTTCGCGCGTCAGCTGTCCGCTGCCGGAGAGAAACGCCGCGCGGCCCAGATCGCCGGGACGGTAGATGATCGTGCAGCGCGCAAACTCACCGTCGCGACCGGCCCTACCCGCCTCCTGGTAGTACGCCTCGACGCTGCTGGGAATATCGCGGTGGATCACAAAGCGCACGTCGGGCTTGTCCACGCCCAGACCAAACGCATTCGTCGCGACGATCACCCGAATCTCGCCGCGCATAAACGCATCCTGCACGCGCTCGCGATCAGCTTTTTTGCGCTGGCCGTGGTAGTAGTCGGCGCTGATGCCCCAGTCGCGCAGCCAGCTCACAGTCTCACGCGCGGCTTTGGTCGTCGCGGTGTAGATAATCCCGCTGCCCTGCATCGCCGCGTGGAGCTGCGACGCCACCTCGGGATCGTACGCGGTGACCTCGCCGAGCAGCAGATCTTCCAGCACCCGCCGATCGTCGGTCTCCTGCTCGACGCGCCGCACCTCGAAGAAGAGATCAGGCCGATCGGTGCCGCGCACCACAATGTCGGGCTTGCGCATCGCCAGCCGCTCGATGATCTCGTCGCGAATCCAGGGCGTGGCGGTCGCCGTCAGCGCCAGTAGCGTGGGTTTGCCTAGCTGTGCGATCGCCTGGGGCAGCAGCAGATACGCGGGCCGGAAGCTGTGGCCCCAATCCGAGATGCAGTGCGCCTCGTCCACGACAAAGAGCGAGACCTCCAGCTTGCGCAGCGCGTCCATGAACTTCTGATTATCGAAGCGCTCAGGCGTGACATACAGCAGCTTGGACTCGCCCTGCTGAAGCTTGCGCAGCGCGTCGCGCGAGGCCGCCGCCGACTGCGTGCTGTTGATCAGGCTGACCGGCAGATCGCGCGCCTCAAGCGCCTCAACCTGATCTTTCATCAGCGCAATCAGCGGCGACACCACGACGGTGATTCCGGGCAGCAGCTGCGCCGTGAGCTGATAGACCAACGACTTACCGGCTCCGGTCGGAAACAGCGCCAACACATCCTGACCGTCCAGCAGCTTACGAATCGCGCGCTCCTGACCGGGCCGGAATGCCTCGTAGCCAAAGCGATCGCGCAGTACAGCTTGAAGATCGTGCTTCGTCGCAGCCATGCATGTTCCTTTCTACGCGGCTCGCCTTCAAGCAGCAACCGTGCCGTGAAGCGTTGAGCTGCGGCCTGTGGCCGAGTTGAACAAAATCGGCATGCTGCATACAATAGCTTTCGATGGAGGGATCATGCAGACAGACTACTCACCCACGGTCGCCAAGCTGCTGACGATCGGTGATGCGCGAAACCAGGAGTGGCCCAACTATCTGGATCTCGGCCTGCGCGCAGAGCATATTCCCGAGCTAATCAGCCTGGCAACCGATACGAAACTGTTTTGGGCTGAAACCGAGGGTCGCGAGGTGTGGGCGCCGATTCATGCATGGCGAACGCTGGGACAGCTGCGGGCCGCCGAGGCGATCAAGCCCCTCATACCATTATTCCACGAGCTGGACGATAGCGATTGGGGCGGTGAAGAATTGCCCGAGGTCTTCGGCATGATCGGTCGGGCGGCCATTCCCGCGCTGGCAGACTACCTTAGCGAAGCGACACACGTCATGTGGCCACGACTTACCGCCGCCCATGCTCTAGAGCGCATTGCGGCCAACGATCCATCCGCGCGCTCGGAGGTGCTGGCCGTGCTGACGCAGCAGCTAGAACAGTACGCCACCAACGATCCAGAGCTGAATGCGTTTCTGATCAGCTACCTGATTGATCTCAAAGCCGTCGAGGCAGCGCCGCTGATGGAGCGCGTCTTCGCGGACGATCGCGCCGAGCTTTCGATCCATGGTGATTGGGAAGATGTTCAGATCGCACTAGGCTTAAGAACGGAGCGCGAAACGCCGCGTCCTCGATACAATCTTTTTCCACCACTGGAGCTCCCGATCGCACCTGCGGGCAAAAGCAAAAGCAGCGCCGGTAAGGCCGCCGCCAAAGCCAAATCCAAACGCAAGCAATCGAAGGCTTCGCGGAAGAAGAACAAGCGCAAATGAATCGCTCAGGCGCGCCCAAGCCAGGCGTTTCTGACCAAGCTCAAGGAAACCGGCGATGCAGCCTACGCACCGGCAATCACAGCCTACGGCTCGGCAGAGCATGACGTTGCAGCACGGCATACGTAGGCGGATTGGCGTTCTGCGCGATCACATGCGGGTATCTGCGCGGACGTGGCGTGGCGCGGCGTTCGCGCTGATCGCTGCGATCGGGCTGGTGTGGCTGTGGGCCATGCTGCCGCAGCTTGTCCCATCGACGCTCTTTGCCTCGCTGCTGATCGCCGGTGGAGATGTGCTGGCGGCTGTGGTGCTGGCAGGCGTGCTGCTCGTACTGCTCAAGAGCATCGCCGCGCTGCCGCGCCTGTTTCTATGGATCGTGATCGGCGGTGTGGTGCTGCTGGTTGGGCTCGGCTCAGGGCCGAGCCAGCGCGGCTGGCTCGTGATCGTCGCCGTGCTGGTGATCGGCGTCTCGATCATCGGCGGCGGACTGTGGTCGCTGGCGGGCGGCGGCTGGAGCCGGGAGCGCTGGCCGCGCCGGCTGCTGGCACTTGCCGCGCCGGTGCTGTCGCTTGCGGTGCTGCTGGGCGGCGCTGTCTGGCTGCTGGTGCCGGGAGCGCCGCCCGCAGCTATTCCTAACGCCGCGCTGCTGGGCGAGCCTGTCGCGCCATTGAATGCAGCCGATCCTGCACAGCCTGGATCGTATCGCGTGCAGGCGCTGAGCTATGGCAGCGGCAAGGATCTGCATCGTTTGGAGTACGGCGCGAACACCACGCTGACCACCGCCTCCGTTGACGCATCGGCGATCGTTAAAGGCTGGGCCGGATGGACCGGCGCGGCGCGAACACGCTTCTGGGGCTTCGATGCCACAGCGCTGCCGATCAACGGGCGCGTCTGGTATCCCGAAGGTGAGGGCCGGTTCCCGCTGGTGCTGATCGTACACGGCAACAGCCGGGCCGAAGATTTTTCCGACGCCGGCTTCGCGTATCTGGGCGAGCTGCTGGCGAGCCGAGGTTTTATCGTCGCTTCGATCGACGAGAACTTTCTGAATACAAATCTGATCGATAGTGCCGGCGGGCTGACGGGCGTGAACGCGGCGCGCGGCTGGCTGCTGCTGGAGCATCTACGCGTGTGGCATGACTGGAACAAGCAGCCCGACAATCCTTTTCACAGTCGCATCGATACCGACAGGATCGCGCTGATCGGGCACTCGCGCGGAGGTGAGGCCGTGGCCGTTGCGGCGGCCTTCAACCGGCTGGATCGCTTCCCGGACGATCCGGCGATCGAGCTGAGCTATGGCTATAACATTCGCTCGATCATTGCCATCGCGCCCTCGGATGCACAATATCTGCCGCTGGGCGAAAAGCTGGCGCTTCAGGACATCAACTATCTCGTGCTTCAGGGCTCGCACGACGCCGATGTGTTCTCGTTCATGGGCCTGAACCAATATCATCGCGTCGCACTCAGCGCCGATCAAGAGTGGATCAAAGCGGCAGTCTACATCTATCGCGCTAATCACGGCCACTTTAACACGACCTGGGATGCCTACGATCTGGGCGAGGGCTTGTCGGCGCATCTGATCGATACTGCCGCGCTGCTGCCGGCGGAGGAGCAGCGCCGGGCGGCGCAGGTATTCGTCTCGGCGTTTCTGGAAACCACGCTACATGGCACGGCGGCGTACCGGGACTTTTTCCGCGATCTGCGTGTGGGTCGCGCGTGGCTGCCCGATACCGTGTACATCGGCCAGTACGCCGACGCGACAACGCGCTATCTCAGCACCTACGAAGAAGATGTCAGCGTAACATCCACGACGCTCGACGGCGGCACCCAGAGCGCGACAGGGCTCAGCCGCTGGCAGGAAGAGCATCGTCCGCTGCGCGGCGGTCCCGGCGACGATCGCGCGGTACGGCTGGGCTGGCAGCGTACTACCGCCGCTGAAGCGCCGCGCTACACCATCACGCTGCCGCCCGGCGGCATCTTGGCCACAGCGGGAAGCGCGCTCCGCTTTGACCTGGCCGATATGGGCGCCGCGACTGTGCCCGTGGCGAGCGCGTCGGCCAACAGCCCGGCGCTGACCAACCTCACGATCGAAGTGCGCGACGCGGACGGCACCAGCGTGCGACTGCCGCTCAGCCATCTTGCGCCGCTCCAGCCGCCCATCGAAGGCCGCTTTCTCAAGAGCGCTTTCTTCCACGACGCGCCCTTGAGCGAGCCGATTCTGCAAACGTTCACGTTGCCGCTGGCCGACTTCGCACTCGCCGGCCCGGACTTCGATCCGGCCACACTTGCCGCGATCGCCTTTGTCTTTGACGACACGCCGGCGGGAACGATTATGCTGGATAATGTGGGTATTGCTGTACCTTAATATAAGGCGTTGTCAGGCGCTACAAACAGCGCCAACTGTTAGCCGTAAGTCGGAGAGGCTCGGTGTGAGCTGTGATCAAGAAACCTATACACGTTATGGAGGCGATAATGCGAACTACCATTCTTAAAATCTATAACAACAGGACACACATTAGCGACATAGAAATTACTGACCAACAAGTTCGTGACGCAATCGAGCAATACGATCGTGAATACCCGGCTAATGATTATCCAAGAACCAGTAGCCGAGCACATATTAAGACATGGCTCGAAAATCAAAAGTTCGATTTCGCGCTTCGATACGACGGAAAATGTTATCCACCAAAATATATTTTGCACCTGGTTATCGCGGCTGAGCAGCCAGGGCTAGCAGCGCACTTCTATGGTGGAGGTGATGCAGGCAACACTAATAGCGTACTTGAGGCGCTTGGTTTTGAGGTTACTTCAAAAATCGGATGCCGATGACGAGAGGATACTTCAGCCGGAAAACATCACGAGGCACCTCTACAAGCATCGTTAGGATATTAGCCTACCACGACGCTTCCTGGCATACAGGTTGCCACTGGAGCCCGCAAGGAGGAAGCACATGACGCAACGATCAGATGAGCGCATGGCGAGCTTATTAGAGCAGCTCCAGCAGCAGCCCGGACTAGGAGCGCAATTGCCCAGCCAGGAGGGCGAGATCGTGAGAGCCGCGCTTGATGGGCAGAGCGTGTACGAGATCGCGCAGCAGCACCAGGTGAGCGAGGGCTTTGTATGGACTACGCTCAGCAACGCCGCGCGCATGGCGACCGGACAGCAGATCCAGCCCGTGGAGACCGGCGGCTACGGCAGCGATACCGATCCCGGCGTGACCGGCGGCTACGGCGAGACCGGCTTCGGCAGCCTCAGCGCCGACAGCGACCCCGGCGTGATCGACGCGCAGAGCGAGCGACTGCCCGACCTGAGCCAGGAGCGGCCGTCCGAATCGTAGCTTTAGCCGCACAAACATATTGAAAATCGACCATCCAGGGACACGTCGGCGACGTGTCCTTGACTCATTGCCAACACGGCCTACGAATCAATGAATCTTTTCGTTGAGGTCCGCTGCGCGTGGCCGTCTTTGCCGATCACGCTGATGCGCCCATCGCCCTCCATATGCGCGGCACGCACCTGCGAAAGATCGCTGAGACCCTGCTCGTGGATCTGGCTCATCAGCTCGCCCTCGGTGATCAGCTCGCGGCGCATATTCCGGCGCAACATCGTGCCGTCTTTGACCAGCGGCAGCGGCGGCGGATGCACAAACCGCTGGAAGGCCGGAAAGTGATAGCCCAGCCAGTCCAGCGTATAGTTCCAGAAGATGATCGTCAGCACCAGCACGATACCATCGCCAACCGAGCGATAGTCGTCGGCCATGCCGTTCTGCGCGGCGTCGGCGATCACCACAACCATCAGCAGATCCGCCAGGCTGATCGAGCTGGCAACTCGCTTCAAGATCCCGCGCATCAGCCAGAAGAGCGCCAGATACATGATCGAGCCGCGTACGACGATCTCAAGGATCGGCGTGCCGGGCAGAAACACCTGCGCCCAATCGACGTTCGCGAACATCACGTTCCTGCCTGTAGCTCCGCCCGCGTCCGGCGATTACATGCTGCCGTTGCCGGAGCGCCCGTTGGAGGCAACATGGCGATGGCCGTTCATCTCGTTGTTCTCCGCCGCCGCGCGATAGGTCGTGCGCGTCAGGATCGAGGGCGCAACCGCCGACTGGCTTTCCCAGCCGGTCTTGGCCTCGTCGCCCTGCTTGGAGGTCGGGCCGGGCAGCAGGCGGCTGGTCAGCGCCATGATGCTCGCAACCAGGCCCGGGAAGAGATTATTGGCCACCGCGATCAGCTTGGCCTGCGGCGTAATCGTCAGCTCGGCATCGCCGTGGCGGCAGGCGTCGATAATCTGTTTGGCCGCGCTCTCGGCGTCGATCGAGACCAGCGGCAGCGAGTCGGCGATCGTAAACCAGGCGTACTCGCTGCGGTGCTGGCCTTTGACCGTCACGTTGGGCGGCGAGCCGGTGCGCATCAGCCCCGGGCAGACGGTTGTCACCTGAATATTGTCTTTCGCCAGCTCGGCGCGCATGCCATCCGAAAGCCCGACCAGCGCGAACTTGCTGGCTGAGTAGGGCAAGAGATGCGGCACGGCAACTTTACCGCCGACCGAGGAGATATTGACAATGCGGCCAACGCCCTGGAGCCGCATGTGCGGCGTGACGGCCAGCATGGTGTAGAGCGGCCCCCACATATGGATCGCCATCGCGTTCTCGAAGTCTTCGAGCGCCATGTGCTCGACTGGCCCGACCTGAATCACGCCCGCGTTGTTGATCAGCACGTCGACGCGGCCGAAGCGCTCGATCACGCGCTGGATCGCCCGCTCGACGTCGTCGCGGCTGCGCACATCACAGGTCACCGTCAGCACCTGAGCGCCACGCCGGGTCAGATCCTGCTCGGCGCGCTTCAGCTCGTCCTCGTTACGCGCCAGCAGCGTGAGCTTCGCGCCTTCCGCCGCCAGCTGCCGTGCCAGCACCAGCCCCAGGCCACGCGAGCCGCCGGTGATCACCACCGACTTGCCGCTGAAATCGATCGCCTCACGGCTGCGCAGCCGGCGCAGCGCGGCGCCCGCGCCCACCCCGGCAACAAACAGCGATGCGAGCCTAGCCGTTCCTTTCATAATCACTCCTCATTTGATGTCGTACACATAACATTTTTTCAATCACAAGTTATGAATTGGTCGTGATCAATCACGCCGGGACATGCATCGACCTATCAATTATGGTTCCATCAGTGTTTTGATTGCACATCCGTCGGGGCGTATTGCATACGCCCCGATTCGCATACACCTCAATTCAAACCACAATCTACGGCTTCATCACCACCTTGATACAGTTATCTTCTTTCTTCTTGAACATCTCATAGCCCTGCGGCGCCTCGTCTAGCGACAGCCGGTGCGTGATCACAAACGACGGATCGATCTTGCCCTCCTGCACCAGATTCAGCAGCGGGCCGAGATATTTATGCACATGGGTCTGGCCGGTCTTGATCGTCAAACCTTTGTTCATCATCGCGCCCAGCGGGATCTTGTCGGCCAGGCCGCCGTACACGCCGGGGATCGACACGGTGCCGCCTTTGCGACAGGCCATGATCACCTCGCGCACCACATGCGCCCGATCCGTCTCTTGCAGCGTCGCGGCTTTGACTCGATCCATGATCGCGTCGGGGCTGGCGCCGTGCGACTCCAGGCCCACCGAGTCGATGCAGGCATCCGGGCCGCGTCCGCCGGTCAGCTCTTTCAAGCTATCCATCACCGACGCCTCGTCGAAGTTGATCCCCTCGACGCCGCCCTGGTCCTTGGCCATCTGGAGCCGCTCAGGAATGCGATCGATCGCGATGATGCGCTCCGCTCCCAGCAGCCGCGCGCTGGCGATAGCGAACTGGCCCACCGGGCCGCAGCCCCACACCGCCACGGTATCGCCGGGCTGGATGTTGCAGTTCTCGGCGGCCATATAGCCGGTCGGGAAAATATCCGAGAGGAACAGCACCTGCTCGTCGGCCAGGCCATCGGGAACCTTGATCGGGCCGACATCGGCGAACGGCACGCGCGCGTACTCGGCCTGGCCGCCCGCGTAGCCGCCCACGAGATGCGAGTAGCCGAAGATTCCGGCCGGCGAGTAGCCCCACAGCTTCTCGGCCAGCGCGGCGTTAGGATTGGTGTTATCGCAGAGCGACCACATATCGTGCTGGCAGAAAAAGCACTGCCCACAGGCGATCGGAAACGGCACCACCACGCGATCGCCGATCTTCAGCTTCTTGACCTCGGGACCGACCTCGACGACCTCGCCCATAAACTCGTGGCCGAGAATATCGCCGGCCTCCATGGTCGGAATATAGCCGTCGTAGAGATGCACATCGGAGCCGCAGATCGCCGTCGTCGTGATCTTGACGATCGCATCACGCGGATTGATGATCTTAGGATCGTCGACGGTCTCGACACGTACATCGTTCTTGCCGTGCCAGCATAAGGCTTTCATCGCGCGCTGCTCCTTCTACGAATTCGGTGACAAGATCTTGCCGACGATCGAGCGTGTGCCGTGCGGCTGTCCTTCATTGGTCGCGACCTCGCCGGTCTCCATCAGCTGCTTGAAGCGAAGGAGATCTTCCTTGACCTGCTGGTTGGGCTCCTCGCCGAAAAGCTTGGCGACAGTCGCGCCGACGACACCGGCGGGCGGTGCGTACTCGATCATCACATAAACCTCGGTACCGCGTTCGGTTGGGCCGGGCAAGAACAAAACCGAGCCCGCGTTGGCTACCTCCGCGTTCTCCGCCGAGCGCCACACGATACGCCGGCTGGCCTCCTCCTCGACAATCTCGGCGTCCCACTCGACGCTGCCGAGCGGCGCTTTGGCAACCCAGTGCGAGCGCTTGTCGTCCAGCACGCTGACCGACTCCAGATGCCGCATAAACTGGGGCAGATTCTCGAAGTTACGCCAGAAGCGGAACAGTTCCTCGGCAGGCTTGTTGATCGTCACCTGCTGTTTGACCTCGATGCCATCGCTCATCGTTTGAGCCTCCTCCATCTCTTCTCCTACGCCACGACGCGTCGCCGGAGCATCTTGATAAGACATAGAACCACGGTCAGGGCGTGATGAATCACGCTCCTACACAGAACCGCAATCCTTTTGAACGTTTACCGTGACACCCTTACGAATGATCTGCTCCTCACTACAGGCAGCGCGATTGGCAAGATCCGCCATTGTCGCAAGTTGTGTACCCGAGCGAGCCGTAGGGGCGTGATTCATCACGCCCAGAGCCCAGACCTGATCGAACCGTCGAAAAATCAAAACGCGGAGCCGGATCGCTCCGCTCATCCGCGTAGAGAAGACCGTGCGCCGGGACGATACATCCCGTTCCGCCAGCGTCTAGGTTTGACTTCTGCGTCTGGTTGTAACCAGCATAACCGCCGAAACACCCAGCACAATCAGCGCAACCGCGCCGAGCAAGATCAGGCTGGCGCTCGACTCAGCGCCGGTTTCCGGCAGCGCGCCCGGACTGGCGGCGGGCGAGGCGGCTGTCGCGGTAGCCGTGGTTTGCAGTGCGGGCGCGTAGGCGCCATCGCTCAGCGCTGCCGCGTGGGCATAGTCTGTTCGAACCCCAACATTGAACATAAGAACCTGGCCAAAGACAAGGATCGTGGCGAGCGTTATACCGATCACTGCTGCTTGTCGCATATCATGCTCCTTCTAGCCCTCGTAAAAACAGACACGGCCTTCGGGGGCGAGACCGGCAGCAGGATACATGCCATGCCTGAGACGCATGGATCGATTCGGCGCGGAGCAACAGCAAGGGCATGGGAGGAGATCCGGCGGGGTCAGACTCAACAATCCAGAGCTCCGCGCGAAGCGCGAGGCCGGGCGCTAGCCGGGCAGCGGAATACGCACATGCACACGTGTGCCGGCCGGGCGATTCTCCCAGTCGATGGTGCCGCTCAGGCCGTGTACCAGCTGAGTTACGGTCGGGCGGCCCGAGCCAAGCGTCACGTCGGTGGTTTTCATGCCCACACCGTCGTCGACAACTTCCAGGAAGAACGCGCTGTCGTCGATGCCGTAGAGCAGATCGATCGAGCCGAAGCGATTTTCGGGAAACGCATGTTTGAAGCAGTTCGTCACCAGCTCGTTGGTGATCATCGCGATCGGCGTGGCGATCGCCGACGGCAGCGTGACAGGCGTCTCGACGAGATTAACCACAATCCGCTTCCAGGGCCGGTAGATCGCTTTGAGCGCCGAGGCGATCGTGTTGATCACGCTGCCGATCGCGACCGGATCGTTTTGCAAATCCTGCGAGATCTGGTAGATCAGCGCTGCGCCGCGCACCCGGCTGCGCACGCGCAGCATTGCCTCGCGCTCGATGCCCGGCGGCAGCTTGCGCAGCTCGGCCTCGATAATGCCAACCAGCGATTGCAGATGCACCGTGACATTATGCAGCAGCTCACGGCGCAGCAGGGACTCGTTGGAGGTCTCCTGCTGCGAGGCTTGTAGCTCCTCCTGCGCCAGCCGCAGCATCTCGCGCAGCGCGCCGTTCTCGGAAGCCGCCGACAGCAGCTCCTGCCGCTGCCGAACCAGGCGCTGCACCCGTAGCAGTAGCTCGTCGGGCACGAACGGCTTTTGCAGATAATCGTCGGCGCCCTGGCGCAGCCCCTCGACCACATTCTGCGTGCGGTCTTTCGCGGTCAGCATCATCACCGGCAAGCTGGTGCCATAATTCTGGCGGATCTGCTGGCAAACCTCCGCGCCGTCGATATCGGGCAACATCAGATCGAGCAGCACCAGATCGATCACTTCTTGCTCGATCAGATTGATCGCCGTCTCGCCGCAATCTGCCGCCAGCACATGGTAGCCCGACGGCACCAGGAGATCACTTAACATGTGTTGAATATCGGGATCATCTTCGACGACAAGAATCGTCGTTGGCTGCGGGGATTGCGCGGTCAAGACCTGCTCGGTCATACGTTCTGCCTCCTTAAGACCTTCACAGATCCTAATCTTTGTAGCAAAACGTGTGCCTGCATTAGCGGAGAACCTACCATCATCCAGGAGCATTTATGTCATCAGCTAGGCAGTTCGTGCCAACACCAGCTCGATTTGATCCAGCAACGACTGAATTTCAAACGGCTTAAGAAACATACCGGCCGCGTCGATCTCCAGCGCCACCTCTTCCGCCGCCTGCTGCCGCCGCGCAGTCAGCACGATCACCGGAGGAGCTGCCAGGCTGATATTCGACAGCCGATGGATAATCTCTTCGCCATTCATGTCGGGCAGCTGAAGATCAAGCAGGATCAGATCCGGGCACAGCTCAGGCACAGCTTCAACCATCGTCGCGCCAGCAATGGACGCATCCATACAGGGTAGCAAGAGCTTGAGCGCATCAGCGCCCGTACGCACCATCGAGGCCGAGTAGCCTTCCATGTCGAAGAGCAACAACAGCATCTGCGCAATATCGATGTCGTCCTCGACCACCAGAATATGCTTGCGAGCGCTCATAGCCTACCTCCTCGCCGGCAGCCGGAGTTCGCGCTACCCGTTATACAGCGGCAGCTCAATCACAAACGTGCTGCCCTGCCCAACGCGTGAATTGACGACGATCGAGCCGTTATGCTGCTCGACCAGCTGTTTGCAGATGAACAGGCCCAGGCCCAGACCGCGATGCGACGAGCGCTGCGAGTTGTCCGCCTGGTAGAAGCGCGAAAAGATCGCCGCCTGATCCTCGGGCGCGATGCCGGGGCCGTAGTCCTGCACCTCGATCCGCACGATCTGGCCGCTCGACGACGGATCGTTCTCGTGGCGTACGCGCACATCGATGTGACCGCTATTGGATGC
This sequence comes from Herpetosiphonaceae bacterium, assembly GCA_036401895.1. Taxonomy (GTDB): domain Bacteria; phylum Chloroflexota; class Chloroflexia; order Chloroflexales; family Kallotenuaceae; genus LB3-1. The sequence continues at coordinate 23,256 of DASWTW010000497.1, read as the reverse complement.
GTAGCTGAGCGCGTTTTGCAGCAGATTGAGCAGCACCTGCATCAGCCGCACACGGTCGCCCCAGACGGGCAGCGGATCGTCGGCGGGAGCATCGACCACGATTGACGGCTGCTGGCTGATGAGCCGGGCCTCGTCCACGGCCTGGCGCACCACCTGCCGCATCTCGACGCGCTCCATGTTCAGCGTGTATTTGCCGCTTTGCAGGCGGCTCACGTCGATCAGGTCTTCGATCAGCACGTTCAGCCGCTCAAGCTGCTTGCGGATCGAGCCGACGTAGTGGACAAGCCTTGACAACTGCTCGGGCGGTGTGCCGGCCCCGGCATCTTTAACCAGCCGCTCCATGATATACGCATTGCCGATCAGCGAAGTCAGCGGCGTGCGCAGCTCATGGCTGGCCAGCGACAAGAATTCGTCTTTGAGATGATCCAGCCGCTCGACCTCTTCGCGGGCATGCACCTGCTCGGTGATCTCGATCCCCATCGCCATCATGAAGCGAATCTGATGTGGACGGATCGGGTCCATGATCGGCACCAGGCTCCAGTTCCAGACGGTCTCCTCGCTGTCGTGCACCAGCGTCAGATGCGCCTCGCGCAGCCGCACGGGCTGCAAGCTGTCGCGGGCCTGATGCCAGAGCTGGAGCGCAGCTTCGCCCTGAGCGATAAACGCGCTCTCGTACCACAGCGAGCCCATGAACGATTGGCGGCCATCAGGATACGCCCGCCGGAGAAGTTGGAGATACTGCGGCGTAGCCATCACCAGCTCCATACTCTCGGCGTCGTAGAGGCCCAGCGCCATCTGCTCCGTGTGCTGAAAGATCAGCCGCAGCCGCTCGCGCTCTTCCAGCACCTCCTGCGTGCGCTGCTCGGTCACATCGGTAGCATAGATCGCTACGCCGTCGACATTGCCGATGTTATCATGGGTCGGGACCAGCATATACACAAAGTAGCGATTGATCGATGCGCCCTGCGCATTCGGCACAGCGATCTGCATCCGCTGCGATGTGCGCGGTGTGTTTTCGTGATACACCTCACGCGCCAGATCGACAAGGGCAACGTTGGATTGCCAGAAGTAGTGCGCTACCTCTACCAGCGGCCGTCCGCGCAGCTCGTGGCTCTCCAGCAGCCGGGCATAGCTGGGATTGAAGGCCTCGACCAGCAGCTGCGGTCCGCGCAACACGATGATATGAAAAGGCGCCAGCTCGACCATCTCGGCGAAGCGCCCGCGATCGCTTTCGAGCATCGTGGCCAGCTCTTGCAGATCGATGGTCCGGGCGCGCAGCTCGTCGTTGGTCGTTTGCAGCTCCTCGTTGGTCGCCTGCAACTCCTCGTTGTTGGTCTCCAGCTCCTCGTTGGTCGCCTGCAACTCCTCGTTGGTCGCCTCGAACTCCTCGTTGGTCGCCTGTAGCTCCTCGTAGGTCAGCATCATCTCTTCGTTGGCGACTTGCAATTCCTCGTTGGCATCGAGCAGCTCTTTGTTCATCTCGTTGAGCCGCTTGTTGGCCGCGCCAAGCTCGGTGAGCAGCTGGGCCTGCTCGGCCTGGGCGGTTTCCAGCCGCTGGCGATTCTGGATCTGCTCGGTTACATCGGTCACGCTGATCGCGACCAGATCGGCCGTGCTCACATCCGCCTGCATCGGCACGATGGTTAAGCAAAGGTAATGCCCGGTGCCGCCGAGCGCCGATTCGAGCAACACTTCGGGCAGCGTTACCGGGCTGCGCTCACGAAACACGCTATCGATCGCGGAGCGGACCTCGGCGTAGGGAATGCCGCGTACGGAGTGGAGAAAATCCTGCTCGCTGCCGATGTCGCGTAGACCCAGCAGCTTGCGTGCGGCGGTGTTCAAGGTCAACACATGGTAGACGCGGTCGATCACGACCACGCCGGTCGGCAGAAAGCGCAGCAGCAGCTCATTCATGCGCCGCAGCAGCGCCAGATCCGTCGCCACCAGAGACTCATGCTCTCCCAGCACGCGCTCGGAGCGGCCGACCAGGCTCTGCACGACCGGGCTTTTAAGGCGTGTGCTAAGCGCGGGTACGCCCTGGCGACGCAGCATCGGCACGGTTTCGCCCGTGCAGCGGTAGATCTTCCACTGCTTGTTGACCAGATCGAAGTAGGAGTGTGTAGAGCGAATAATTTCGGCCTTGCCCAGAAACAGGTAGCCGTTACTGGGCTGTAGCGAAAACGCAAACTGGTTGAGCACGTAGTCTTGCAAGTCGGGCGTGAAATAGATCAGCACATTGCGGCAGAGCACCAGATCCATACGCGGAAACGGCGCGCTGCGACTGAGATCCTGCTGGCCGAAGATCACCATCTGGCGCAGCGTTTTGGCGATACGGTACGACGGCGCAAGATCGACACGCTCGAAGAAGCGCTCACGGTAATCCTGTGGCATGTCCTTGAGCAGGTTTTCGGGGTAGACGCCCAGCCGCGCAAAGGTGATCGCCGCCTCGTCGAGATCGGTTGCGAAGATCTTGATGCTCCATTGGGGCAGATCCGCACCCAGCAGATCCGCCACCAGCATCGCCAGCGAGTAGGGCTCCTCCCCGGAGGAGCAGCCCGCCGACCAGAAGCGCAGCACGCGGCCACGCTCACGGCCTTTATCCAGCAGCGCGGGCAGCACTATCTGCCGCAAATAGGCGAACGATTCGGGATCGCGAAAGAACTGCGTCACATTGATCAGCAGCGCCTGGACCAGATCACCGACTTCCTCGGGGTGCGCTTCCAGAAACTCGGCGTAATCGCGGATCATCGAGTTATGCGTGACGGTCATGCGCCGGGCGATACGCCGCAGCACGGTTGTGGTTTTGTAGGCGCGAAAATCGATGTTGGCCTGGCGGTTGACGTGCTCCAGAATATGTCGCAGCACATCCTGGGACTTGTCGGGCGGCGGGATTTCGGCGCCGGTGAGCAGATCATAGATCAGCGGCCCGATACGCTCGATGTCGGCCTCGAAGTCGATCACAGTCGGCGGCAGCGACATCGGCATCGAGGGGTAGCGCGCGGTCTGCGGATTCTGGACAATCACCGTGCCGCCGGCTTCTTTAACATCCACCGCGCCCGACGCGCCGTCTGAGCCGGAGCCGGTCAGGATCACGGCGATCAGGCGCTCGCCATACATCTCTGCCGCCGTGGAGAGCAGCCGATCGACCGAGGGCTTGGGCCGCCGCTGGTGATCGAGCAGAATCTCGACGTGGCCGTCCTGGATCGCGACATGGTAGTTGGCGGGCACAACGTAAATGCTGCCGGGCTCAAGCTGGCTGCGCGACTGCACCAGCTGGACGACCAGCGATGTACGGCGCTCCAAAATCTCCGGCAGCATGCTCTGGCGATTGGGATCAAGATGCTGGGCCAGCACAATCGGCGCGGGAAAATCCGGCGGCAGGCTGCTCACCAGAATCGATAAAGCCTCGATGCCACCAGCCGAAGCCCCGATTACCACCAGATCCTGAGTAGGCGAAAATACCTGATCATCGCTCACGCTCATCAACCAACCGTTTCTCGCTGACAGACAGTGCAAATGAATTGCAGAGTCATCAGTATCGGCGGTTTAGGGAGCGGTGTCAAGTGATTCAGAAGCGCCTTTTTCCTCGTCGGTGCCTTGTTCGGAAAGGAGCGCGCGCTGGTCGGCGTGTAGCTCCAGGGTTTGCTTGACGGTGCGCAGCAGATCGTCGACGTTGAAGGGCTTGAGGACGATTCCGACGCCCATCGCCACCAGATGCCCCTCGATCTCTTCGACCTGGCGCTTGGCAGCGGTGCAGATCACCACCGGGATCGCGGCGGTGTCGCGGCGCATCTTGAGCTTTTGCAGCAGCTGCCAGCCGGTACGCTCGGCGCCGAAGATATAGTCGAGGATGATCAGATCGGGCTTCTGACGCAGGATCTCGTCCATATCCTGGATCGCATACGAGTACAGGATGACGTCGTAGCCCTCCTGCTCCAACAGATCGCGAAACATTTCCAGAATCTCTTGAGTATCGTTGACAACCATGATCCGGGCTGGCATAGTTCATCCTTCTCACCGCCTGGGTCGAGCGCAGGATCAGGCCCAGACGCAATGGCTGCACGCTTCGTTACGCGCCGTTCTCGCCGGACTTGTCGATCTCGCTCGGCGCGACAACCAGCGATTCTTTCATCAGCACCTGGCGGATCACCTCGGCGCGCTGCTCGGCCTCACGCACTTTCTCCTCGAAGCGCTTCGCGATCATCTCATGGCCGCGCTCCCGCGAGCTTTCCATCATCCGCCGCGACAGGCTGGCGCCTTCTTCCAGCGTGTTGAGCGCCATCCAGAGCGCTGTTTCCAGCTCCTCGGCCTGCTCAGCCAGCATGGTCTCCGCAGAAAACGCGTGCCCAACTCGGCAGCGAAAGCGAGTCAGATCGCCGTCGTGCATCTCGTACAGCACGCCGTTGCACTCGGGACAGGAAAAAACCGAGGGCGTGCCGGGGCGTTCTTCGCTTTGTAATGCGTCCATATCCATCCCCACAATTCGCGACTCCAGCTCCATGCCGCGCGGCACCGGAAAGTTGGCTTCGTCGGGGGCAGGCTCGCTCGCCAGGCGTACCAGCGTCGGCGCGATCTCGCTCAGCGACAAGCAGTAATCGACTGCGACGTTCTCGATCGCGCTGCGCGGCATGCTGGGATACAGCGCCTCTTCGGGATCTTGGGCCACCGCGATCCCGCCGCGTGTCTTGATCGCCTGCAAGCCGGCGGTGCCGTCGTCGAGCGAGCCGGTCAGGATCACGCCGACCACCCGTGGCCCGTAGGCACGTGCGGCGGTGCGCATCAGCGGATCGACGGCGGGGCGGTGGCGATTTTCCTTGGGGCCACGTACAACCCGTACCAGACCTTCCTCGATCAGCAGATGATGGTCTGGCGGCGCGACATAGATGCGCCCATGCGCGATCCTCGTTTTATCCTCGGGATGAGCGGCGATGAGCGGGCCGGCGCGGTTCAGGATCGAGGGCAGCAGGCTGGGACTCTGGGCTGGAATATGCAGGACGATAAAGACCGCTGCTGGAAGATCGATGGGCAGATCGCGAACCAGCGTCGTGAGCGCCTCGACACCTCCGGCAGAAGCGCCAACTACAATTATGTCATGTCCAGCCACACATCAACTCCTTACATATCGCCATTGGCTAGCAAGTGTTGATCCACCTGATGAGAGAGGCCGGCCCTCACCCGGAATTGAGAACAAGGCCCTCACCCTGCCGCTGCGGCGACTCCCCTCTCCTATTGTCACAGGAGAAGGGTTCAAGAGGAACATTTCTATTCCCCCTCTCCTGTCGTGACGGGAGAGGGGGCGAGGGGGTGAGGGCCTGCCTCGCTCCTATGCCTCGTTGAGCGAGCGCAGGCTGACGAGCGCCGCCGCGCCCAGCGCCGAGCCAAAGAGCGCCCGGCGCAGGTAGGGATGCCGGCCCAGCCAGTTGTACAGGCTGCGCTTGAACGTGATATGGCCGAAATCACCCTCCACACGGTTGTCGCGATCCTCGGGCGTGTAAAGGTTGTTGGGCGCGTCCACCGACTTGGGCTGATCGGTCTGCTGGGAGCTAAAGCCGGCCAGCAGCATCAGCCGATCCATGAGCAGCGGCGAGATCTTCTGGACCTGGATAAAGACTTTGCCCGCGCCGCCGGCGATCATATCGCGCACCGGGTGCTCGGCGGCATACACGATCTGATCCGCGACCGTGCTCGGATGATACACCGGCGGCGGCGCGGAGGGCTTCACGCCCAGCTTGGTGCGGGCGCTGCTGAAGAACGGCGTGTTGATCGCGGCGGGCATGATGTTGGTCACACTGACCGGAATGCCGTCATGCTTCAGCTCAACGCGCAGCGCGTCGAGCCAGCCGGGGATGCCGTGCTTGGCGGCGGCGTAGGCGCTGTGAAACGGAAACGAGACCTGCGACTCGACCGACGAGACTACGATCAGCGCGCCGCCGTGCTTGAGATGCGGCAGCGCCGCCAGCGCGCCGTACGCAGAGCCGACCAGATTCACCTCGATCACGCGCTTGAACTCGTCGGGCGCGAGATCGGTGAAGCGCGCGTAGATGCCAACGCCCGAGACATGCGCCCAGGTATCCAGCCGCCCGTACTCGGCCACCGCCCGATCCGCTACCGCTTTAACCTGCTCAAAGTCGCTCACATCCGCCGGCACCGCGATCGCCTGGCCGCCCTGCTGCCGGATCTCGTCGACCAGCGTTTGCAGCCCGTCCTCGCTGCGGGCCGAGACTACGACTTTCGCGCCGCGCTCGGCGAACTTCTGCGCTGTCACTCGTCCGATACCGCTCGACGCGCCAAAGACGACGACAACTTGCTCCCCGACTGGTTTTAATTTCATCTCATCGCTCCTCTCTGCCCGATCGTTATGTATATCAGGGCGTGATCAATCACGCCCCTACAGGATTGTGAACCGATTTCTCAGCGCTCGGTATGGCGCAGGCCGTCCACCCGGAACCAGCGGTAGCCGTAGCCCTCCAGCTTGAGCGTGTGCTCGCCGCCGTCGAAGCGCTGGTAGTCCTGGTCGCTCAGCAGATCGATCAGATGCCCGGCGTCGTAGTCGCTGAGATCGAGCGTGACCGAGCACGACTCGTCGGCCAGGTTGTGGACCGCGATCACGACGCCGCCCTGCCACTCGTAGCGCTGAGCAAAGACGCTGGGCTCGCCTCCCTTGAGGATCTCCCAGGTGCCCCAGCCGAACTCGGGACAGATTTTGCGTGTGCGAATCATGCGCTCGATCTTGTTGAGCAGCGAGTCTTTGTCGCGCCGCTGATCGGCCACGTTGATCTTGCGGTAGCCATACTCGTCGTCTTCGATGATCGGCCGCGCCAGCCACTCCTTGGGCGCTTTTGAAAAGCCCGCGTTGCCCTCCGCAGACCACTGCATCGGCGTGCGGATGCTTTCGCGCTCCGGCAGCGACAGGTCATCGCCCATGCCGATCTCCTCGCCGTAGCGCAGCACGGGCGCTCCCGGCAGGGTGAACATCAGGCTGTAGGCCATGGCTATGCGCCGCTGATCGCCGCCCAGCATCGGCGCGAGCCGCCGTCGAATGCCGCGATCGTAGAGCTGCATGTCCGGCTCGGGGCCGAACTGCGCGAAGACCTCCTGGCGCTCCTTGTCGGTAAGCCGCCCGAGATCGACCTCGTCGTGGTTGCGCAGGAAGCTGGCCCACTGGCACCACTTCGGGATCTGCGGCAGCGACTTGAGGCTTTTGATCAAGGGCGCAGCCTTGCCGCGCGCCAGCGCCAGAAACAGCTGCTGGTTGACCAGAAAGTTGAAGAGCATATCCATCTTGTCGCCGTCGCCGGTGTACGCCGCGATCTCCTCGGGCGCGACGTTGGCCTCGGCCAGCAGGATCGCATCGCCGCGCCGCACCGTGAGAAACTCGTGCATCTCCTTGAGGTAGAGATACGGATCGTCGATGTCGGCGCGCTCAATGCCCTTCAGCTCGATCAAAAACGGCGCGGCATCCACACGAAAGCCGGAAACACCCAGCTCCAGCCAGAAGCCCATGATCTTGCGGATCTCCTCGGTCACGGCTGGATTGCCGATGTTGAGATCCGGCTGGTGCTCGTAAAAGCGATGGAAGTAGTAGGCGCGCGCTTCTTTGCTGTAGGTCCAGACCGATTCTTGCTTGCCCGGAAAGACGACGCCCTCGTGAGCATCGGCGGGCTTTTCCTCGGACCAGACGTAGAAGTCGCGGTATTTGGAGTGGGGATCGCGGCAGGCCGCCTGAAACCAGGGATGCTGATCCGACGTGTGATTGACGACCAGATCGACGATCACGCGAATGCCGCGCTCGCGAGCCTCTCGCATAAACTCGACAAAGTCGCCCAGCGTGCCGAGACGCGGATCGACGTTGTAGTAGTCGACGACATCGTAGCCGTTGTCGCGGTTGGGCGTTGGGTAGAACGGCAGCAGCCAGAGGCAGGTTATCCCGATGCCAGCCAGATAATCCAGGCGCCTGGTCAGGCCCGCAAAATCGCCGACGCCGTCGTCGTCGCCGTCCTGAAACGTATCGACATCCAGACAGTAGATAATGGCGTTCTCATACCAGCGATCGCTTATACCCATCGATCATCACTTTCGCACTGCCGTCATCTTGAAGACAGCAGGGCATTGGGAGGCTAAATATTAGTAGGCCCTCACCCCGGCTGCTTCGCATCCACCCCTTCCCCGAACCTCAGCGGGCCTCCGCTTCGATTGAGGCAGGCGAGGGGTTGGAGGCGGCGCAAGGCCCTCACCCCGGCGCTACCGCGCCACCCCTCTCCCACTGCCGTAGGCGAGGGGTTTAAGACGAACATTTCTATTCCCCTTCTCCTGTCGCAACGGGAGAAGGGGTTAGGGGATGAGGGCCTGCTCTCTACTTCCCCTTCTCCCTGGCGTTCTCCCGATTGATCAGCTTGAAGAACGTGCTCTCCTCGCCGTCGGCCTTGTGATCCTGATACAGGAACGCCAGGTTATTCTCGTCGAACTTCTCGAACCACTCGTCCCACGAGATCTCCTCAAAGCGATCGCTGCCGGTGCCGCCGGGAAAATCGATGCGCAGCACGCCCGGCTCGTCGCCGTCGCCGGTTCCGCGCACTGTTACCGGCTTGCCGTCGCGCGCCTCGGCCCACTTACGAATCTCGTTATGATCAGTTGTCGTCTTGCTTGAGCTAGCCATTGTCCCCCTCCTTACAGAAAGAACAAACAAAGAACATCAGCGCCTTTGAGTCACGGTAATGTTTCTTTGTTCTTTGTTCTCTGTTCTCCTTAAAATCATCTCGCTGTCGTGGAGCAAACTATGTACCAGCGGCCTACACCGTCCGCTCGGCCAGCCTGGAGCGGCGCGCGATCGTCTGGCGGAAAAAGCCGACGAGCTGCTCGACGTGGCTATCGAAGGCGAAGTGCCGGCGCGACGCTCGCATGTTGGTCGTGAGCTGCGCGATCCGCTCCCGATCCCGCAGCTGCGCCCCGAGATCCGCGAAGTCACGAAAGAAGAGCCCGACATCGTAGCGCTGGGCCAGGCTCTGAACCGCGACACGGCTGTGACGGTTGTCTTTCAAAATCCAGGGCAGGCCGGCAGCCGCGTAGGTGCCGAGGCGAGCCGGCAGATTCAGATCGTCCCAGTGCGCGCGCCGCAGATCGCCGCCGTTGACGCTCTCGAAAACATGAATCCAGGCCGCGTCGTACTGCGACAGCTCGCGCACCCACTCGCTCGGCGCGACGGTTGGATGCAGATGCATGTAGCCGCTGGCCAGGCCGCTGCGCGTCCAGCTAGGATGCTGCTGCTGAAAATGTCGGCCGTAGAAATGCACATGGATCTTGGCCTGCGCGATCCGCTCAAACGGATCGAGGCCCAGCGGACGGCCGGGACAAACCGTGTGGATCTCGCCGTCACGCTGCGACAGCTTGGGCGTCCACTCGTCGGTCAGCCAGTCGGCCTTGGGCAGATCGCCGTCGAGGAGCAGCATTGTCGCCGGATCGAGCAGATTACCGGTCGCCAGCTGAAACCACTCGAACGACTCCTGGTTGATGAAGATCTGGCCGTCGCTGTCGCGCAGGATCGAGATCAGCTTGGGCCACAGGCCGTGCTCCTGGCAGATGAACGGCCCTTCCTTGAAGTGAAAGACCAGCGGAATGCCGAGATCGGCGTCCAGCACGGCGCGAATCAGATCCAGCGCCTGCCAGTTGAGCAGCGCATAGATCACATCCGGCTGAATCTGCCGCACGCGCTTCGCCCAGCCGCGATCGTAGGCGATGTTCTCGATGTTGCCGTATGGATACGGCCCGACCGAATCCCAGGGCTCGGGCCTGGACAGCCACAGACCATACAGCTTATGACCGGCCTCCTCCAGCGCCAGCACGCGCTCGGGATTGAAGCCCAGCGAGCCTGCCAGCAGGATCTTGAGACCATTGGTTGAAGGCAGATCACGGCGGACAGCCAGCCGCCCATAGACCGCACGCTCATCGATCTGCGGGCCGCGCGACGGCTGCCAGTTCAAAAACACGCCGCGCCCGACGCCGTAGTAGCTGCGGTAGCGCGCCAGCCCGCCCTCTTTCCCGGCAATGATCTTGGTTCGCTGATCGGCGTGATCGCACCACTCGCAGGAGATCGCACCGGTATAGGCAAAGCGCGCGCCACGCTTCAGCCGCGCCCGCCAGAAATCGGCCTCCAACGTATCCGACACAATCTCGGAGCGTACCGGCCAGCAGATCTCGGTCTCCCAAGTTCGGCGGTGCAGCACCTGCACCAGCGACAGAATGTTGCCGCTCGGCAGCCGCGACTCGTGTTCGCTGGCTGCGGTGTTTACCACCGGCTCGTCCTGCGACAGCGCCTCGGTTTCACGCCCAACCGGCTCGTCGCCGCGCAGAGTCGGGCCGTAGAGCTGGTAGGCCCAGCGCACGCCGCCGTAAGCCAGATCGATCTCGGGCTGCGCGTCCAGCAGCGCCACCAGCCGAAGGAGATGCTCGGGATAGTAAAGATCGTCGGAGGGCAGATAGGCCAGGTACTCGCCACGGGCCAGCGCCGTCGCGATGTTGAGCGCCGCGCCCAGGCCGCCGTTCTGCGCCAGCCGGTGATAGATCACACGCTCGTCGGCGCGATACGGCTGGATTGCCGCTGCGGTCTCGTCGGTCGAGCCGTCGTCGACGATCACCAGCTCCCAGCCGGCAAAGGTTTGATCGCGTAGACTCTCGATCGCGCGGCGAATGAACGTCGCCTGATTGAAGGTCGGCATCAGCACCGACACGCGAGGATGTGAGGCAGACATGCTCATGCCGCGCCTCGTCGCTCGATCACATCCCGGAAATAGGCGATCAGCCGGTCGGCGTGAACGTCGAAGGTGAACTGATCGCGCTGCCGCCACACGTTGTCGCGGATCTGCCGCATCCGGCTTTCATCAAGCAGCTGCTCGCGAAGCTGGGCCATGTCCGTAAAGAACAGGCCAATATCCATCTGCCGGGCCAGCGTCTGCGAGGCCACGATCGCGCCCTGGTTGTCGTACTGCAACAGCGGCAATCCGGCCGCCGCCAGCGTCGAGATCCGCGCCGGATAGTTGAGGTCGTCCCAGGTCGCGCGCCGGAGATCGCCCTGGTTCTCGCTTTTGAACACATGCACCCAGCCCGCATCGTACTGCGAGAACTCGGCCACCCAGCGCCGCTGATCGACGTTAGGATGCAGATGCAGATAGCCCTCGGCCACCTGCATCGCCTTGGCGATCCAGGAGCGCCACGTGCCCTGCGTGAAATCGCCGTAGAAATGCAGATGAATCTGCTGCTCGGCTAGCTCGCCGACGGTCCAGGGATGCAGCCCGATCGGCCGGCCCGGCACCACGGTATGAATCCCGCCGTCGGCCTCCGAAAGACGCGGCGATCGCGTAGCGGTGAACCAGTCGCGCTTGGGCAGATCGCCGTCGAGCACCAGCGCCGGACGATCGCGCAGCTCGGGCAGCACAGTGTAGAACCAGTCGCGCAGCTCGGAGCTGGAATAGATCTGGCCGTCGGAGCGCATGTACAGATCGACCAGCTCCGACCACAGGCCGTGCTCGAAGCAGATGAACGGACCTTCTTTGAAGTGCCAGACGAAGGGAATACCCGGATTTTCGAGCAGCACCTGGTGTACAAATTTAACGGTCTGCCAGTTGAGCAGGCCGTAGATCACGTCGGGCTTGATGCGCTTTACAGCCTCGCGCCAGCCGGTACGCGGCAGATCTTCCACATGACCAAACGGCAAAGGCCCAACGGTGTTGAACCAGAACGGCTCGGGCGTCCACAGGCCGTAGAGCTTGTGGCCGCGCTCCTCCAGCGCCAGCACCCGATCCGCGTTGTAGGCTAGCTCGCCGACCAGCAGGATCTTAAGGCCATCGGCGGCTAGTGGCGTGTCGGGACGCTCACGGAAGCGTCGGTAGTGCTCGATCTCGTCGATCTCGTTGCCGACCGAGGAGTGAAAATGCATCGGATGCTGCACGCCGTAGCGCACGCGGTAGGGATTGATGCCGCCGCCCAGCGTCTCGCAGATGATTTTGTACCGCTGCCCGGGATGATCGACCCACTCGCAGGTCACGCCCGCCACTCCGGCGAACGCGCCGCGCTGCCGCAGCTTCGACCAAAACATGCGCTCCAGGTCATCCGTGACCAGCTCGGCTTGCTCGACCCAGCGGTCATCCGTCCGACGATGCATCACCTGGACCAGCTGGAGCGCAAAGCCCTCGATCTGGCCCTCCGCGAAACGATTGTAGTGGTGGCGCACGCCCGAGAAAGCCAGCGCGATCGACGGGTCGTCGTCCAGCCGCGCCGCCAGCGCCGCCAGATGCTCAGGGTAGTACACATCGTCTGAGGGCAGGTAGGCGATCAGGTCGGCGCGGGCCAGATCCAGCGCGTGATTCAGAGCCGCACCCAGACCCTGGTTCGCAGGGAGACGCTGATAACGGATGCGCTGATCGTCAAGATGCGGCTGGATCACGGCGCGCGTGTCGTCGGTCGAGCCATCGTCGACGATCACCAGCTCCCAGTCGGCAAGTGTTTGGGCACAAAGGCTCTCCAGCGCGCGGCGAATAAAGGCCGCCTGCTGAAACGTCGGCATCAGCACCGACACACGAGGCTTTGCTGCGCCCAAAGGGTGGTTCGTCATCTTCGCACCTCTTTGCGCTTGGCGATTGTTTATGTGGCTGAAGCAGAGCAGGGGCAGGCCCAGCACACGTCAGAATTTCTGGCTTACGGCAAGCGGGATGCCAAGAACGGGAGAAGAACCTAGAACCAAGAACCTAACGAACCCAAAAGAATGCAAGTACCATAATCCTCCTCGCCTGCCGCAGCGGGAGAGGAGGTGCCGAACGAAGTGAGGTGGAGGTGAGGGCCATTCCCGGAGAACCAACGAACCAGGAACAGCGGCGCAGCCATTTAAACACAAAAGCGCGGCGATCATGATGATCGCCGCACAGTCTCGACATCTACTTGCGTAGCTCAGCTACCGCCCAGGCGCGCTCCGACTCGATCGTCGGTCGCTGTTGTTGCCCGCGCCGCTGGGTCGCTGGCTATCACGCTGCGGCGCTCGCCTGGGCGCAGACTCGGCCGCTCGACGCTGAGTCTGCGGCGCTCCCTGCGGGCGAGCGTTACGCCCGGCGGACTGACCACCGCGCTGCTGGTGGCCACGTGGATCGCGCTGAAACTCGTTCAGCACCGGCGCGGGCGCGGCGTAGTCGAAGTCCGGCAGCGTGCGGCGCTCGATCGGCGCTTTGAGCACACGCTCGATGTCGCGAACCATCGCCGTATCCTCGCCAGTCACCAGCGTCATCGCGTCGCCCTCACGCTCGGCGCGGCCCGTGCGACCAATGCGGTGGATGTAGGTGTCGGCAGTGTCGGGAATATCGTAGTTGATCACGTGCGAGATCGTCGCCACGTCGATACCACGGGCGGCAATATCGGTCGCCACCAGGATCTGCACTTTGCCCGAGCGGAAATTGTCCAGCGCGAGCTGTCGCTGATTCTGCGACTTGTTCGAGTGCAGCACGGCGGTGTTATAGCCCGCCCGCCCAATCTGCTCGGCCACACGATTGGCACGATGCTTGGTGCGCGTAAAGATCAGCACCGAGTTGGTGTCGGTTGTGCTGAGCAGCTTGAGCAGTAGCTTGGTCTTGAGATGCTGCGCCACAGGATAGAGCGCGTGCGCAACGGTCTTCACGGGCGCGCTGGTCGCCACGTCGACACGCTTCGGGTTGCGCAGCGAGTCTGCGGCCAGCTGCTGAAGCTCAGGCGCGAACGTCGCCGAAAAGAGCATCGTCTGGCGCTGGCGAGGAATATAGCTCAGAATGCGCTTGACGCTGGGCAAAAAGCCCATATCCAGCATCCGATCGGCCTCGTCGAGCACCAGCATCTCGACGCCGTTGAGCGAGGCCGCGCCGCGATCGATATGATCCAGCAGACGGCCAGGACAGGCCACGATGATCTCGACGCCCGTACGCAGCGCGCGGTCCTGCGGCTGCATCCCGACGCCGCCATAGACCGTGGCGGAGCGGATCGACGTGCCGGCGGTGAAGCGGCGAATCGTGGTGTTGATCTGCTCGGCCAGCTCACGCGTCGGCGTTACAATCAGGGCGCGGGTGCGGCCCAGCTTGCCGGGATCGGTCAGCAGACGCTGAAGGATCGGCAGCACAAACGCGGCGGTCTTGCCGGTGCCGGTCTGCGCGGTGCCGATCAGATCATGGCCGGCGAGACCAACCGGAATCGCACGCTCCTGAATCGGCGTCGGCTTGGCAAAGCCGGCCTTGCGGATGGCTGACTGGAGCTGGGCATGGAGTGAAAAGTCAGAAAATTGCATGATGTTCTCTATAGGTCCAGCCAGTCATCATCCTGCATCTCAGGCTCGGCTGGTACGCTACACATAAAAGGGCTTGCCCTTTGGCAAGCCCAAGGTTTACTGAAAACTGGCTGTCAACTACCAGCGGGAGTTGCTCCGCGCCGGGCGCTGGCTCTGGAAGCAGTCCGAGCAATACACGGGCTTGTCGCCGCGCGGCACGAACGGCACCTGAGCGTCACGGCCGCACGATGAGCAGGTCGTGGTGTGCATCTCGCGCTGTCCGCGATCTGAACCATAACCGCCGCCGTAGCTGTCGCGGCTGCTGTAGCCGCCGCCACCGCCGCCGTAGCTGTCGCGGCTGCTGTAGCCGCCGCCGCCACTGTTGCGGCTCTGCTTGCGTGCCTGGCGGCAGTTCTGGCATCGGGTTGGCTCGTTGTCGAAGCCCTTCTGCGCGTAAAATTCCTGCTCACCAGCGGTGAAGGTGAACTGCGAGCCGCAATCGCGGCACGTCAACGTCTTGTCTGCAAAGCTCATTAGCTCGCTACTCCAAGTACTAGAAATAACCAAATTGTCGCCGGGTTGGGATCTAACGAGCACAAGAGGATCTATTACGCGATCGTTCCGAGGCAACGTGAGGAGCCAATCCATTTCAACAACGTGCGAATTATACCAGATGGATACTCAAAGCGCAAATTGCGCGCCGAGCAAAACAGAATCGGCAGCTTCTAGAGCGATTTTACGCTGATCTCTACCTATGATCTTTAATACGTTCAGGATCGACACGCTCCAGCAACCACTTGCCACCCGCCGATTCTATCGGCTAAGCGCTGGCTGGTACCCGCCAAAACCTTCACGCACGGCCCACAGGATCGCCTCGCAGCGGCGACCAACACCCAGCTTGCGATACATATTATGCAGATGGTAGCGCACAGTGCGCTCGCTGATGCTCAAGTGCTGGGCGATCTCGCGGTCGGTCTGGCCACGCGCGACCATGCGCAGCACCGCCGACTCGCGATCGGTGAGCAGCGGGTGCCCGGCCTGCGCCGGGTGCTGCACCATGTTGGCCGCCGCGACGGGGCTCAGCCAGCGCTCGCTCTGCGCCATCACGCCATGGATCGCGTGCACAATCGTTTCGATCGCCTCGTGCTTGGCAACGTAGCCGTCGACGCCACTGGCCAGTAGCTCGCGGATCTGCTGCTCGTTGTTGTACACGCTCAGCACCAGAATCCGCACGGGCAGATTCAGCGCCCGGATTCGCCGCGCGACCTCATCGCCGCGCAGCCCCGGCATCTCTACATCCAGCACTAGCACGTCCGGCTGTAGCTCGATCGTTTGTTCCAGCGCCGCCACGCCGTCGCAGACTTCGCCCAGCACTACCATCCCTGCGGTCTTATCGAGCAGCTTAGAGATCCCACACCGCACCAGTGGATGATCATCGGCTAGTAAAACCCGAATTGGCGTCATAGCTCCTCCACGGCCCACTCTCATAAAAATTTTTTAACCATATATATGATACGAAATCTTGCGGCGACGGTCAATGCTTAATCCGTGACAATTTCTACCCAATCGTTGTCGCTCGATCGCTAGCAGCTTCTAACCTGGACTCATGGCACTCTGTTTGCTTAGCACGCGGGCATGACACAGCGAGAACCTACACCATCCGAGCCGCCGGTTATGCTGATCACCGATCCTGTCCAATCGGCGAAGGCTGCGCGGCTGCGCTACGTCAGCGACGAAATGCCCGGTATTCGGCGCAAACGTGCCGGCAAGAATTTCAGCTATATCGGACTGGACGGCAAGCCGATTCGCGATCCCGACGAGCTTCAGCGCATCAAATCGCTGGGCATTCCACCGGCCTACACCGATGTATGGATCTGCCCGCTGCCCAACGGTCATATCCAGGCCACGGGCCGCGATGCCAAAGGACGCAAGCAGTATCGCTACCATCCGCGCTGGCGTGAGGTCCGCGACGAGACCAAGTACGGGCGCATGCTGGCCTTTGGTCAGGCGCTGCCGCTCATTCGTGAGCGCGTCGATCAGGATCTTGCGCTGCCGGGATTACCGCGCGAAAAAGTGCTGGCGACGGTGGTGCGCCTGCTTGGCACAACGCTGATCCGCGTCGGCAATGACGAGTACGCCAAGCAGAACAAATCGTTCGGGCTGACGACCATGCGCGATCGGCATGTCGAGATCAACGGCGCGACGGTGAAGTTTCGGTTTCGAGGCAAGAGCGGCAAAAATCACTCGATCGCGCTGACCGACCGGCGGCTGGCCAGAATTGTGAAGCGCTGCCGGGACATTCCCGGCTACGAACTCTTTCAGTATATCGACGACAACGACGAGCGTCAAACGATCGACTCCGCCGACGTCAACGAGTATCTGCGCGAGATCACGGGCCAGGACTTTACGGCCAAGGATTTTCGTACCTGGGCCGGCACAGTGCTGGCAACGCTGGCGCTGCAAGAGTGCGAGGCGTTCGAGAGTGAGACCCAGGCCAGGCGGCAGATCACCCAGGCGATCACCTCGGTCGCGGAGCGGCTGGGCAACACCCCGTCGATCTGCCGCAAGTGCTACGTACATCCCGCTGTGATCGACTCCTACCTCGACGGCACGATGATCGAGTCGCTTCAGCAGCGTGTGGAGCAGGAGCTTTATGATGCAGCCGAGGGCCTGGAGCCGGAGGAGCGCGCGGTGATGCGGCTGCTCAAGCGGCGTCTGGAGCGCGAGGAGAGCGGGAGCTCGTAAGATCGTGGACAATCGGTGAGTAAATCGGCAGGCGCGCTTTCTTGCGCCTGCTTTTTGCTGTAAAAGTATCACTGTTGTTAATGTGATCGTCTAATGCTACATACACGATTTCGAGTAACCCAAGGATATAACACGATGACAGAAGAACGTACAGTACAGCTTGAGATAACGCTATCTCTCCCAGATACAATAGCACGTGAAGCTGAAGCCAACGGATTATTAACAGCCCAGACTCTAGAAGCACTTATCAAAAGTGAAATTCAGCGCCGCCGCACAGAACAGTTTTTTGCCGCCGCCGATCGGCTTGCAGCCCTCCCAACACCAGCGCTCACACAGGCAGAGATCGAAGCCGAGATTCAGGCGGCTCGCGCCGAAAGAAGAAACGCGCGTGAGAGTCGTCGCTGATTTAAAAACAAAACACGGGATCGAGCCAGGCTCAATCCCGCGCGACGTGTCCGCCCCTCCGCCGTCTACGGCCAGCTTGTCTCGTGCAGCGGCGTGACCATTACCTCTTGCATCACCGAGCCCGCCGGCATTTTCACAGCAAACACAATCGTCTCGGCGACGTTAGCCGGATCTTGCAGCTTGTCAGGATCGGGCATGGGGATGCCTTGCTCCTCGAAGCGATCGAAGAAGTGCGTGCGCATGCCGCCCGGAACGATCGTCGTGACGCGAATGTTGTCGGAACGGCCTTCGACGCCCAGGCCGCGACCGAAGCCGATGATGCCCCACTTGGAGGCGTGATACGCGGCGGCGTTGGCCCAGGCGCGCTTGGCAGCCGTCGAGGCAATATTGACGATGTGTCCCGAGCCCTGGCGGCGCATGATCGGCAGAGCGGCCTTCGAGGTCAGGAACGGCCCGCGCAGATTAACAGCGATCACTTTGTCCCACTGCTCAACGGTCATCTCTTCGATCGAAAGCGTATGATCCATCGCCGCGTTATTGACGACCACATCCAGCCGTCCCCAGCGCCCTTCGATCGCCGCCACGGTTTGAAACACCGCGTCCGCGTCGCTGACATCGCAGGCCAGCGCAATGCTGTCGACATCCTGCGAGCGCAGATCGGCCGTCACGCGCTCCGCCGCTTCCTGCCGCAGATCGACGCAGGCCACGCTACAGCCGGCCCGCGCAAACGCCCGCGCCGTCGCTTCGCCGAGACCACTTCCCGCTCCGGTTACCAGCACAACCTGACCTTTGAGCGATTGCTCCATATCATCACTCCTTGAGATTTAAAACTATCTACCTACGGCTCGCTGCACGGGCAGCGGCTCGACCGGCCCGACGGGCTGCACGTTGTACTCCTCGATCAGATCGTAGAATAGCTCAGTCGCGTTACGCTGGCGATCGGTGACGGTCGTCGGGAGGCCAAGATGATACGTGCCGCAGGGCAAGATTCCGCAGCCGCCGTACTTGCGAATCAGCAAAAACTGCGCGACGACCTCCTCACCGGCATGAGCAGGCGGCAGACGATCCCACCACGAGAAGCCGCCCACGCTCAGCAGCTTGGCCCGATCATAGAGCACGTTCGCGCCGCCAACCCAGGCGATCTTGTAGCGCACCGGCCAGCCATCGGTCGCGAGGCGCTGCTCCAGGTGCAGGGGGTTGGCCGCGTTGTTGATCACATGCCGCTCCCAGGGAATCGTCTCAGGATCGAACGGCTCGGGACGTACCGGGCCTTCCCACAGCTCGATCCCCTGCTGATGCTGACGCACATCCGGCAGAAAATCCAGATTGACCGCCGCCGCGCCGACAAAGCCGCAGCCCTCGGCTTGCAGCACCGCAAGCATGCGCTCCATCACCGGCGGATCGAGCACAACATCATCGTCGAGATAGTGAACATAGGCCGCGCTGCTTTGCTCCAGCAAAAAGTTACGCTGCTCGGCCATGCCGCGCCGAGGCAGATGCGAGAACGTACGTACCCGATGACCGCGCCATTCCAGCGCCTGGATCGCCGATCGCAGCTCGATGCTTTCGAGATAGCTTTCGCCCGGCTCGCTCTGATCCGAGATCACGACATCGAAGTCGGTGAAGGTTTGGCCGAGCAGACTGGTAAGCAGCATCGCCAGTGCGGTCTTCCGATTGCAGGTGGGAATAAGCACATCGACCAGTGCCATGGATCTCCTCCTCTAAGTTTTTTCGTCGCGCCCGACTAGCACATATCGAGCCGACAGCGCCGAATATTTCCCTGCCATCGCTCCTCTTCGAGACAAGGACAAGGCGCAGTATGTACCTCCTATCTGCTACATTTGTATGGTTGTGGCAGCAAGCGCGTCCGGTTCCGGCTGCATCAGCAGTGTCTTGTAGAGCGCGGCGGTACGCTCCGCCACCGTGGGCCAGGTAAACTCCTGCTCAACACGCAGCCGGGCGGCGCGGCCCATCTTGTCGCGCAGCGCGGAATCGATGAGCAGCTGGTGTAATCGATCAGCCAGGGCGGCGGGATCGCGCGGCGGCACCAGCAGGCCGGTCTCGCCATCCGCGATCGTAAAGGTAATGCCGCCGACCGCCGAGCCGATCACCGGACGACCGCAGGCCATGCCTTCCAGCGGCGTGAGCCCGTACGGCTCGTACCATGGCGTCGTCACTACCACGTCGCCGGCGCTGTAGTAGTAGCGCAGCGTGTCCGGCTGGCGCTGACCCGTGAAATGCACCCGCCCGGAGATGCCCAGCTCGGCCGCGATCGTTTGCAGCACGCCGATCTCGGGAGTGGCAGCCGGATCGGGCTCTGCGGTCTCGCCGCCGACCAGCAGCAGCTTGATCGGCAGCTCGGTGCGCTGGACGAGTAGCCCGACCGCGCGAACCAGATTGCGAACGTCTTTGCGCGGCAGCATCCGGCCCACATAGGCGATCACCAGATTCTGCTCGTCCAGCCCGACATAGCGCCGCGCCTCGGCCAGCGGCACCGGCTGGAAGCGCTGCACGTTAACCGCCGACGGCACGATCACGACGTTGGCCGGATCGGCCCCGTAGTCGTCCACCAGCTCATCCCGCTCGCTGGGACACTGCGCGATCAGCCGATCGACGCCCTGCACAATCGCGCGCTCGGCCTCGACCCGATCCCCGGGGCTGGTATCGGCGGCGCCCTGGTGACGACGCTTGGTCATGCCCATGGCGTGAAAGATCTGAACCGCTGGAATGTTCAGTCGCCGGCGGAGATCGGCCGCGACCCAGCCCGACATCCAGAAGTTGCCGTGGATCAGATCGTAGTGGACGCCGTCGCGAGCCATGAATTCGAGCAGCGCATCGCGAAACGCGGGCATCAGCGGCCACAGATCGTCTTTGGGTAGCACGCGCGGCGGCCCGGCGCTCAGGTTGATCACACGCACGCCGGGAGCCCACGCGATCACCTCGGGCGCGTCGGCGGATTCGCGGCGGGTAAACACATCCACACTGTAGCCCAGCTTGCCGAGATTGCGGCTCAGCTCGTCGACGTACACATTCTGGCCACCGGCATCGGTGCTGCCCAGCAGCGCGACCGGGCTGGCGTGTTCGCTGAGGAAGGCAATTCGTGCTGGTGAGCGCATAGCTTGCTCCTTCAAAGCTTCAACTATCAGCCGGTCACGCGCGCAAAGGCGGCGTTCCAATCCCGAGCGAAGCGCTCCAATCCAAAGCGCTCGCGGGCCACCTCCCGCGCGTTAGCGCCGATGCGCCGCGCCTCGTCGGGATGCGCCAGCAGGCCGCGCATATTCTCGATCAGCTCGTCGAGATTGCATGAGACATAGCCACTTACGCCATGCTCGATCACCGTCGGCAGCTCGGTGGTCGCCAGCGCCACCACGGGCATACCGATCGTCAGCCCTTCGATCACGGCCAGCGGCAGGCTGGTGTAGCGCAGCGGGCTGAACATGAAGCGGTACTCGCCGATCCGCCGGTGCAGATCGCGGTAGGGAATGTCGCCCAGGCCGCCGAACTCTTCAGTCATCATGCCTACCGCGTCGAGCGGCAGTCGCTCACGCGCGTCAAGAAACAGATCGTAGCCGGCGATGCGTGGCCGCTTTTGCATGCCATTGATCACCGTGATGCCGCGCTCAAGCGTTCCACGATACGTCGCCTGCGGATCGATCGCCACGCTATGCTCGATCACGGTCGTCGGGGCGCGGCCGTTGTCCCACATCAGGCGATTGTAGTGAGTCACATGCACCAGCAGCACGTTGGGATCGTCGATCGGATGGCGAGTCGCGACGGCGTCAGGCTTGGGCGTGTTATGCTCAAGATAGATTTTGGGCAGCGCGCGCTGCTCCTCGCTCAAGATCTCGATCTGATCCTCGAAATAGTTTTTGGGCGTTTGATAGATGATCAGATCCAGATCCAGATCGCGCACCTGCTCCGCCGGCACCTCGCGCACATACGACGGCAGATCGAAGGTCGGGCCGCGTCCGCCGTAGCCCTCGGGCCGATCGGGCTTGGTCGGCAGATACCAGTCATGGTCGATCCGTGACAGCGTGTTGAGATAGCTGCCGTGAATATGCCAGATCAAAATCTTCAAACGCTTCATAGTTCCTCTTTGTGAGAGAACAAAAGAACAAGGGAACAAGGGAACAAATCAACCTCGTACTTGTTCTTTTGTTTCTTTGTTTCCTTTGTTCCTTAACGCCTCGATACAGGCGCTCAGCACGGGCTCGACGGGGAGATGCTGAAGCGCGATCGATGGATCGCTGCCGCTCAGCGCCGCTGCATCGATCACCTGGTGGCGCTCACGATCCAGCGGCGCCCACTGCTCGGGCCGCGACGGTCCGAAGAGCACGACGCTGCGCGTGCCGGTCGCGGCAGCCACGTGAGAAGCGCCGGTATCGTTGGAGAGCAGCAGATCGACGCGGCGCAGCACAGCCGCAAACGTGCCGAGATCAGTTGCGCCGGCGAGATCCAGCGCCGGATAGCGCATCGCGCGCTGAACAGCAGCCGTGATCTCGCGCTCGCCCGCGCTGCCGGTCAGCACAACGCGCGCGCAAAACCGCTCGACCAGCGCATCGCCGACGGCTGCGAATCGCTCAGGGGACCAGCGCCGCGCCTGGTCTTTCGCGCCCGCATGGAGCGCAACCAGCGGTCCACTCGACATGTCGGCGAGGAGTCTGGCTGCCTGTCGCGCGTCAGCATCAGTTATCAGCAGCTCAATCCGGTGATCGTCGACCGGCGCGTCCAGCGCCGCGACCAATCGCAGCCAGCGCAGAACCTCATGCTGGCTCTGCTCGTAGGGCAGACTGAAGCCCAGCCGCTCGTCCGCGCCCTGCCGGTAGCCGAGCGAGAGCCGCGCCCCGAGCGCGCCGACAAAGCCGTTGCTGACATGGCCGTCGCCGTGCATCTGAAGCGCGATGTCATAGCCGGCTGCCTGCGACGACCGCAGAAACGCCTCGGTCTGGCCGGGCTTGTACGACACCTCCTGAAGGCCGTCATAGCCCGGAAAAGCCACAAATCGATCGAGATATGGCACGCGCTCGACAAACTCGGCGGCCCATGGCAGCCCGATCAGCGTGATCTCGGCCTGGGGATAGCGCCGCCGCAGCGCTCGAAACGCGGGCACCGTGCAGAGCAGATCGCCCAGAAACAACGCCCGAAAGACCGCGATCTTCTGGACTGCGTCACGCTGGATGTTGAGCGGTGCGTAGGCTACCGCGCGCTGTGTCATGCCTCGATCTCCTTTTCAGGCCCTCACCCCGTCTCGCTTCGCTCGCCTCCCCTTCCCCAAACCTCGGCTGGCTTCAGCCTCGGTTGCGGTAGGAGAGGGGGTTTTTGGTACTGCTTTGTTCCTTTGTTCCTTTGTTCTCCGTCAGGTTCTTGGTTCTAGGTTCTTGGTTCTAGGTTCTTCTAACAGCTCCAGCGCCGACAGCAGCGCCTCCTCGGGCGGGATGTCCAGGCAGGGCAGACCGATCGGGCACTCGAACAGGTAGCAGGGATGGCAGGGCGTGGGACGGCGTAGCAGCCGCGAGCGCGTGAAGCGTGGCCGCCACTGCTCCTCGTAGTCGGTGCCGGAGTAGAGACCAAGCACGGGCGTCATGAGCGCATCGGCGAGATGCAGCGGCAGCGTATTGCCACAGATCACCAGCGCCGCTCGCTCGACCAGCGCCGCGTACTCCGAGAGCATGGTGCCGCCGAGGAGGCAGGCGGCCTGCGGAGCCTCCCGCAGCACCTCGTCGATCAGCGCAGCCTCACGCTCAACGCCCGTGACTAGCACCGGCCAGCCGCGCTGAGTCAGCAGATGCGCCAGCCGACCTGAGCGCTCCGGCGGATAGCGCCGCGCGCTGGCGCTT
>DASWTW010000496.1:0-28716 GCA_036401895.1 Herpetosiphonaceae bacterium | reverse complement strand
CTCCAAGATGCCGGCGCGAACCGGCGGCACCAGCAGCAGCCCGACGATCAGCAGCGCGATCGCTGCCAGCGCCAGGCTTGCCCGACGACGTGGTGCCGGCCCGGCACGACGGCTGGCGATCCGGCCGCCGACCGCACCCGCGATGTCCGGCGTCGGCGGGTAGCTGAACGAGCGCGCGGTTTCTTGAAGCTGCGCCTCCCAGCGCTCAAACTCACTCATACGTCGGGCACCTCGCGCAAGCCGGGAAATTCGCGCTCCACCACCGCCCGCAGCCGGCTCAACGCTCGGTGCAGACGTGACTTGACGGTTCCAGACGCGACATTCAGCGTCGCCGCCATCTCGGCCTCGGAAAGATCTAAGAAATAGCGCAAATAGATCACCTGCTGATCGACAGCGCTCAAGCGCCGCACCGCCTGCCAGAGCGTCTGCGACTCCCAGCGCTCGGAGCTGCGGCCTTCGATATTGACCACGGCCTCGGGCGTGAGCTGAAACATCCGGCGGGCAGCCGCAAAATACCGTCCGATCGCGCGTCGGCGGTTGTGAGCAAGATTGGTGGCAATGCGGAGCAGCCAGGGCCGGAGCGGTCGCGACGTATCGAAGCGATCGAGCGCGCCCAGCGCCCGAATAAACGTTTCTTGCGCCACGTCGTCGGCATCGTCGGCGTCACCCAGGAGCAGATAGGATAGCCGGAAAACGGCATCCTGATGCTGGCGAACCAGCTGCTCCCAGGCGGTACCGTCGCCCTGCTGCGCCCGGACGATCAGGTCAGATTGATCCACAAGAACCCCTCGCGAGAAGTTCGTTAATCTAGATACACTGATCGCGGATGTTTGGTTCCATGGTGCGGACGTGAAAAGATCGATCGTGGTTGGTGGTTGAATGAGCGTAGATCTGAGTGTGGGCTGCGGCGATTATTCCAGTACCAGCTCACCGCTTTTGCCGCCGCGCTTCTCGGCCAGCCGAATGTCAGTCATGCGCATGGTGCGATCGACGGCCTTGCACATATCATAGATCGTGAGCGCCGTGACGGATACGGCAGTCAGCGCTTCCATCTCGACGCCGGTCTTGCCGCTGACGCGCACGGTCGCCTCGATATGCAGCGTGTGCTCGGCGACGGCAGGCGTGATCGTGACGTTGGCGTAGCTGAGCATCAGCGGATGGCAGAGCGGAATCAGGTCGCTGGTCTTTTTGGCGGCCATGATCCCGGCGATCCGCGCGGTTGCCAGCACGTCGCCTTTGGGAATCGCGCCGTCGAGGATCAGCCGCAGCGTTTCGGGATGCATGACGACAGAGCCGCGCGCGATCGCCTCACGCATGGTCTCGGCTTTGGACCCGACGTCGACCATGCGCGCCTGGCCCTGCTCGTCAAGATGGGTCAGCCGCGCCTGATTGGGATTGAGCGGCTGGGTTATCGGAGCGACGGCGGGCGGATCAACCTGTCCACTCATGGCTGAGCGCAGCATCGCATACAACATGCCGCGCTCCACGCCCAGCGTTTGCAGCACGCCCAGCGCGGCGCTGCCCTGGATCTCCAGCAACGCCAGCAGCAGATGCTCGGTATCAAGCGTGGTCTGTCCGGCGCTGCGGCTCAGCCGATCGGCGACCTCGAAAATCTCCTGGGTGCGCTTGGTCCATTTCATAGCCGAGCCTGCCTCAGGATGGCGCCGTGAGCCATAGCCGGCCAGCAGCTCCACGGCCTCACGCGCCCGAGCCAGCGTCACGCCGCAGCCGATCAGCACCTGTGCGGCAACCGACTCAGGAGCACGGATCAGAGCCAGCAGCACATGCTCGGTGCCGACCAGCGGCTGGCGATAGGTATTGGCTTCTTCTTGAGCCAGGAGCATCACCTGTTTGGCCTGCTCCGCTAAACGCTGCATGAATGGGGCTTGATGCGCCATCGAATCCTCTCTTGATAGCTTCTGGGTAGAGCGTATAGTAGCATATAGCAGCGGATCGCAGGCGCTTGGTGTACACTATACAACCAAGCGCCGGTATGGTTGAGAGGACGAGCATGCAACGACGAACGATCTGGATCGTGGTGGGAGTAGTCACGGCAGCGCTGCTTGGAATGTGCGTGGCCAGCGTAGGCATCGGCTATCTTTTGGTTCGCGATTTTCAGCAGCGCCAGGAGCGACAGGTTGCTGACGTGTTTGCGACGATCAGCGCCGGCCTTGAGCAGACGCCGGTCGCCGAGGAGCCGACCAGCAGAGCCACGGTCACGCCCCGCAGGTCGAGCGAGCAGCCCACGCAGCCGACCAGCCCGACATTCGAGGAGCCGACGACAAGACCCGCGCGGCCAGCCGACAATCCCGGCGATCAAGTGCTGCCCTCAGGATCGGATGTCGCGGCCTCGCTGGTTTCAGGCAGCCAGGCTGCGCTAGGCCAGCGCGAGGAGGCCACCCACTACCAGATCAGCGCGACGCTCGATCCGGATCAGCATCGTATCACCGGCGCGCAGTCGATTCAGCTGACCAACACCGAAGACACAGCGCTCAACGAGATCTATCTGCGGCTCTACGTGAACGCGGCGCACTACAACGAGGGCGAGATCAGCGTCGAGGATGTGCAGGTGAACGACGCGGCGGCGCAGTCCAGCCTGGAGCTCGACGACACGGCGCTCAAGATTGCGCTGCCGCAGCCGCTCGCGCCCAACCAGTCGGCCGAGATCAGCATGCGCTTCACGACGACGGTTCCCAGCTCCGGCGGCGGCTACGGCATTTTCAACGAGGCCGATGGCGTTTGGACGCTGTATAACTGGCATCCTGAGCTGGCAGTCTACGAAAAAGAGGGCTGGCTGCTCAATCCGGTAAGCGCGCAGGGCGATCCGACCAACACCGACGCATCGAACTACGAGGTCACGTTTGCCGCGCCGAGCGATATGCAAATTATCACCAGCGGCGTAGAGACCGACGCGCAGGAGCAGGACGACAACACGGCGCATACGATCGTCGCAGCGCTGGCCCGCAACTTCGTGGTTGTCGCCAGCAATCAGTTTGAGAGCGTGAGCCAGAAGGTCGGCGAGGTCAATGTCACCTCGTACTATCTGCCCGGCAGCGCGGAGGGTGGCCAGGCGACTCTGGACACAGCGGCCAAGTCGATCGAGGTTTTTAGCCGGGAGTTCGGCGCGTATCCCTACACCGAGCTGGACGTAGCTCAGGTTGATCTGGGCGGCGGCGCGGCGGGCATGGAGTCGACCGGGCTGATCATGATCGGCAGCGAGTACTACGATCCAGAGGCAGCCTCGCCGTTCGGCAATCTCGGCGGCGCGTTCGAAGGCACCGAGGGCGCGAACATTCTGGCCTTCACGACGGCGCACGAGGTCGCGCACCAGTGGTGGTACGGCGTCGTAGGCAGCGATGCGTACCAGCAGCCGTGGCTCGACGAGTCGCTCACTAACTGGTCGTCGGCTTTCTATGTCGACGAGACGCTGGGCAAGGAAGCGGGTCTGATGGCGCGCGATATGTTTATCAGCTTTCCCTACCGGATGACTCTGGAGAACGGCGACAAGCGGCTGGATCAGGACGTCGAAAGCTTCAACGATGAGCAGTATGGCAGCGTGGTCTACGGCAAGGGCGCGCTAATGTATGATGTGCTGCGGCAGGAGCTGGGCGACGAGAAGTTCTTCGAATTTTTGCGGCGCTACTACCAGGAGCAGCAGTTCGATCGGGCGGACAGCGGCGAGTGGCTGCAAACGCTGAGTCAGGTCGCGGGCAAAGATATGCAGCCGTTCTATGACAAATGGATCACCGGCGCTTCGATCCAGGAGAGCGATCTCCCCGAGGGCGGACCGCTGAGCCAGATCCTCAGCGGCAATCTCGAAGGTCTGCTCCGAAGGCCGAACAATTAAGAACTTAGAACTCAGAACCTAGAACCTAACGAAAGAACCAAGAACCAAGAACCAAACGAACAAAAAGCAGAGAACAAAGAACAAGAGAGAAGTACCGAAAAGCCCCTCGCCTGCCGCAGCGGGAGAGGGGTTTGGGGTGAGGGCCTTACAAGCAAACAAAAGAGCAAAAGGTTTCTTTGTTCCTTTGTTTGCTTGTTCGTTTGTTCTAGAACGTTAGCGTTCGCGCGCTGCCGTCGTCGGTGAAGCGCTGCGGCTCGGCGCCCAGCACCTGAACGATCACGTCGCGCTGCGGTGGTGTGTAGTCACCCTCACGCGCCGCGATCTCGACTGTGGTCGCGCCGCTCTCGCCGTGAACGCGCAAGGTAGTTGTCGACCACGCGCCCTGCTCGTGCTCAAACGTATGACCATCATCCTCGTAGAGCGTCCACTCGCCGTCGCCGGGCCAGACCAGCATAGTTAGCTCATCGACCGGGCGCTCGTCGGTGTACTGCATCACCGGCGCCAGCGGAATGATCGCGCCGGCCCGCACATAGAGCGGCATGCGCTCAAGCGGCGCGGCCGCCAGAATATCGGTTCCACCCGTGAAGCGCTCACCGCTCCACCAGTCGTACCAGGTTCCAGCGGGCAGATACACGCTGCGGCACTCGACGCCCGGCTTCACGATCGGCGCGGCCACCAGCGACGGGCCGAGCATCATTTGATCGTGAAGATTGTAGGTGCGCGGATCGTTGGGGAAGTGGTAGAGCAATGGCCGCAGGATCGGCGCTCCCCTGGTAGCCGCCTCCCAGAACAGCGAGTAGATGTAGGGCAGCAGCCGGTAGCGCAGCTCGATGTACTCGCGACAGATGCGCTCGACGCGCTCGCCAAAGATCCACGGCTCGTGCGCCTTGCTGCCCAGCTCAGAGTGGCCGCGCATAAACGGATAGAGCACCCCGGCCTGCATCCAGCGCGCGAACATCTCCGGCGTGGCGTTACCGAAGAAGCCGCCGATGTCGCAGCCGACGAAAGGCACGCCCGACAGACCCATGTTGGCTAGCATCGGCAGCGATGTTTCGAGATGATCCCAGACCGAGCGGTTATCACCCATCCAGGAGGCCGTCCAGCGCTGAATGCCGGCGAAGCCCGAGCGCGAAAGCATAAACGAGCGCTCGTTAGGCCGCAGCCGTGTCAAGCCCTCACGCGTCGCGCGCGACATCATCGAGCCGTACAAATTGCGTGCCTCAGCGTGAGTCGTGCGCTCATCCTCCGGTCCCTGCGGCGCATCAAGCGGCAGCGTAATATGCACGCCGCCAGGCTCGCCAAACGGCTGATCCTTGATCGCCGGCTCGTTCATATCGTTCCAGATGCCCGCCACGCCGATCTCGGTCAGCGATCGGTGGAGATCGCCCCACCACTCGCGCACCTCGGGCCGCAGAAAATCGGGAAAGACCGCGCGATCCGGCCAGACGTAGCCGTGAAAAAGCTTGCCGTCGACGGTGCGCACAAAATAATCTTTGGCCATGCCCTCGTCGAACGGCTCGTAGTCGGCCTCAAGCTCATACTTCACGCCCGGATCGATGATTGTAACGGTTTTGAAGCCGATCTCAGCCAGATCGCGCACCAACTTCTCGGGCTCGGGAAAGCGCTTCGGGCTCCAGGTGAACACGCGATAGCCGCGCATATAATCGATGTCGAGATGGATCACATCGCAGGGAATGCGGCGGCTGCGAAACTCCTGCGCCAGCTCACGCACGATCACCTCGGACTCGTAGCTCCAGCGGCACTGATGATAGCCGAGCGCCCAGCGGGGCGGCAGCGGCATACGTCCGGTGAGCATTGAGTAGCTGCCGACGATCGCGGCCGGCTCCGGGCCGTAGATAATGTAATAATCCAGCTCCGAGTCACGCGACTCCATGCCCCACTCGCCGGGCCGCTCGGTGTCGATCTCGAAGCGGCTCCAGTGCGTGGTGTTGAGGAACAGGCCATAGCCGACCTCGGGCCGCAGCACCATGCCGAACGGAATCGCGATATACATGTTGTCGGTGTTGGAGCCGTAATGGACCGCATCGGTGGTCCAGCTGGTCAACCGCTCGGACTGGTGATCCAGCAGCCGCGTGCGCTCTCCAAAGCCGTAGAAATGCTCGCCCTCCTCGATCTGCTTCCAGCCGCAGACGCCGCCCAGCCGCCAGCCGCTGCCCAGCACCGCATCCTGCGCAAATGGTCGTCCCTGCTTGTCGAAGCAGGCCACGCGGCAGGGCTCACGCTCGATGCGCACCAGCATCGCCTCGGTCTCGATCTCGATCGCCGCGTCCTGCTCACGCAGCTCGAAGGGCACCGCCGGCCACTCGTGATCGTCGCGCGTCACGGCCCAGGAGCGGCGCGGCGCGAACCCGCCGGTCGGCGCAACCCGAACGCGAATCATCGTGGGCGTCAGGATCGAGACCGAGAGCGCGGGGCCACCACAATCGCAGCGAACACCGCGCTCGGTGCGCTCCACGGCGGAGAGCGGTCCCAGCGTGGCCCAGGCTTGCTCAGTGCTCGGCAGTTGACCAAAAGCTGTCATAGATGCTCCTTCTTCTTATCGGCGGCGATCTATTCGGCGAGCGGCTTAACGTCGCGGCTTGAGAAACTGCCGGACGAACACGCCCAGCGTCATGCTAAACGGCGCGAACGAGTCGCGGTGGATGTTATGGCTGCTGCCCACGATCACTTCGACGCCAACACAGGCGGGCACAAGCTCTCTGACCAGCACCAGATGCTCGATCTTCCAGATGCTGCCGAACTCGGAGTCGGCGACCAGAATCTGGGTCGGCACGTCGATTGTGCGCAGCCGCTCGACCACGTTGATCGCGGCATTGTCACGAAAGAAGCCCTCGACGGCGGAGCGCCGCACGTGCTGCAACGAATCGATCTTCCACCACACGTCGCAGTCGTGCCAGCGCGGATTGGCAGCGGCAAGCTCAGCCAGCGCCGCCTCGGTGCGCTCCATACCGATACCGGCGGTGAAGTTTGGCAGATACGCCTCGCTGTCGGCGCCCAGCATGATCACCGGATCTTCCAGCACCACCGCGCGCGGACGAGTTTGCAGATCGGGGAGCGTTGCATAGACCAGCGCGTTGATGCCGCCCCAGGAATGCCCCAGTACAATCGGCGAGTCGAAGCCCAGCGCCGCGAGCCAGCTGTCGAGCAGCCGCGCTGTCGTCTCGACCGCGTAGCCGCTGGGCGAGTCGCCGCTCTGGCCGTGGCCCGGCAGATCGGGAGCGAAGACATGGAAGCCGAGCCCGGCCAGAAACGGGCCGACCGACCACCAGGAGCGGGCGCTGCTGGTGATGCCATGCCACAAGACCAGCGGCGGGCCGTGATCGCCCCATTCGAGATAGTGCCAGCTCATGCCGCCGGCGGAGATCTCATGCTCGGTCGGCGACAGCGCGCCATCGCAGCGGAGACCAGAGACGATTTTCATACGAATCCTCTGATTAAGAACCTAGAACCCAGAACCTAGAACCTAATGTAGCTCCCTTGGTTCTTAGTCGCCCAGAGGGCACCCGGTTCTAGGTTCTCCGTCTACTTCACCACAATATTCACCAGCTTGCCCGGCACGACGACGATCTTAGCAACCTGCTTGCCGTTCATGCTCGACTGAACTTTGTCGCTCTGGAGCGCGGCCTCTTTGATCTGTGCCTCCTGTGTGTCGAGCGGCACCGTGATGCGATCGCGGACTTTGCCGTTGACCTGCACCACCAGCTCAAGCGCCTCGGCCTGTGTCAGCGCGGGCTCGTACGTCGGCCACGGCTGCAAGTGTACGCTAAACTCGCCGCCGGTTCGCGACCACAGCTCCTCGCTGAGATGCGGTGCCATGGGAGCCAGCAGCAGGATCAGCGAGCGCACCGCCTCGTTCCAGGCCTCGCCGCCGTAGACGCCGGTCTCGCGGGCCTTGTACAGCTCGTTGACGAACTCCATCAGCGCCGCGATCGCGGTGTTGAACGCGAAGCGCTCCAGGTCGTCGCCAACCTTTTTGATCGTGCGGTGAGTCACACGGCGCAGCGCGTTGGGATCGCCACCCTCGCCGCCCTTCGACTCCTCGGTCACGACGTTCCAGGCACGATTGATGAAGCGTACCACGCCTTCCATGCCGCGGCTGTTCCACGGTCCGCCCTGGTCCCACGGGCCGATAAACATCAAGAACGTGCGCACAGCATCCGCGCCGTAGCGCGAGACCAGATCGTCCGGATCGACCACGTTACCGCGCGACTTCGACATCTTCTCGCTGTCCTCGCCCAGGATGATGCCCTGGTTGAAGAGGCGCAGCATCGGCTCGCCGAAGCTCACCAGGCCCAGATCGCGCATGACCTTGGTCCAGAAGCGGGTGTAGAGCAGATGCATCACCGCGTGCTCCGCGCCGCCGGTGTACTGATCCACGGGCAGCCACTGCTTGCCAACCTCGGGATCGAACGGACCCTGCTCGTAGTGCGGCGACAGGTAGCGGTACTGGTACCACGATGAGTCGACGAACGTGTCCATGGTGTCGGTGTCGCGCTCAGCCGGGCCGCCGCACTGCGGACAGGTGGTGAAGCGCCAGGTCGGGTGCAGCTTGAGCGGCGACTGGCCGGTCGGCACGAAATCCACGTCTTCGGGCAGCGTGACGGGCAGCTGATCTTCGGGCACCGGCACCTCGCCGCACTGCGCGCAGTAGGTCATCGGGATCGGCGTGCCCCAGTAGCGCTGCCGTGAGATCAGCCAGTCGCGCAGACGATAGTTGACGGCGGCCTTGCCCTTGCCCTGCTGCTCCAGCCACTCGATCGCGGCCTTGACGCTCTGGCCTGCCTCCTTGCCGGCCGGAATACCATCCAGCGGCCCCGAGTTGACCATCACGCCGTCGCCGGGCCAGGCTTCGGTCAGCGTCGCGCCGTCGAGATTCTGGCCCTCCGGCTGCACCACAACCACGACCGGCAGATCGTACTTGCGGGCAAACGCGAAGTCGCGCTCGTCGTGGCCGGGCACCGCCATGATCGCGCCGGTGCCGTAGCCCATCAGCACATAGTCGGCGATCCAGATCGGCACTTTCTCGCCGCTGGCCGGATTGATCGCGTAGCCGCCGGTCCACACGCCGGTCTTTTCTTTGTCTGTGCTCAGCCGCTCGATCTCGGTCTGGCGGCTGGCCTGGAGCTTGTAGCTCTCGACCGCCGCGCGCTGCTCGTCGCTGGTCAACGAATCGACCAGCGGATGCTCAGGCGCGAGGACCATAAAGGTCGCGCCCCACAGCGTATCGGGCCGCGTGGTGAAAACCTCGATCGGATCGCCCTGCTCGGTGGTAAAGACCACGTGCGCGCCCTCGGACTTGCCGATCCAGTTGCGCTGCATCGCCATGATGCGCTCGGGCCACTCGACGCCGCTAAAATCAAGCAGCTCGTCGACGTAGTTGGTGATGCGGAAGAGCCACTGATCCAGGTCTTTTTTGATCACCGGCGTGCCGCAGCGCTCACACACGCGATCCTCGCCTTTGACCTGCTCGCGGGCCAGCGTGGTATTGCACGACGGGCACCAGTCGACCGGCGCGAAGGTGCGGTAGGCCAGGCCCTGTTTGTAGAACTGGATGAAAAACCACTGGTTCCAGCGGTAATACTCGGGATCGCACGAGACGATCTGCTGGCTCCAATCAACCATCATGCCCATGGCCTTGATCTGGTTGCGCATGTAGTCGATGTTGGAGTAGGTCCAGGTTTTGGGATTGATGTTGCGCTTGATCGCGGCGTTCTCGGCGGGCAGGCCAAAGGCGTCGAAGCCGATCGGATAGAACACGTCGTGGCCGCGCATACGCATGTAGCGGGCGCTGGTGTCACTGGGGCTGTAGGCGTACCAGTGGCCGATGTGCAGGTTGCCGCTGGGATAGGGCAGCATCGTCAGCGCGTAGTGCTTCTTGCCCTCAGGCTGTGCATGAAACCGATAGATTTCGCTTTCTTCCCAACGCTGCTGCCATTTTTTCTCGGTCGTAACAGCATCATAGCGCTCTGCCATTATGTTTACTCCTTATGTAATTTATGGTTAGAGGGAGAGATTCAGGCCCTCATCCCCCGGCCCCTTCTCCCGCTGTGGCAGGAGAAGGGGAATCTGGTGAAGACTTGATGATTATCTTTTTGTTTTCTTGTTCGTTTTGTTCCTTTGTTCGGCCTTTTGTTCTCTTGTTTCTTTGTTCTCTTGTTCTTTCGTTAGGTTCTAGGTTCTATACGACCACTCGTTTATGCTCTGCCAGCTCCAGCAGCCGATCCGCCAGCTTAATCAGATCGTCGCGGCCGTAGAGCGGGGCAAGCCAGTGCTCGGGAATCGCGCTGTAGCCCCAGCGAGCGCCTGCCAGCGCCCCGACCACCGCGCCCTGAGTATCGGAGTCGCCGCCCAGGTTAACTGCCGCCATCACGGCCTCCTCAAAGCTGTTATGTGCCAGCAGCGCCCATACCGCGATTCTGAGCGTATCGACGACGTAGCCGGTGGTGGGCAGCGAGTCCGAGCGGACGTTGGCGCGCACCGTTTCGAGCACATCGGCGATCTCACAGGCGGCGCGCGGCTCGCGGCGAATGCGCTGGGCCACGCTGCTGACCGCCTCGGCGATCGAAATGTCGTGGAGCAGATGATGGATCAGCAGGTTGATCGCCATGCTGCCGGTCGCGGCCTGCGAATCGAAGTGCGTGATCAGCGCCTCATCGCGCGAGGCGTCCATCATCCGACGCTGATCATAAACGTAGCGCAGCGCGATCGGTGCACAGCGCATGATCGTGCCGTTGCCCGCGCTCTTGCCGCCCATCTGCCGGTGCGCGCCCAGGGCAGCGGCGGGCAGCATGTTGCCTTTGGTCCAGGCATTGAGCGCCGCCCGCGTAATCGTGCCGACATCTTTAGGATTGGTTTTGAGCCAGGCGACATAGCGCGCCGCTACATCGTCGACATTCAACTCACCGCAGGCCACGATGCTCTCGGCCAGCGCCCGCGCCATCGCGGTATCGTCGGTGGTCTCGCCGGGCTTCAGCTTCAGCCAGCCGCCGCCGACCATCTTGCGCAGCGAGCCGCCGTATGACTGCGCGATCTCGAAGCGGCTCATAAACTCAACGGGACCGCCCAGCGCATCGCCGACCGCCAGACCGACCAGACAACCGCGTACATGTGCTTGTGTTATCGTCATAGCTCACTCTTTGTGCTAACGCAGAGTCAGGCAGCCGCCGACTCTACGTGCTGCATCTGATAATCCCAATGCTCGAACGCGAACGCCCAATGCCGATTGACCTGCTCGATCGCCTGTGGATCGTGCTCGAACCTGTTCTTGCGATAATCGCCCAACGTCGCAACATACGCTTGCAGCCTCGGCTCGGCCTGCTCCCAGCCCGACAGCCGCAGCGTCTCGTAGATCCGCCGAACCGTCGCCAGCGGCTCCCGCTCAAGATCCGTGAAGCGCACCTCGATAAAATCCTCGGCCGGAATCTGCGACTGCTCGGCAATCAGCTTGCGCATCATCAGCGCGTACCAGCGCAGAATATGCTGCTCATCCTCGGCCGGGCTGAGACTTTGGAATTTCATCAGCGGATGCGCCTTACGATACAGATGTTTCGTCGAGACAAATACCTCGTACGGATTACGATGAATATGGATAAACTTCGCGCCCGGAAAGGTATCGCGTAGCGCCTTGATCCGCCCGGTATTAGCTGGATTTTTCATAACCAGCTGCCGCCCGCTGTGCCGCAGCGTCAATTTTTTGAGCAGCCAGCGATAGGTTTGCTGCCAGCGCCGGTACTCCTTCGGCGAGAGATCCTGAAGCAGCGTGTAGTGCTCGAAATAAAAATCAGCCCGGCGCGGAAACGTCCATTCATGATGGGCCGATTGAGTCGTCAGATTCGCCAGCGTGATCTCCTCTTCCTGCGGCGAGTCCAATGACAGCAGCATGTTGTCCATCGGTCGCGGTCGTGGCTCCTGGAGGACCGCGGCCTGTCGGCGCAGCAGCGCCTCGCCAATAAACATGAGCTCCGGCGCGTAGGACTGGATTGACGAAAGGTAGCCGAGCTGCGGATCGTGCGCCATCAGATTATGCAGATACGTCGTGCCGCTGCGCCAGTGTCCGACAATAAAGATCGGCGGCCTGGTGATCTCGATCCGGGCGATGGCGGCGTTATAGCGCAGACGCTCGTACCAGCGCAGCGGACTGGTCAGCAGGCTCATGGTCAGAACCTCGGCCACGCGTCTGCGATACTGCGGATCGACGCCGCGATTCTCCCACAGCAGCCGCAGCAGGTTGCGCGACGATGAGACGGACATCGGGTGTTGAAAGCCGGAAAGATTGTCGTCCTGGTTCATGCTACTTTCCCTGACAGCCGCGTCTATGCCCGGCGAGCAACATAGATCAGCCGCGTAGTCGCCGGATGCGGCGGCTCATTCTGGGGGGTGTAACGTCCCACAAGCTCTAATCCCGCTCCCTCAATCGCTGCGACGATCTCGTCGTCGCTGTGCGCGCGCTGGCGATGCGTCTCCGCGCCCTGCTGCCACAGATCGCTGCCGGCGTCGCGCACAAACCATGTAATCCGCCCGGTTGCGATGCGCACATCGGCGGCGTAGCGCAGCTGGTTGATCACCAGCACATCCTCGGTATCGGCGGTGATCTCATACTGGCCGCGCCAGGCGCTCTCATACTCGTATGGTGTGTTAAGGTCCGCAATCACATAGCCGCCGGCCCTGACCGATCGCGCTAACGTTTGCCAGCCCAGCCGGAGATCCTCGACGCTCGTCAGGTAGTTCAAGGTGTCATAGAAGGCGGTTGCGACATCGCCCGGCTGCTCGATGGGCGGCGGCGATGCGCGACACAGGTCGCCCTCACGCCAGACGATCCCCGGCGGCTGTTTGCGCTGACGAGCCAGCGCCAGCATCTGCCGCGATCGATCGATGCCCTGAGCATGCCAGCCAGCCTCGGCGAAAAGTACGGCCGCCGCGCCGTCGCCGCAGCCCCAGTCCACAACTCGCCCGGCGACGATCTCACGCTCACGCAGCCAGTCCAGCGTCCAGCGTGCCAGACGCTCGCTCCACGCGCCCTGGTTGATGCGCAGATAGATCGGCGCGTACGCTGCGTAGATGCCTTGCATAACAAAAAACCTTCATCCCCACTCAGGGACGAAGGCGTGCTCCGTGGTACCACCCCGATTTAGAGGAGCCTTCGCGACCCAGGCCGCTGCTGCTCCATCCACTCGTTGCGCTGTAACGGGCTCACCCGTCGCCGACTACTTCGCCAGGCGCTTCGCCGACGCTGCCCATGAGCGAGTTCAGCACTATCGCGATCTTCCACCAGCCGATCGCTCTCTGTGGCACGTGCCTACTATTCTCATGCATCGCTTCTGGCTCAAGTGTACCACGCTCTCAAATAAAGAACAAAAGAACAAAGAAACAAACGAACAAAACGTAGGCAGCCTATAAGCAGGCATCCAGAACAAAAAGATATAACCGAACTCTTTTGTTCCCTTGTTCGCTTGTTCCTTTGTTTTCCCAAGATCAAGGAGACAGGCCGTAACATTAATGGCTTAACCGCGTTTATATAGATGCCAGTACTTTGGTACTCTGGGAAATAGTTCTTTGCCAAAATATAGAATCAGGAGCGACGATGGATTGGCTCTTCACAACCTTGAAACAGATCAGGCCAGTACAGCGCCTCCATCTACTCCTGCTGGGTATCTGCGTCGTCGTGGGCGGCGGCGTGGGCTGGATCGTCGCCAACGGCACCACGCTCTCGGTCAATTCTCAGGGTGAGCTGGTGGTGATCCTGCCGACCGACACGCCCGCCAACACGGTCGAGTCATACACCGATCTCACGAATCTCGCGCGGCCAACACCTACACCGGAATCTGAGGAGCGCACTGTTACCGAGCGCGTGCTGGATTTCTTTGGTCTCGATCCGGGACCGACCGCGCCCGCGATCGAGCCGACGCCTGAGGTCGCGATCAACGGCACGATCCAGCCGACAACACCCGGCAGCAGGCCATCTGCGACTGCCGCAGGAACCACGCGCCCTGGGACGACGCCTACCGCACGCGGCGGTCAGCGCACCACCCCAACGCCACGCCGCGATCGTTCGCCCGCGCCCACCGCTGGACAGCCGGGCCGGCCCGCGCCTTCGTCTACGCCGGTGCCAGGCGGCGATCCAGAATCGCCGGCGCCCAGCGTCCCAGGCGCACCACGCACATCAACACCTGCTCAGCCGACGCGCACACCAGCTGGCGATAAGCGGCCCGCGCCTGGAAGAACGCCAACGCCGCAGCCCGGCTCGACCGCTACGCCGCGCCCGACCAGCACGCCGCGTCCCGGCACTACCGCCACGGCCAGACCTGTGCCGACCAGCACGCCGCTTCCGCCCGGCGACAAGCCGGTATCGACGCCAACCGTAGGCGTCAAGCCGCCGCAGACGCCGCAGCCAACCGCCACGCGCACGCCACGGCCGACCAACACGCCGCGCCCGACCAACACGCCGACGCCAGAGCCCACGGATACGCCGCGTCCGACCAACACGCCGACGCCAGAGCCCACGGATACGCCGCGCCCGACTAATACTCCGGTTCCGACAGATACACCTGAGCCAACCAGTACGCCGATCCCGGAGCCTGAGCCCACACCCGAGCCGACGGCGATCCCGGAGCCTGAGCCGACGGCCACGGCAGAGGTCGAGCCGACGGCGCTTCCCGAGCCGGAGCCTACTGCGGCGCCTGACCCAACCGACGAGCCGATTCCTGAGCTATTGCCGGTGCTGGAAGTCTTCTCAAATCGAGGATGATGCTTTAGTCTGAGAGGATTAGTAAACGAATCCAGGCTATTCGTGCTCTGGGCGTGATACATCACGTCCCTGCGGAGTGGATTGATCAGGCGAATTATTCTTTTGGTTCTTAGACAGGCCCTCACCCCTAACTCCTGCCCCAAACCTCGGCGGGCTTCCGCCTCAGTTGCGACAGGCGAGGAGGATGAAGGTACTTTCCTTTGCTCTTTGTTCTCGTCCCCGGTTCTAGGTTCTAGGTTCTAGGTTCTTCCGTCTACCCTACAACCATATGCGTTTCGCCCGGCGCGGACTCGCTCTCCAGCAGCGCCGCGACGACATCGCCTGACAGCGGCCGCCCGAAGTAGTAGCCCTGGCCCCGCGTGCATTCCAGCGCCTTGAGCTGATTGACCTGATCAAGCGTCTCGATGCCCTCGCCGGTGACGCTCAGGTTGAGCGCTTTGGCAAAGGCGATCACCGCGCGCACGATCGCTGTGTCCTCCGCGCTGGAGCCGAGGCCCGCGATAAACGAGCGATCGATCTTGAGCGTATCGACCGGAAAACATTTGAGATAGCCGAGCGAGCAGTAGCCGGTGCCGAAATCGTCGATGGCCAGCTGAATGCCCAGCCGTTTGAGATCGCGCATGACCGCCGCGTTATGCTCGCCGTCCTGCATCATCATGGTCTCGGTGATCTCCAGCTTGAGACAGCGCGGATCGAGGCCGGTCTCTGCCAGCGTGGCGGCGATCGACGCGACCAGATGCGGATGCTGGAACTGCCGCGCCGAAAGATTGACACTCAAGACCAGCGGCTCGTCGCTGGGATAGAGCAGCTGCCAGTCGCGAATCTGGCGGCAAGCCTGCTCCAGCACCAGCTGCCCGATCTGAATGATCAGTCCGGTCTCCTCGGCCAGCGGGATGAACTCCCCCGGCGACACGCGGCCACGCCTGGGATGATCCCAGCGGACCAGCGCCTCGACCTCGCGCATCTTGCCGGTCAGCAGATCGACTACCGGCTGATACACAACCAGAAACTCGTTGCGCTCCGTGGCCCGGCGCAGATCGGTTTCGAGCGCCAGCCGCTCCATGGCGCGCGCGTTCATGTTGGGATCGAACAGGGCGTGCTGGGACTTGCCCTGCGCCTTGGCCCGATACATCGCCAGATCGGCGCTGCGCACCAGATCGTCGGGGCGATGCTGGTCGGCGGTATTCAGCGCAATGCCGATGCTGACAGTTGTAAAAACCTCGTGCTCGGCGTTCAAACGCAGCGGTGCGCTGAGCGCCTGCTGGATACGCTCGGCGATCTGGGTTGCATCGCGCACCTCGGTGATCTCTTCCAGCAAAATAATAAACTCGTCGCCGCCCAGCCGGGCCACAGTATCCGCCGGCCGGATACAGCCTTGCAGCCGCTGAGCGACCGTGCGCAGCAGCTGATCGCCCGCCTGGTGGCCGAGGCTATCGTTGACCACTTTGAAGTTATCGAGATCCAGGAACAGCACCGCGATCCGCTTGTGGTGGCGCTGCGCTCGCTCCAGAGCATGGGAAAGCCGCTCCATGAACAACACACGATTGGGCAGACTCGACAGCGGATCGTGAAAGGCCAGGTAGCGCAGCTGCGCCTCGAAGATCTTGCGCTCGCTGACATCACGGGCAATACACACAATCTCCGGCGAGCGGTGCTTGCTGCTGATCATGCGGGCGTTGACCTCGGTGTAGCGCAGCTTGCCGTCCTTGTGCAGCAGCACCAGCTCAAACGAGCCGCGCTCTTGCCGACGCGCCAGGATCGAGTCCAGGATCATGCCGGTTTTGGCCCAGCTGCTCGGCTCGCTGAGCTGAGCCAGAGCCCGGCCCTGGATCTCCTCGCTGGTGTAGCCCAGCAGCTGCTCGCCGTAGCTGTTGATCGAGGTCAGCGCCGCGTTGAGATCCAGCGTAAAGATCAGATCGTTGGCGTGATCGAAGAGATCGCGGTAGCGCTTCTGCTCCTCCGAGATCTGCTGAAACAGGCGCGCGTTCTCCAGCGCGATCGTGGCGTAGTCGGCCAGCGCGGAGAGCAGATATTGATCATGCTCCGTAAACTGGCGCGTCTGCTCACAGTTGCTCACACTCAGCACGCCGATCGCCTCGTTGCCGGCGATCAGCGGCACTTGAAGCAGGGCCTGAGCCAGAAAGCCGGTTTTGAGCTTGAGGCCGCCCTCGTTGCGTGAGCGATGGAGACGCAGCGGCTGCCGGGTGCGCACAACCTGGCCCGCAAAGCTGTCGTTGAGCGGCACACGAAAGCGCTGGACGCGCTCCTCGCCCAGGTTTTTCGCCGCGCGCAGATACATCTCGCCGCTCTCGCGATCGACAAGCAGCAGCATGCCCTCCTCGGCCCTGGTCAGATACACGCCCGCCTCGACGATGCGCTCCAGCACCTGATCCAGATCCAGCAGCGCCGTGACCGACCGGCCGATCGCGGAAAGGATCGACTGCTCGCGCACACGCTGCTGCAAAGCCTGGTTCAAGCCCAGCTTTTCGCGATGAAGCCGCTGCTCGCTCAGCGCCCGCTCGATCGCCAGGATAATATCATCTTCGGTGAACGGCTTGATCACATAGTTGCGCGCGCCAAAGCGAAACGCGTCCACAGCCGTCTGCTCGGAGCCGTGAGCGGTCATCAGGATCACGGGAATCGTCGCGTCCAGCTCGGCGATGCGGCGCAGCATCTGAAGGCCCGAGGCGTCGGGCAGCTGAAGATCAAGCAGGATCAGATCCGGGCGGCGCTGCCGGATCTGCACCAGGCCATCCCAGCCGGTGGCGGCGGTTCGCACGGCATAGCTATGCTGGGGAAGAATTGTATGCGCTAACAGCAAGGCGATCTGCTCGCTGTCGTCGATGACCAGAATCTCTTCCATTGCTCCGTTTTCCTTGCTACGTGGAGCCTGATTGAGCGAACGAGCGCCTACCGACGAGTTTGGATCAGGGCCAGGATGCAGCCAGACTCTCAATCGACGCTCCTCGCGCTCATCATTGACGCGAGTTTGCCTTATCCAGGATGCATAGAATGTAAAGTTTTTTGGCGAGCTGGGGGTCTGATCGCCGGTGAGCGCGCTGTGGCGAAGACTGCCGATTTACAGGCCGCGCCCATTAAAACTATGCCGAGTAGTGCTATTAGTATGATTGACTCCAGCGCGCGCTATGACAAGCGCTAACAGAACCAAACTACGCTGGTCCATATGGGGTAACAACGATCGACACCCGGCTAGAAGTGAGGAGAATCTTGCAGCGTCGGTGTACAATAATCCTGTGATTATGCAACTAGATGTGTAGAACTAACGCCGAGGCGATTATGAGCGAACAATATCTCATTGATATAGAGGGTAACACAGTTGGCATTGTGATTGACCCAGCTACTTACAAAGAGCTAGTACGAGCACGCGAAGAGCTTGATCGTATCCGTGCGGCGCACGCTGCCGGCGCGCCTTCTGTAGACGCAGGTGACAAGCAGCATAGCATTCGTGAGTTGCGCGGGCTGGGTAAGGAGATTTGGGCAGGGATCGATGCGCAACAGTACATTCGAGAGGAACGAGACTCATGGGATGGGTAACGTCCCTCGAAAATCACATCGTAAGCTGCGATACTGCGCCATTGATCTACTATATCGAAACCAATCCTGCCTTCATCACACTCGTCGATCCATTCTTCAATGCGCTTGATCAGGGTAGATTTCAGCGTTTATCGTGAAGGGCAGTCTGCATATGGATCGTATCGTGATCATCTTGAAGTAACTTCTGTGCTTTTTCGTAGAGTGATTGAAACTTAGCGCGGTAAAAAGCAATCCGTTCGGCGCGCGTCTTATCTTTTAGCTGCTCGTAGTGAGCATCTCGAATACGCCGAACTAGCGCGACTGTTTTAATCGTCGGCTTCCCCATAGATCGCAACCTCACGCGGCGAATAGAAGCCCAATCAATATG
Organism: Herpetosiphonaceae bacterium; assembly: GCA_036401895.1. GTDB lineage: Bacteria > Chloroflexota > Chloroflexia > Chloroflexales > Kallotenuaceae > LB3-1. The sequence goes on along the minus strand of DASWTW010000496.1, from coordinate 10,182 downwards.
TTAGCTCACGTTTTCTGCGGACGCGTGTACACCGTCTCGCCGCCGTCAGGCCGCACCTTCTCGATCTCGCCCTGATACGCCAGCGCCTCAAGATGCGTCTTGGCCTCCTCGGTCGTGCAGCCGACCTGCTGCGCCATCTGATCGACGCTAAACTGCTCGTTGGGATGGTCGCGGAGATAGGCCAGCAGCTGCTGAGCGACCGGCCCCAACTCTTTGCTCGAATGTGGTATGCCTGACATGGTTCACCTCCTGTACGCTAGAAAGATTTAAGCAGGGTTTATGCCAGGCTTGACCGGCTCCATCACCCGTGCTACAGTCGATCATATGTCGTTTCAAATCACACTTAAAGCCGGTCGTGAGCGATCGGTACTCAACCGCCACCCCTGGATCTTCAGCAGCGCGATCGCGCCCGGCAGCCGGACGCCACCCGATGGCGCGGTCGTCGAGGTGCTGAGCAGCGACGGCACCTGGCTGGCGCGCGGCACGTGGAGCGGCAACTCGCAGATTCAGATTCGGCTGTGGAGCTGGCAGGAGGACGAGCCGATCGACGGCGCGCTGATCCAGCGCCGGATCGCGCGGGCGCTCGACGGACGCAGCGCGCTGGCCGACGATCCCGGCACCAACGCCTATCGCCTGGTCTTCTCGGAGTCGGATGGCCTCCCGGGGCTGATCGCAGACCGCTACGGCGACTACATCGTGGTGCAACTGCTGACGGTGGGCGCGGCGCTGCGGGCCCAATCGATCGTCGAGGCGCTGGTCGAGCTGATGCAGCCGCGCGGCATCTACGAGCGCTCCGACGCCGACGTGCGCGCCAAGGAAGGTCTGGAGCCCGAGGCGCGGCTGCTGTGGGGCACGGCGCCGGACGGCCCGATCGAGATTCTGGAGAACGATCAGCGCTATCTGATCGATTTCACTAGCGGCCACAAAACCGGAGCCTATCTCGATCAGCGCACCAACCGGCGGCGCGCCGCGGCGTACTGCCGCGATGCCGAGGTGCTGTCGTGCTTCTCGTACACGGGCGGCTTTGAGCTACAGGCCGCGGTGGCAGGCGCCAGGCAGATCACCGCGATCGATAGCTCGGCGGAGGCCCTGGGCATCGCCGCGCAGAACTTCGAGCGCAACGGCCTGGTGATACCTGTCGAGCAGGTCGAGGGCAACGTGTTTAGCGAGCTGCGCCGGTTTCGCGCTGAAGGCCGCAGCTTCGACGTGATCATTCTCGATCCGCCCAAGTTCGTGCAGAATCGCAGCCAGCTGGATCGCGCCACGCGTGGCTACAAAGACATCAACCTGCTGGCGATGCAGCTGCTGCGGCCCAACGGCATCCTGACGACCTTTAGCTGCTCCGGGCTGGTCTCGATCGATCTGTTCCAGAAGATCGTGTTTGGGGCGGCCGTGGATGCCCGGCGCGAGGTGCAGATCCTGGAGCGGCTGGCGCAGCCTCCCGATCATCCGGTGCTGCTGACGTTTCCCGAGGCCGAATATTTGAAGGGCCTGATCTGCCGCGTGGTGTAGAATCGCTCAGGGCGTGATCGAGTCACGCCCCTACGGAGGTTTTCGGTAGATCTAACATCTACATTGGTCGCGGCTGCGGATGAACGTCGATCTCGTCGGCTTGATGGCGGGTGAGGATCTCGCGCGCACGCATGACCTCCTCGGGGCCGCGAGCCGACACGCTCAACACAACCTGGCCTGCCTCCAGCGCCGAGCCGTAGCGCGCCGCTCGCTCATGGGGCACGCCCAGCGTCGAAAGATTCGCCATGCGCTCGCCAACTGCCGAGCCGACCGCCGCGCCGCCGATCGTGGTCGCCAGCACGCCGACGCCGAGAAACGGACCCAGCGCCGGGATCGAAAACAGGGCCAGGCCGCCCAGCAGCCCAGCCAGACCGCCCACGGTCCCACCGATCGCGACATCCTCGCTGGTCTCCTCGGCCTCACGATCCAGCGCGACAACCTCCTCAGACGTGGCCGCAGTCTCGTCGTGGCGAAACACCGCCGAGAGCTGTTCGCCGTCAAAACCTTGCTGCTGCAAATCCTGCACGGCCGCCTGGGCTCGTGTCCGCTCATCGAAGATCGCGACCACCAGCTGCGGCAGATCCGGCAGCTGTACGTGCTCATCTTTATGCATAATGCCTCCTAGCGAAGTGTTCTCCACGGGCTGTGCCGCAAGGAATATGCCGCGCGTTGTTTCCCGTCGCGTGGACATGTATAATCGCCCTGGCAGAAATTAGGAAACCAATGCCTCGACGCCAAATCTTTTGCGCCGCATACCACTGCGGCAAGACAAGCCAGCTGGCCAATGTTGCCCGCGAAGCGCTGGCAGCCGGAGCACCGCTCAGCCAGATCCTGGCGCTGACTGTGCATCGTCCGGGTGCCGCCGTGCTGCGCGAGATGCTGCTGGATGTAACCGCGCAGGACATGCCCACAACCACAGCGCGCCAGCGGGCAACTGCAATCCTGGAAGCGTTTCCCGAGGTCGCCGATCTACCTGTGGGCTGGAGCGAGGCCGCGCTGCTGTCGGGGATCGACCGGCGGCGGCTGATTCGCCAGGCGTGGGGGATCGCCGGCCAGGGGCCGCAGACGTTGTTTGCCCGACGCAGCCAGCAGCCCGGCGCGCTGGATTGGATCGCGCTGCTCTTCGATCGCTTCAGCGATTGGGCAGGCACCGCCGATCCTGCGCTGTTGCCCGAGCTGCTGATCGCCGACGAGTCACTCGACGAGCTGTGGCAGGCTTACCGCGTCTATCTACGACTCTGCCGCCAGCACGGTGTGGTCGCCTTCAACGAGGTTTTTACGCGGGCGATCGATGCGCTGCGCGTGCCCGATGTGCACCAGGCCAATCGGCGGCAGATGCTGCTGCTCGACGACCTGGATCTGTTTCAGCCGGCTGAGCTGCTGTTCGTCTCAGCCCTGATCGCGCCGACGACCGCCGTGATCGCTAGCGCTTCCAGCGAGCCGCGCGCCGACAGCGCCCTGGCTCGTGAGCGCTTGATCGCGCGCTGGACCCGGCAGCACGAGCTTCAGCCGGTGAACAGTGATGCAACAGCCGCCGCGCCGCAGCTCACTGTCGGCGAGTACACCACGGTTGACGCCGAGGCTCACGCGATCGCGCGCAGCATCGTCGAGCAGCTTCGCGGCGGCGCGGCTCACGGCGATCTGGCGATCGTCGCGTTCGACTCAGAGCTGGTGCCGATTCTGCAACGGGTGCTGCTTCAGTATGGCGTGGCGGCGCAGGGTCAGAGCGCCCGCGACGGCTACATGCTGGTGCTGGCACCGATCGCGCTGGCCGGACTCAAGCTGCTGGCCGGTCGGACGCTGACGCTGGCGGAGACGGCCGCCCTGCTGCGGCATTCTGCGCTGGGCCTGAGCAGCGCCGATGCGCACGCCGTAAGCGAGGCAGCCGAGCAGCAGCGCTTCCAGCCGTTCGAGCCGGGCGATGGACGCTGGCCCAGGATCTCGCCAGGAGGACGCGAGCGACTGGCGGCGATTCGCGCCGTCACTCAGGCGATCCGCGCAACAGATAAGCTGCCAAGCGCACAGCTGCAAAGCTGGCTCAACACGCTGGAGCTTGAGCATCGCGCCTGGCAGCAGACCGAGACCGCGCTTGAATCGTGGGCGGTCGCGATCGACCGACGGCACTGGACACGGCTGCTGGATTTTTTAAAGCAATCAGAGCAGCTTGGCGCGGCGCTCGGCGATCCACTCACGCTCGACGCGGCGGTTGAGGTGTTCACATCGGCGCAGGCGCTGATCACGCCCGAGGGCCAGTCCCACGAGCACGCCGTCGCGATCTGGCAGCCCTCAGCGCTGGGCGGCTGTAGCGCGCAAACGATCTTTGTGGCCGGACTGCACGAGGGCGCGCTGCCCCAGCCGATCCAACCGCTGCCACTGGCCGACGACGAAGCGTTGACGGAAGCGTTCGGCGCGCTGCCGGGCTTTATTCCGCCGCAGATCCATGACCGAGCCGCTGCCTGGGAGCGTGCCCGGCAGGAGCTGAGGCGCGCCATTGGCCGCGCGATCGGCAGCGTGCATCTTTCCTACAGCCGCAGCGATCGCCAGGGCCGCACGCGCCTACCGTCGCCGGTGCTGACTGCCGAGATCGGCGCGGGGATCGATCGGCATGGAAGGCTGCACAGCCCGGCAATCGAGACCGCGCCGGCCAACGATCCGAGTGTAGAGCTTGCGCTCTGGCCCCAGCGCTTCGTCGCGGATACGCTGCTTGAGCTTCAGCCACCGCTGCCTGCGATCGAGCCACCCGACATCTCGCCGTTCCACGTCAGCCCCACCGCAATCGAGGATTATTTTACCTGTCCGCGCCGCTGCTTCTACGCCCGCTCGCTGAACCTGTACGATGTTGTCTCGTCGCCGCGCCAGGCGCTAGGCCACGTCGTCCACAACGCGCTCAACGATCTGCTCGGCGAGGCCGGCGATGGCGAGCTTGACGAGGGGCTGGCGCGAGCGCTGGTCGCGCGTCACTGGCCGACCGACGATCACCGCTGGGGCTCAAAGCTCAAACAGACGGTGTTTCGCCAGCTTGCCGAAAAAGCGGTCATGCAGCTGGCCCGCTACGAGCATGAGCGCAGCGATCGCACGACGTTTCTGGGCGGCGAGCTGCGCTTCGAGTGGGCGATCCCAGGCACGGATGTAGTTGTCGCCGGGCGGATCGATCGCATCGATCGCGGCGCCGATGGGCTGCATGTGATCGACTACAAGCTGGGCCAGCAAAGCCCGTCGATCAACGAGCTGCTTAACGAGTTTGTGCCGCCGCGTGACGAGAGCAGTGCGGCAGCGTGGCGACCAGGCGATATTCAGCTGCCGGTCTATGCGCTGGCGCTTGAGCAGGGCAAGGTCGAAGGGCTGGAGCGACGGCCGGACGAGCGCGTCGTCAGCGTGGCGCTGATCTATCCGCTTGAGCTGTTCGGCGATAACGGCAAGCCCAGCGTCAAAGGCCGCCGCGAGATTCGCCTGATCGATCATGGCGACGAGTCGTGCTCGGCCTGCTTCCCGACCTCAGAGCGCAGCCCGAAAACTGGTACACTGTGTCGAGCGCAGCTGGACGCGGTCGCGGAGCGCGTGCTGGAAACTGTCCACCGGATGCGCATCGCAGAGTGGCCTGCCGATCCGCGTGAGGGCAGCCAGACCTGCGCGGGCTGCGCGTTTCGGCCCGTGTGCAGCGATCCGCAGTAGCACGATCTGTATGCTAGAGGAACAACTTAAAACTTTGCTAGAACGAGCAAAACGATCTCCACGCCGGACTCGCCAACCTCCTATTCGTCTGCGCGCCCTGTCAGCCGTCGGCCTGCTGCTGACGCTCTGCTTTGCGCTGTTTGCACCGGCGCTGGCTCAGAGCTCGCCGCCGGAAGTCGTCGATCTGACGCTGGGCACGTCGGTTGAGGGCCGGCCGATCACCGCCGTGCGCATCGGCGGCGGGCCGCGTAAGCTGGTGCTGGTCGGCGCGACACACGGCTTTCCTGAGCGCAACACCTACGAGCTGGCGACACAGCTGGTCGAGCATTTTCGGGCCAATCCGGCAGCGGTTCCGCCTGAGCTGCGGCTATACATCATTCCACTGCTCAATCCCGACGGCATGGCGCTTGGCCGTCGCCAGAACGCCAGCGGCGTGGATCTCAATCGCAACATGGACACCAGCGCCGACAGCTGCCCCGAGAACGATTGGAGCCAGCGCGTCTCGGGCGCGTACGGCATCGTCTCGGATACCGGCGGGCCTTACAGCGACTCCGAGCCGGAGAGCCGCGTGATCCGCGATTTTCTGCTGGATGCCGACGGCGTAATCTTTTTCCACTCCAACGCGGGCGTGGTTTTTCCCGCCTGCAATCACGAGCCGTCGATCCAGATGGCGCGCGTCTTTGCCGACGGCGCGGGCTATGAATTCATTCCCAAGTGGGATTTTTACCCGATCACCGGTGGCATGCACGACTGGGCCGGTGGCCTGGGCATCCCCGCGATCACACCCGAGCTGATCACCGGCGATCAGCCCGAGTTCGCGCAAAACCTGGGCGGCGTCGAGGCGGTACTGCGCTCGGCTAACGCGCTGCTGCCGCAGCCGCAGCCGCAGACGATCGGCAGCTTCGCGGTCCAGCCGATCATCTGGCGGGCATGGCGCGCCTGGGGCGCAGAGCCGCTGTTTGGCCTGCCGATCGCGCCGCCGGTGCAGACCGGGGATGGCTGGACGCAGCTTTTTGAGCGCGCCAGCTTCGAGTACAAGCCGCAGCAGAGCGATACAACGGCGTCGGTGCAGATCGGGCTGCTGGGCCGGCAGCTGTTGACGCCCGCCGAGGTCGCCGTCGAAGCGCCGCAGCCGGACGCGCGATTCTTTCCCGAAACGCAGCACAACGTCAGCGGGCCGTTCCTGGATTTCTGGCAGATCAACGGCGGATTGCCGATCTTTGGCTTGCCGCTGACCGCCGCCGAGCAGTCCACCGACGATACGGGCGCGCCGATCGTGCAGCAAACGTTTGAGCGCGCGGTGCTCCAGCGTCCGCTCACGGCCACCAGTCAGCTCGAAGTGCGGCTCGCGCCGCTGGGTCGCGTCCAGTGGGCGCAGCAGGACGCACAATCGGCGGAGTCGAGTATTTGGGTGCGGTAGGAACAAAGAACAAAAAAACAAAGGAACAAAGAACAAAAGCAAGTACCACTGCTCCCCTCTCCTATGCCGCAGGCAATGGGAGAGGGGCTGGGGGTGAGGGCAAGCCAAAGAACAAAGGAACAAAGAAACCGGGTGCCCTCTGGGCGCACAAACGATTCGGCTGCTTTTTGTTCCCTTGTTCCCTTGTTCCTTTGTTCACCCGCAGGCATGGCTCTTGCGAGGTTTACATGGCAACAAGCAAAAGGATGGACGTCTATGGATCGCGAAGCCGAGCGGCGCTCGATGATCCGTGAACAGCTTGAACGCCGCAATATTCGTGACACACGAGTCTTAGATGCGATGGTGAACGTGCCCCGCCATCGATTCGTGCCCGAAAGCCTCGATCAGCAGGCCTACGCCGATAACGCGCTTCCCATCGCGGAAAACCAGACGATCTCGCAGCCGTACATCGTCGCGCTGACGGTGGCCGCGCTTCAGCTCCGGGGTAATGAGCGCGTGCTGGAGATCGGGACCGGCTCGGGCTACGCTGCCGCTGTGCTGGCGCAGCTTGCCGCCGAGGTCTGGACGATCGAGCGCTATCGCTCGCTGGCCGAGAGCGCGGCGCAGCGACTGGCGGATCTCGACTACACGAATGTCCATGTTATGATCGGCGATGGAACGCAGGGCTTGCCCGAGCACGCCCCCTACGACGCGATCGCCGTCGCCGCTGCCGGGCCGCACGTCCCGCGCTCGCTGCTGGGTCAGCTAGCGCCTGGTGGCCGGCTGGTGATTCCAATCGGCAGCATGGACGAGCAGAAGCTGATTCGCATCCTGCGCACATCGCAGGGGCTGCAAGAAGAGTCGCTTGGGCCGGTGCGCTTCGTGCCGCTGGTCGGGCGCGAGGGCTGGCAGGACGATCGAGAGGTGGACTGAGCCGTCCCGGACGCTTCGGCAACGTCCGGCGCGAGCACAGCTTTCAGATTTGGTCAGTCCTGTAAGCTTGCAGCCAAAAACCTTGCCGAAAAGATGACCTTATCGCTCGTCGGTTACGATACTATCGATCTGCGTAAGCAACCCGCCTCCGAGCACCCAGGAATAGCAATGCATGTAGTGTCGAATCAACGGTTTCGCAGCATACTCGTGATCGCTGGCTTAGCACTGGCCAGTCTGTTTCCACTCTATGTTGCCTCGCAGCATACGCTGTTCTTGAACGACGACTCCTATATTACGCTGACCTATGCCAAAAACCTTGTCGCGGGCAACGGTTTTGTCTTTAATCATCCGCCTCACACGCTCGGCACCACGTCGCCGTTGTTCACGCTGGCAGTTGCCGCGCTGGGCATCGTCTTTTCGCACCAGGCGATCAGCGCGATCGCCGTTTATCTGACTGCGCTCTGCTGGCTCGGCATCGTGTGGGTCTTCTTCGGCTACCGCTCAGCCTGGGCGCTGTCGGACTGGCAGGCGGGCCTGATCGGGCTGGTCGTGATCGGCTCCGGCTGGATCTCCTTTCTGGGCATGGAAGCGTATATCTTCACCTTTCTGCTGGTGCTCGGCATCTCGCTCTTTCTCCACGGCGATCGGCTGGCGACAGGCTTTACGCTCGGGCTGCTGTTTCTCACTCGCGGCGAAGGGATTCTGGTCTTCTGTCTGATTGTGCTGCTCGCCGCGATCCAGGGCTGGAACGACCGCAGAGAAGCAGGATCGAGCTGGATCAGACCTGTGCTGGTGCTGGGCGTTGGCTTTGCCGTGCCGGTTATGATCTGGGCCGTGTATGCACAGAGCACATTCGGCAGCATTTTGCCGAATACCCTGGCCGCTAAACAGGCTCAGGGTCAGAACGGGATGGGCCGTCCGTTTCTGGTACGGCTGCTTCAGGAATGGCTGCCGACCTGGGGCACTCGCTTCAGGCTGCCGTCGCTGCCGCTGATCAACGGCTGGTGGCTGTTGATCGTTGCCGGCGTGATCTCAGCCGGTCTGCGCCGTCGTGCCTGGCTGATCTTTCTGGGCTGGGGCCTGCTGTATGTGCTGGGCTACACCATTCTCGGCGTGTCGGCGTACTGGTGGTATCAACTGCCGATCCTGTTTGTGCTCAATCTGTTCTTTGCGCTCGGCGTGATCGCCTGTGTTGAGCTGATCATCAGGCTGGTGCGGCAACCACCGGCCGCTACCGCGCTGTCGGCGCTGCTGGTCGGCGCGATCTTGCTCAATCTTGGCCTGCCGACGATCAGAAACGCGCTGACCTATGAGGGCGATCCGCGCGGCAAAAGCTATATCGAGCTGAGCCAGTGGATTCGTCAGCACACCGCGCGCACCGACAGCGTGGCGTTCATCGAAATCGGCTATCTGGGCTACTTCACTGACAATCGCATCATCGATCTGGCCGGGCTGACGCTGCCGAATATCGTGCCGCATATTGCCCAGGGCGATTTTGCCTGGGGCTTCTGGCACTACGCGCCCGATTACTATGTTCACTCCGTCGATTTCGACTGGGCGCTCGCCGACATTCGCAACGATCCGCGCTTCGCCGAGAGCTACCAGCCCGTCGCGACGCTTCACGGGCCAACCGAGCACGAGTTTGTCGTCTACAAGCGTGTGGGCCAGATCGCCGCAGATGCCGCCGAGCATAGATGCCTACCCAGCACGCTGGCGCGTCCAGCCCCGTGTCGCCTGTAATTCTGGCCGAGAGGAAGATCGACAAATCGATGGACGAGCACGTTTTTTCACAACATGGGTATCGCTGCCGCCTGGAGTGGGGCCGGCGTGGAGCACGCGCCGCCGCCGAGCGCGGCGATGTGCTGATCGTCGTCGATACGCTCAGCTTTTCGTCGGCGGTTGTTACGGCGGTTCAGCACGGCGCGGTCGTTTATCCCTGCGCCTACGACGAAGATCCGGCGCTGCTGGCTCAGCGCGTCGGCGGTGAGGTCGCGGTGGGACGGCTGGATGCGCCCGCGCAGAGCCGCTTCTCGCTGTCGCCGCTGACGTTTCTGGCCGCGACCGAGGAGACCAGGATCGTGCTGCGCTCGCCCAACGGCGCGACCTGTAGCCGCTACGCGCCGCAGGTTCCGTATCTCTTCGTCGGGACTCTGCTCAACGCGGCGGCGGTCGCGGCGGTGGTGAATCAGGTGCTGGCGACAACCGAGCACTGCGTGACGGTGCTGGCCTGCGGCGAGCGCTGGCGAACGCCCTCTGAGGACGGCGAGCTGCGGTTTGCGATCGAGGATGCGCTGGGCGCGGGCGCGATTCTGGCGCAGCTGGACTACCCGAAATCGCCCGAGGCCAGGTTCTGCGCAGGCGCGTTTGTGGCGGCCCAGCCCGATCTGGCGGCGATCGTTCGCGAGTGCGGCAGCGGTCGGGAGCTGTACGAGCGCGGATTTGGGGCGGATGTGGAGCATGCAGCTCGGCTCAACGCCTACGACGCGGTGCCGGTGATGCGTGACGAGTGTTTCACGCGCTGGAGCGGCTAATTTACTACTATTCAGTACAGCTAGAAGGAGTGAAGCCGAACGCTTGAGTCAACTATCCCTCGATCTCCAGAATGCTAACTGGATAACTTTGAATAGCTGTATCTAGTGTTACAAGTATCAATTGGTGTTGCAGCG
>DASWTW010000495.1:0-3295 GCA_036401895.1 Herpetosiphonaceae bacterium | reverse complement strand
AACAGAAGATACATTCCATCTTTGGATTGCGAACTTCGACAAGTCGTTTATGCATACTAGATTTGAGGTAGCCTCCCTTGTGTGGGTGTGGAGAGGGAGACTACCCTGGCGTCTTGATGGTGTAGGTCGGCACCTCTAGTGATGTGGAGCTATTTTACAGTGGATGATCGACAAAGTGACAAAATGTCCACTGCAACCAAAAGACTCGCCGAGTGCAGCCAAAAGCCACGATCTACACCCACCTACTGGAATTGCGGGATGACCTCCTGGGCGAAGCGGCGCACTGGCTCTTGATCATAGGCCACGCGCGGCAGATAGACGAGCACATAGTTCACGCCCGCGTCGATCAGCGGACGCAGCCGATCGACGATCTGCTCGGGCGTGCCCACCCAGAACGATTTGGAGTATTCCTGGTAGGAGGTGCTGCCGCGCGCCTGAGCGGTGACAGCCTCGGGATCTTCGCCCGCGCCGACCAGATGCACGTTGATGCTGGTCGAGCGAATGATCTCGTCGTAGTTGCGGCCAAGATCCTCACAGTGCTGGCGCAGCACGTCGAACTTGTGGCGAATCGTCTCGACATCGCCGCCGACGTTGCAGGCATTGCCGTACTTCGCCACCAGCCGCAGCGTGACTTTTTCGCCGCCGCCGCCGATCCAGAACGACGGATACGGCTTTTGCACGCCCTTGGGCTCATTGATCGGCTTGTCGATTGTGTAGTATTTGCCCTGAAACTCGGGATAGTCTTTCGTCCACATCGCGTGGATGATCTCGCAGCCCTCGCGAAAAGCCCGCATTCGGTCGGGCGTCTCCGGGAAGCCGTAGCCGTAAGCGCGCCACTCATGCTCGTACCAGCCCGCGCCCAGGCCAAACAGCAGCCGTCCGTGGCTCATCACGTCGACGGTGGAGGCCATCTTGGCCAGCAGCGCCGGATTGCGGTAGCCGTTGCAGCTCACCATCTGGCCCACCTTGATGCGGCTGGTATCGCGAGACAGGCCGGCCGTGATCGTCCAGGCTTCGAAGCAGGTTTCCAGCTCGGGCGTCGGGATAGTGTGGAAGTGGTCGTAGATCCAGATCGAGTCGTAGCCGCTCTCCTCGGCGACGCGTGCGACCCGGGTCATGGCCTCGTACTGCTCGATCGGATCGTCGATCTCAACCAGGTCCATGCGCCAGCCCTGTGGCACAAACACACCAAACGGAATCGCCATGATCTCCTCCTATTGAACATTCTGTGCGTCCATCACGCTACGATCAATCATATACCCGGCCGATCGTGGCGCATGGCGCACAGCCAGCCGGAGAACCAGCAAGATGTATGCACGCTTGATCGGCGGGCTACAATAGCCGGTGTATCACACATGAGGTGCGTGGATGGATCATACCGAGGTTGGGCGGCTGTGGAACGAGAGCGCGGCTACCTGGACGATGCTGTCACGGGCCGGCTACGACGTGTACCGCGATTACCTGAACACGCCCGCGTTTTTTGCGATGCTGCCGCCGTTCGCCGGTCTGCAAGGTCTGGACATCGGGTGTGGCGAGGGGCACAACACGCGGCTGCTGGCGATACGCGGCGCGCAGATGACGGCGGTCGATATTGCCGAGGTGTTTGTCGAGCAGGCCAGTAGCCTGGAGCGAGAGCATCCGCTGGGGATCGACTATCGGGTTGCCAGCGCTGTGGAGCTGCCCTTTGCCGACGAGCGCTTCGATTTCGCGACGGCGTTTATGAGCCTGATGGATATTCCTGAGACCGATCGCGTTATCGCCGAGGCGTATCGCGTGCTCAAGCCGGGCGGCTTTCTTCAGTTCTCGATCGCCCATCCCTGCTTCGACACGCCGCACCGCCGCAATCTGCGTGATACCAGCGGCATTACCTATGCGATCGAGGTCGGCGACTATTTTCAGGGCCGCGACGGCGAGATCAGCGAGTGGCTGTTTAGCGCCGCGCCGCCGGAGGTCACGCAGGGCCTGACGAAGTTCAGGATTCCGCGCTTCACGCGCACGCTCAGCCAGTGGCTCAATCTGCTGATTGCGAGCGGCTTCGTGATCGAGCGCGTCGAGGAGCCGCGCCCCGGCGATGAGGTCGTCGCGGCGCGCCCTGAGCTACAAGATGCGCAGGTCGTCTCGTATTTTTTGCATGTGCGGGTGCGAAAGCCGCCGAGCCGGGGTTGATCCGCTTTTGAGACTCGGCTTGTGCGCTTTTGCCCGTGGCGCAGAATGTGATACGTCGGGATCAATTGTGGAGACGTGAAAGGAATCGCGATGACCTGGCAATCACCAACGCCGGACCCAATACCGCAGCCCGAGCCGATGCCGCAGCCGCCCTACCCTGATCCCATGCCGAATCCCAATCCCGAGCCCGTGCCCGACCCGACGCTCCCGGCGCCGCCGATCATTATTCCCGACGATGGCGGCCCGGATCTGCCCCAGGGACCTGGACCACTCTGATACCCATCGTGCGGCATCATCGTGGGAGCAGCGCGGTGATGCCGCAGCGTTGATTCAACCATTCATATAGCTATCTCCTCCGGTATAATCAGAACGTAGAAAACAATTCAGCGAGTCTGAGAAAACGGGTGATCTATGTTGAGTGCCTATAAAGCTGTGCTGCAAGGCGATCATTTAGAGTGGAGTGGTGAAGCACCGAGCTTGACGCCAGATCAACCAGTGTCCGTGTACGTCACGATTCTGGACGAGTCTACCCCATCATCGACAGCTAGCCCACAAGGGCAGCGCATGGCCGCAGCATTAGAGCGCCTTGCTGCTACGAGTGCTTTCAAAGATGTGACAGATCCGGCAATCTGGCAGCGCGAACCACGCCGCGCTCCTGAATCCCCTTGAAACACCTAGATCTTGAAATCTCATCCTTCTACCTGGCTCCCTTCTCCCGGCCTCTCAGCAGGACCGATGTTCTGGCGACTACTACAAATTAGAGTAAAATACCAGCATCGCCAAAAGACCCAGGTTAGGAGTTCTGCATGAGCATGGCATCGCATGAGACGCGCACGAGTGAGCAGCGGCGCTGGGAGCTGGTTCGGCTGCTGCTGGCGCTGAACCTTGTCGCGTTTGTGGCGACTTATTTGAGCACGCAGTGGGATCTGGCCGAGCATTTCAAAGGCGCGGTCGATCGCTTCTGGTACCCGCCACACTTCGGCATCTATTTTGGCCTGCTCTGCGCTGCTCTGATCCCGCTGGCCGGCCTGTTGATCTTGCTGCGCGCGCCGGGCCTGCCCTTCGATAAGCTGCGGGCCAATCCCGCGCTGGTGCTGGTGATTCTCGCCAACGGATCGAGCTTCATGGG
>DASWTW010000494.1:0-4011 GCA_036401895.1 Herpetosiphonaceae bacterium | reverse complement strand
GATATTCTTGAGTGGCAGGCGCAGACGCTGCGGCACCAGCGCATTCAGGAGGCGCGGCGCACCGGCGCGAAGGCTAGCACCAAGATCTCGCTGGTGCTCTCGACGATCCTGCTCTTCTCGCTGACCGGCGTGATTCTGGCTACGATCGGCCTGAACCTCTTCTACGGCAATGCGACAGCGCTCTTCGGCGGCTAGTCCAGTGATTCGATCGGAGGATGTCAGCAACGTGCTCGGGGCGCACCATATCCCAGCAATACCAGTCGATGGCCTGGTTTTGCGACGGATATGAGCGGATAAGAACGGATGTCTCAGCATATACAACGTGCAACAACCCAAACGGTCGGTGTCAGCATCGCCTTTGCGCTGGCGGCGCAGCCCAATCGAGCGGCGGCGTTTCAGGCGACGATGGCGGCGGTGCTGCACGCGGGCTTTGCCTTTGGCCGCGATCGGCCCGGCCAGCTGGTGTACTCCTACGATCCTCAGGGCGAGGAGTACGCGCCGCCGACGATTGTTCCAGCGGGCACGATCACCAGTCTGGCGCAGGCGGTCGAGTGTTTGGCGAAGGTTGCGCATCACTACAATCAAAGCATCGGGCTAACGTTCTCGTCCCCCCAGGGCTCGACGGCTGTTACCGAACGCGTCTACGACGACTCAGGCACGCTGATCGTGAGCCTGGATTTCGAGCAGGCGAGCTGGTATCACCTGGTGAACGCCTGTCACTCGCTGCGCACCGCGACTGTGGCGCTGCTGGATGCCGGTCGTACGCTGTTTACGCTGGTGCCGATGCGCTATCTGCTGATCGGGCCGACGCGGCTGCTGCGCGATCTGCCGCACATGCCGACGCATACGCTGCTGCGCAAGGTGCCGATCGCGATCCTGACCGATCCTGAGTCGCAGCAGAAGCGTAAGCCCTTGCCCAACACGCTGCATGTCGAGCCGCTGCCGCGCGGCAGTGTGATTGTGCGCTCGTGGGATGCTAGCGCGACGCTGCCGAACAAAAGCGAGAGCAAGCAGCCAAATTCGCGTCGCCGGCTGAGCAAGGGACGCTAGCAGCGAGTGAAAAGATTTACATGTTTGTTACAGACTGGTCTTGATCGGCGTTTGTGGATTGGCTAGGATAAAAGTGTAGCCCGTAAAGGCTGTTTAAGCGTGTACTGATGCTGCGCAGCCGGCGGGTCCGGGCAACAGGAGGATGCGATTATGCAGAGAGCGATGCGACGCGACGCCGAGAAACACGCGCTACGTCCGCTCGGCGTATGGATTTTGACGATCCTCAATAGCATTGTGGCGGGCGTCTTTCCGCTGCTGGCGGTCGTCGCGGCGTTGGGCGGCAATGCGGCGGTTCCCGGCACCGAGCTGACGGCGCTGCTGCTCGCCGGTCTCGGCATCGGCGTGATCGGCGCGTCCGTCGGCACGTGGCAGCGCAGCGACACCGCGCGTGGTGCTGCTTGGGCTGCTGGTGCTGTTTCACGGGCTTACTGTGCTGGGCTCGGTGCTTGGCCTCTCGGACGAGACGCTCCCGGCGACTGAGCAAGCCAGCATCTACGCCAGCATCTTTCGCGCGATCTTCTGGATCGGTATCAATTTCTGGTATTTCCTGCGGCCCAAGACTCGCGCCTGGTTTCGAGCTTAGTCGAGCGGAGCGGTAGCCCTCATCGGGTCGCCCCCTTAAAGGTGGCGCGGTGAGGGCTGTTTGTCGTCTGGAAGAAGATCGCCGGGGAAGTCGGCTACTCAAAAAGATCGTCGACGACAAGCTGCACATTTGGTATCTGCTGGACAGCCAGCATCTCGCCTCTAGAAATGTTTTAGCTGTGCGCTTTAGAAGAGCATAACACGTATCAAACTAGTTTGAAACCACTAATCGCTCATGGTTAAAACCTCTTAATTCCGCTCTTCTGTCGCATCAATTGCGCGCCAAGTGTGATACACTCACGGCACCAGCACACGACCCGATCACCCTCTGATCGGCACTTTCCAGCCGATCGATGCGTGTGATCTCGCTGCCCGGTGTATCCGATATCCACCCGGACAAATAGCCTTCACTGTTGAGGGAGACGATTGATGCGACGTTCGTTAAGAGTGCTCAGATGGTTTGGCGTGCTTCCCGTATTGCTTCTGATCGCAGGAACCAGCGGATATTTCTATCTCCGCCGCTCGCTGCCGCAGACCGAAGGCACGCTTAAGGTTCCCGGCCTGCGCGCGCCGATCGAGATTATGCGCGATGTCGATGGTATTCCGCATATTTACGCCGAGGACAAGCTCGATCTGTTCTTCGGCCTGGGCTATGCTCATGCGCAAGATCGATTGTGGCAGATGGAGTTTCAGCGGCGGATCGGCCAGGGGCGGCTCTCCGAGCTGCTCGGCTCGTCCACGCTCGGCACCGATCGCTTTCTGCGCACGCTGGGCGTCTACCGCGCGGCGTCCAGCGCCTGGGAGAAGCTGCCCGCCGAGACCAAAGATGTGGTGAACGCCTACACGTCCGGGATCAACGCGTTTATCGCCCAGCCAGGTAGCCAGTCCTTCCCGCCTGAGTTCACGATCCTGCGGCTTTCATCGGGCGTGCCAAGCACTGTCGAGCCGTGGACCGGCCCGGATGTGTTAGTCTGGGCTAAGATGATGGCCTGGGATCTCGGCGGTAACTATACGACCGAGCTGCTGCGCAACGATCTGACGCGTGCCGTGGGCGCCGAGCGAGTCGCCCAATTGCTGCCGGGCTATCCCGACGATGGCCCGACGATTATGACGGCTACGGCTAGCGGCGATTATACGCCGCTGATCGCAGCGGGTGAGGATGTGCGCGCGCTGATGGGCATCGGCACTCCCGGCGGCGAAGGTCTCGGATCGAATAACTGGGTCGTGGACGGCACCAAAACTACCACGGGCCTGCCGCTGCTGGCCGACGATCCGCATCTTGGCACGCGCGTGCCGTCGATCTGGTATCTCGCGCATCTGTCCAGCGGCGATTTTAATCTGATCGGCGCGACGCTGCCGGGACTGCCCAGCGTTGTGATCGGACGCAACAATTCGATCGCCTGGGGTGTGACCAACGTCGGCCCGGACGTGCAGGATCTGTTTCGTGAGCGCCTCGACGCCACCGGCCGCATGGCCGAGTTCGAGGGCCAGATGGAGCCGATGACGGTGATCACCGAGACGATCAAGGTGCGCGGCGCGCCCGACGTGACGCAGGTGGTGCGCATCACACGTCACGGCCCGCTGATCTCGGACGCGCTGAACGTCAACAACGCGGACTTGCCGCTCGACCAGCAGCGTGACGAGCTTGAGCCGCTGGCCTTCCGCTGGACCTCGCTCGATCCCGAGGATACGACGATCGTCGCGTTCCTGGGCATCAACGATGCGCAGAACTGGGATCAGTTCAAGGCGGCGCTGAGCGACTATGTTGCGCCGTCGCAAAACTTTGTCTACGCCGATCGCGAGGGTAACATCGGCTACTACGCGCCAGGTCGTATTCCGGTGCGGGCCGGCGGCGATGGTGCGCTGCCCGCCGAGGGCTGGAGCGGTGCGCATGAGTGGACCGGCTACGTGCCCTTCGAAGAGCTGCCGCAGAGCTACAATCCGCCGGAGCACTTCGTGGTCACCGCCAACAATCGCCCGGTGCCTGACGATTATCCGCATTTTCTTGGCCGCGAGTGGGCTCCACGCTACCGGGCTGAGCGCATCACCGAGCTGCTGCAATCCAAAGAGAAGCTCAGCCCCGATGATTTTGCTGCCATTCAGGGCGATCGTGTCTCGCTGCTGGCGCGTGAGTTTGTGCCGGTGCTCTTGAAGCTGGTCACGCCCGAGAACGACGCGCAGCGCCAGGCGGTCGCGCTGCTCCAGAGCTGGGATGGCGATACCCGAGGCGATAGCGCCGCCGCCGCGATCTTCGAGGCCTGGTTTCAGCGGCTGCCTCAGGCCGTCGTCGGCGATGACTTGAGCAAGAATCTCATGACGCAGTACCAGGGCCGCTTTTCGTTTACGGCGCCCTTCCTATCCGCAACGCTGGTCGATACC
>DASWTW010000493.1:0-61543 GCA_036401895.1 Herpetosiphonaceae bacterium | reverse complement strand
ATATTCGCGGCGGCGCAGCGCTGCTGGCCGAGTATGCCCGCCAGACTGTCGGCGGCACACCCGCCAACGATGCCGACTGGTACGGCGCGGTTGTGAAGTACAGCAACTCCGACGAGGCCACGATCGCGCTGGGCTACGCCGACGACGTGTACGCGACGATCAATGAGGGCAGCCGCCGCCAGACCAGCGAGGGCCAGCAGGTCACGCTGGCGGCCAAGGCGATCCAGCCCAATGTCGGCACCGCCGGTGCGATCCCGATGCGCAACAACAAGAAGAGCGGCGTCGACTGCCCGAACGGCATCGTCTGCCAGTTTATCCCGGCCGCGTACATCCAGAACTCCGCCAGCCCCAGCGACTACGGCAACTACGATCTCGCTAATCGCGAGGCGGACGGCCTGGATATTCAGTACGTCGTCGTCCACGACACCGAGACGCTGTATCTGCCGACGATCCGGCTCTTCCAGAACCCACGCGCCTACGTCAGCTCGCACTATGTGCACCGCGCGTCTGACGGCGAGATCACGCAGATGGTCGACAACAAGAACGTCGCGTGGACAGCCGGCAACTGGTACATCAACGCCCACTCGATCAACCTGGAGCACGAGGGCTTTGCGATCGAGGGCGCGTCCTGGTACAGCGAGCGTTTGTACAAGACCTCGGCGCGGCTGGTGCGATATCTCGCCGACAAGTACGACATTCCGCTGGATCGCGCGCACATCATCGGCCACGATGACGTTCCGGGCCTGACGCCCGCGCGGCAGTCGGCCATGCACTGGGACCCGGGTCCGTTCTGGGATTGGGATCGCTACATGCAGCTGATTGGCGCGCCGATCCGCCAGGGCCAGGGCCACGGCAACCCCGACATCGTCAAGATCGCGCCGAACTTCGCCACCAACCAGCCGCCGATGACCTACTGCTACACCGCGACCGATTGCCGCGCCGTGCCGACGCAGCCCGCAAACTTCGTGTATCTGCGCACCGCGCCGAGCTTCGACGCGCCGTACATCACGAATCCCTACATCAACCAGGCACAGTCGTACGCTACACGCGCCAATAACTGGGGCAATAAAGCGGTGACCGGTCAGGAGTTCTACCGCGCCGAGACGCAGGGCGACTGGACCGCGATCTACTACGGCAGCCTCAAAGCCTGGTTCTACAACCCGGACGATACGAATAGCGTTCGCGGCGAGGGCACGCTGATCACGCCCAAGGCCGGCCTGACGACGATACCGGTCTACGGCTCGGCCTATCCCGACGCGTCGGCGTTCCCGCCAGGCATCAATCCGGTAGCCCGACCCAAGATCTATGATATTCCGGCGGGCCAGATCTATGTCGCCAAGGACAAGGTGCGCGCCGACTACTACGCCGCGCCGGTCTACCGGCTCGATCCGGCTCAGCATACCGTGGTTGAGGGCAACACCGAGTTTTATGTCGTCTTCTACAACCACCGCCTGGGCTTCGTCCGGGCGACAGACGTGGATGTGCTAAACCCATAGCCTTATCGAACCTTAGCATCGACGGGAGCGGCGCTAGCTGCTCCCGTCTTTGTTTGCCCGTCGATTTGCTCAATACCGCGCCATCTACTAGAATTCCTGGCCGAAGAAAGAAAAAAGGCATGAGCAGACGAGCAACAGTTCAGCTACCACTGCATCTCAAAAAACATCTCAGCGCCGGCCATCCCTGGGTTTATCGCGATCATGTGCCCGCAGGATTGCGCTTCGAGAGCGGCACCTGGGTGCGCGTGACCTGCGGGCCGTGGACCGGCTTCGGGCTGTGGGATGCGACCAGCCCGATCGCGATCCGCATCTTTAGCCAGCAGCAGACGCCCAATGCGGACTGGATCGCGGCGCAGGTTGCTGCCGCCTGGGAGCTGCGCGCTCCACTCCGGCAGACAGCGACCACAGCCTACCGCGTGCTCTTCGGCGAGGGCGACGGACTGCCCGGCATCACGGTGGATCTTTACGGCGCATACGCGGTGATCGCCACGTACGCCGATAGCGTGCGCACGCTGGTGCCGTGGATCGTCGCCGCGCTGCGTGAGATCGTGCCGCTGGAGGGCATTGTCGAGCGCGTGGCGCGTGGAGAAGCCGAGGCCGACGCAAAAATTCGGCTACTGTGGGGAGAGCTGCCGCCACCGGATCTGGTGATCGAGGAGCATGGGCTCAAGTTTCGGGCCAATCTGTTTGCGGGACAAAAGACCGGCCTGTTTCTGGATCATCGCGAGAACCGCCATTTTCTGGAGTCGTGGTCGCACGGCAGGCGCGTGCTGAACTGCTTCTCATACACCGGCGCGTTCTCGCTTTACGCGGCGTGGGGCGGCGCAACCGACGTGGTGAGCTGCGACATCGCGCCCGCCGCCGCCGAGGACGCGCGCGTCAACTTCGGGC
The DNA here is from genome assembly GCA_036401895.1 of Herpetosiphonaceae bacterium. GTDB lineage: Bacteria > Chloroflexota > Chloroflexia > Chloroflexales > Kallotenuaceae > LB3-1. Next base: position 59,156 of record DASWTW010000493.1, on the reverse strand, counting down.
TGAACGGCTTCAATCCCAACAGCTACCAGTTTCTGGTCGAAGATTGTTTCGCGCTGCTGGAGCGCTACGCCGCCGAGGGCCAGCGCTTCGATCTGGTGATCCTCGATCCGCCGTCGTTCGCCTCGACCAAACGCCAGGCGCATGCGGCCGTGCGAGCCTACACGCGGCTCAACCAGCTCGCGCTGCGCTGCGTCGAGCCGGGCGGGCTGCTGGCCTCGGCAAGCTGTACCAGCCAGGTCTCGCCTGAGCATTTTCGCGCCATGCTCGCCGACGCCGCGTCGAACGCGGGCTGCCAGCTTCAGATCCTCCACGATGCCGGTCAGCCGCTCGATCATCCGGTTCCGGCGCATTTTCCCGAGGGACGCTATCTTAAGTTCATGCTGTGCCGCGTGAAGGGAGTTGTGTAGATCAGAAATCGTTGCACAGCATAGCGAAATACCGGTGAAATAACCGTAGGGGCGTATTGCAATACGCCCCTACAAGCATCAATATTCATATTTCACCGTCGAAAATCGAATAAGCTGGAAAATAACCCGTTAATCGACACCAATCGTATTTATTCGCCAGCCATAAAGATCGCGCCGCTGAATGGCGGCAATGTCAGACGGTGATCCTGGTAAGCTACGCCGCTCTCGGTTGCCAGCGCCGGCGCCAGCGACGTGTCGAGATCGACGGTGTGCTCGGCTGCGCTGCGGTTCAGCGCCACGATCGCGGTCTGATCCTGGCTCTCGATCGCCACGATGTACAGGCCGTCGTCATGGAGCGCGAGCGTGCGCCGGTTGCCGCGCCACAGACCGGGCTGCCGATGTCGCAGCGCGATCAGCCGCGTGTAAAACGCCAGCACATCGGGATTCTGATCGTCTTCCCAGAGCATGAGGCCGCGCGACTCTTCCATGCGCCGCGAGCCGTCGGGGTATTCCAGATCGTGCGACTGGTTGAGACCAACCTCGGTGCCGTAGTAGATAATCGGCGGATAGGGCAGCGTGAACTGGAACAGCGCCGCGATCTTGAGCCGCCGCAGATCGCCGCCCACCACCCACAGGAAGCGATTCATGTCGTGGTTGTCGAGAAACGACGGCAGCGCAAAATCGCTGGGGAAGTAGGCCAGATGCCGGCGCAAGAAGCTATCGAAGGCGCTGGTCGTGAGCGCCTCGAAGGCAAAAAAGGCGCGAATGTGCTGTAGCAGCAGAAAATCGAGCACGCCGTCGAGCCGCCCCTGATACGATCGCTGAAGCTCCGCCGTCTCAACAATCTCGCCGACCGTGAACGAATCGGGCTTGATCGCCCGGGTCGCCGCGCGGAAGTGCGTCCAGAAGCCGTGCGACGGGCCGTTGGCGTAGTCCAGCCGAAAGCCGTCAGCGCCCTGCTCCAGCCAGTAGCGCGCCGCGCCGATGATATAGTTACGAGCGCCTGGATCTTCGTTGTTGATCTGCGGCATCGACTGTACGCCGAAGAACGAGCGGTACTCGTCGGGCCAGAGCGCGAAGGTAAACCAGGAGCGCTCGGGCGCATCGGGATCGCCGATGGCGCGCAGAAACGCCGGATGCTCATTCGACAGATGGTTGGCGACAAAATCGAGCAGCACGCGCATTCCGTGGGCATGAGCGGCGTCGAACAGCGCGCGCAAATCCTCGTTGGTACCAAGGCGCGGCTCGACCGAGCAATAGTCGGTTGCGTCGTAGCCATGGTGCGTGGGCGACGGAAAGATCGGCGACAGCCAGAGGCAGTTTACGCCCAGCGCTTGCAGATAGGGCAGCTTTTCGATCACGCCGCGCAGCGTTCCACCCCAGATGTCACCAAGCGACTCCACCTCATGCCAGGTGTTGCCCGTGCCAGGGAAGAAGCGATCGACAAAAATGTGGTAGATCACCGCGTCGCGAATCCACTCCGGCACGCGCTCACGATCGACATGATAGGCAAACGTCATCGGCTCACCGGTCAGCGGATCGAGATCGGCCCAGACGCGGCCACCGCTGCGCGTCTCGGCGACGATGCGGTAGCACACCAGCGTTCCGCTCGGCTGCGCCGGCAGCGTGCCCAGCCACTCCTGGCGATAGCCCCACAGCAGCGTGTCCCACACCACCTCGGCGCGCTCGAACGCGATCTGCTCGGAGGCGCTCGAAGGCTCGCTGCCGTCCAGCGTATAGTAGGCGCACACCGCGTCGGCGCTGACCTCGGTACCGACACTCACCCGCAGCTGCACCGGCTGGCCCGGCTCCGGGTCGGCGGGCGCGATGCGATTCCCATGATGCACGCCGCGACCTTCGGCCTGGATCGCTGCCAGCCGCAGATCGTCGGTGGCCATGGTGCCAAAGATGAAATCTTGAGTAACATTCGTTGCGTTATTGGTCATAGCATCCTAAACCAAGACAGAGGGCGTTAAGCTAAACGCGGCTGTCAGATCAAACATACAGCCGCGATTATAGCCGGATTCGTCAATTTACGATCTAGCCCTTTGATCCACCGGCCGTCAAGCCCGAGACCAGGTTGCGCTGAAGCGACAAGAAGAGAATCATCACCGGCACCGAGACCATCAGCGACCCGGCGGCGAAATAGCCCCAGGGCACAGCTTTATCGTTCTGGAGGATGAACAGGCCGACCGGAGCGGTGTACTCGGCGCTGCTGTTCAGGATCGTCTGGGCCATGATGTACTCGTTCCAGCCGGCCAGGAAGCTGAAGAGCGCCGTGATCGCCAGGACAGGACGCGCCAGCGGCAGCACCACGCGCAGAAACGCCTGCGTCGGCGATGCACCGTCGATCAGCGCGGCCTCGCCCAGATCGATCGGGATCGTATCGAAGTAGCCCTTCATGTTCCAGATGTTGAAGACCAGCGCGCCGGCCGAGTAGGCCAGGATCAGGCCCGCATGATTCAGCAGGCCGATCGTCTGGAGCAGCAGATACAGCGGCACCAGCGCCATCACCGCCGGAAACGATTGTAGCGCCAGAAAGAGCAGCAGCAGATTGGAGCGGCCCGGAAAGCGGAAGCGCGAAAACGCATACGCGGCCGGCGTTGCGATGAACAGCGTTGCGATCGTCGTCAGCACCGCGATATAGAAGCTGTTGCGAATCCAGAGCACAAAATCGGTCCTGGTGAGCATGTACTGGTAGTTGCCGGTCGTCGTCGTGGTAGGCCAGAGCGCGCTCGCCAGATTCGTCGAGAAGAGCGTTTGTCCCGGCCGGATCGAGGCGGTGAACAAAAACCAGACCGGAAAGAGCGCAAAAAAGACAGCGATGATCAGAATCAGATACAGCAGCGTCATTTCCAGGACCGATATGCGGCGACCTTTGACACGAATATTCGGCGCCGGCACCGACCGTTTTGCTCGAGAAACATCAGTTGCGGTTGCCACAGCAGACCTCCTACTCGTACGCGGACTGCGTAATCCGATTGACGCGATTGTTGATCAGCACCAGCGAGAAGAGCAGAATAAAGACCAGCATGCCGAAGGCTGCGCCAAGCGCAAAGAAATTCTGACGAAACGCCTGCTTATACACATACAGCATCACAAACTCAGTCGCGCCGGGCTGGCCCACTCTGGTCTGCGGCCCGCCCTCGGTGATCAGCCAGACCGTGTTAAACATCTGGAAGGTTGTGATCGAGCTGAGAATAATCGCGGGCATGATCGCCGGACGGAGCAGTGGCAGCGTCAGCTTAAACAGCTGGGTCGTGCGAGAAGCGCCGTCCACATCGGCGGCCTCGTAGATCTCGCCGGGGATCGACTGGAGCGCGCCCAGCGTAATCATCATAAAGAAGGGATAGCTGAGCCACAGATTGACGATCACCACCGCGATAAACGCATAGGTCGGATTTTGCAGCCAGGGAATATCGCCCGAGAAGCCAAACGCCCGCAGCGAATTATTGATTGTGCCGAACTCCTGGTTATAGAAAAACTTCCAGATCAACGCCGTCACATACGAAGGCACGGCCCAGGGCACGATCAGCAGCACGCGCCAGATCGCTTTGCCTTTGATCGCATCATTGTTGACAATCAGCGCGAGGATCAGGCCGACAACTAAAAACGCGAAGACGCACACGATCGTAAACAAGAACGTTCGACCCATCACAATATAAAAGCTGCCGTCGATCGTGCCGAGCAGCTTCTGGTAGTTGTCAAAGCCGGTGAAGTTGTATCTACGCAGGCGAAACGCGCCGTTGCGGTTCGTGAGCGAGATATACATCGTGTAGAAGATCGGCACCACGCTCAAGAAAAAGATTCCGATCAGCGCGGGACCGATATACAGCGTGATCCGGCCAAGGTCCATACCGCGCGCAAACGGATCACGGCCTCCCGTAGCAGGTTTCGCAGGCGTTTGAACGGCCATTGTCGTTGCCTTCCCTGATACAAAAAGCGGAGATCGAAGAAACACGCGTTTCTTCGACCACCGCCTACGGTCCTTGTTCGATTACTCGCCTTTAATCGTGGCAACCTGGTCACGCGCTGTCTGAGCAGCGGCGGTCAGCGCCTCTTCGATCGGCTGGTTGCCGGTCCAGATCGCGTTCTGCGCCTCGCCGGCCGGGCCCCACAGCGCGTCCATGTAGGGCGTGTTCGGCAGCGGCACGCCGTTGGCCGTCTGCTCGATGAACGCGGCGATGATCGGATCGTTCTTGACCTGCTCCTGCGCGGCCTTGTTGGCCGGAACCTGCTTGTTGGCCTGCGCCAGCGCCGACTGGAACTCCGTGCTGCCGTAGTGCTTCATCAGCGCGATCGCGCCTTCCTGGTTCTTGGCGCCCGCCGCCAGCATCATGGTCTTGACGCCCACGAAGGGCTTGGCCGGCTGGTTGGTCTCGCTGATCGTCGGGATCGGCGCGACGCCAAAGTTGATGTTGGCGTTCTGCACGTCGGCGGTTGCCCACGGGCCAGTCATCCAGATCGCTGCCTTTTTCTCGGTGAAGAGCGAGCGCGCAACGTCGGCGTCGACCTCTTTAGGCATGATCGACGAGAACTTCTGGAAGAACGTGCCGGCCTTGATGCTCTCGGGCGAGTCCAGGCCGACGGTGCCGTCCTCGGCGACGTACTGCGCGCCGTAGCCGTACCACCAGGGAGCGTTGAAGTAGGGCTCGCCGTTGGCGCTGCGGGCCTGATACACAAAGTAGTAGCTGCCCTCGTTCGCGCTGTTGAACGCCTCGGCCTTCTGGAACAGCTCGTCGGTGTTCTTCGGCAGCTCGGCCTCGGGAACCAGATCCTTGTTGTAGAAGAGCGCGATCGCCTCCATCGACTCGGGCACGCCCCAGACCTCATCCTCGAAGGTCATCGCGTCGGCCGCTGTGCCGATGAAGTTCTCGTCAAGGTAGGCCCGATCGATGCCTTTGTCGGTGAGCGGCTGGATCACCTCGGTCAGCGCGTTCTTGCCGATCTGGTCGTTCACCCAGGCGATGATGTCCGGGCCCTGGCCGGCCGGCACCGCGACGTTGACCTTCTGGTTCAGGTCGGGCACGTTGAGCAGCTCAAGCGTGACGTTGTTGGCCTGCGCATACTTGCCCAGCTCAGCCGTGATCGCATCCAGGTAGCCACCGCCCCACTGGTGCCAGATCACAATCTTGTCACCGCCGGAGCCGAGCGAGACCGAGGTCGGCTCCGCCGAGGCTGCCGGTGATGCTTCGGCGGCAGTGGATGCAGAGGCTTCTGGAGATGCGGAGGCATCGGGTGCGGCGGAGGCTTCTGGAGATGCGGAGGCGTCGGGCGCGGTTGATGCGGCGGGCGCAGAGGTGTCAGGCGCCGCAGAGGCGGCGGGCGAGCCCGTCGTGCCGGTGGTATCGCCACCGCCACACGCGGCCAGGATCGAGGCGAGCATGATAAACAGGATCAGGGAAGCCATACGCTTCATACGGGATCTCTCCTTAGAGACTAGAATCAAACCATTGATTTCGACGCGAACAGGTTCATGGGTCGTCAAAGTCGATCCGGAGCCCTCCTTTGTGCTAGCTTCTACTTCTTGGAACAGCGAGGCGAGAAAGCTATAGCTGTCCGACCAGCGTATCCAGCGCCGCAGGGCTAAATACGGATTGGATGATCTGGCCCGCCGCTCCCAGCGCCACCGCATGGATGCTGAGCTTGCCAGTCACAATATCACAGTGTTCGAGTGTAATCGGCAGCGCCCGTTTGCGGGCAGTACCCCGTACTGTCTCCAGTAGCAAATCTTCTGCCATCGCCAGCGGGCCGCCGATCACGACAAGGCCGGGATTGTATAAGTTGAGCAGGCTGGCGACCGCAACGCCCAGATGTGTGCCCGCCTCGACGAACAGCTCACGCAGCGCGGGGTTGGTGCGCGCCGCCGCAACCAGCTGCTCCAGCGATCCGGCGTGCTCCTTGCTCAGCCTGGCCGCATTGCGCAGAATCTGCGGCAGTCCCGCCATCGCCTCAAGGCAGCCATACGAGCCGCACGAGCAGAGCGGGCCGTCCTCGTCGATCGTGCTGTGGCCGATCTCGCCCCGGTAGATGCTACCGTTCAACACCAGCCCGGCGCCGATCCCTGTGCTGCCCAGGTAGATGTAGGCCATGTTGCGCACCGGCTGCGCAATGCCCCAGCGGTACTCGGCCAGCGCTGCGAGATTGGCGTCGTTGTCAACATAGACCGGAAACGGCAGCGTCTCGCTGAAACGATCGCGGAGACACACGCCGTTCCAGCCCGGCATAATCGGCGGCGCGATGGTCTGGCCGGTCGTCTGCGTGATCGGGCCGGGAATCCCGATGCCCACACCGCTGACCTTTGCCGCGTCGATCTGCGCCTCTGTCAGCGCCAGCCGCACGAGCTGCGACACCTGTTCAACCGCAGCCTCCGGCCCGGCCGTAATATCGAACGGCTCGCGGTGCTGGTATAAAATCTCGGCCTTCAGATCGGTGATCACCAAATTGAGAAACGTCGTCGCCAGCTCAACGCCGACGCAGCAGTGCGAGCGGTAGTTTAGCTCAAGCAGGATTGGCCGCCGCCCACCGCGCGACTCGCCCTTTTGGACTTCGTGAATGCGATCGGCCTCGATAAGCTCGTTGATGATATTAGAAACCGTGGAGCGGCTGAGATTCGTGCGCTTAGCGATCTCGGCGCGTGAGATCTGGCCTTCCTGGCGAACCAGGCTCAGGATCAATGCCTGATTAAGTTCCCGCATCAGTGCGAGATCAGCCGTCAACGGTGCTGTTTCCATGCGCGAAATCATAGCCGAACTCACTTAGTTCGTCAATTGACCGATCAAAGGTTAAGGTGAGGATAAAAAACCTCTTTCATTGCGATTTGACCGCGCTTTTATACTCATGCCAGCCAACCGAGCTACGCCCTACAGCACACAGGAAGCAACGCATGAAAACAAAAGCTGCGGTTCTTTACACCATGGGTCAGCCTCAGCCCTACGCCGAAAGCGCGCCGCTGGTGATCGCCGAGGTCACGCTGGCGCCGCCGGGCTTTGGCGAGGTGCTGGTCGAGATCGTCGGAGCCGGGATCTGCCACTCCGATCTTTCGGTGCTGGACGGCTCACGGCCACGGGTTATGCCGATGGTAATGGGCCACGAGGCCAGCGGCATTGTGCGCGAGGTTGGCGCGGGCGTGGTAGGCTTCGCGCCGGACGATCATGTGGTGTTCAGCTTTGTGCCGATCTGTGGCCGCTGCGTCCCCTGCGCCTCAGGGCGCGGCGCGCTGTGCGAGCAGGGCGCGCAGGCGAATACGGCCGGAACGCTGCTCTCGGGCGCGCGCCACTTCAGCGACTCGCAGTCGCGGACCTGCCACCACCATCTGGGCGTCTCGGCCTTCTCGCAGTTTACGGTGGCGGCGCAGGAATCGCTGATCAAGATCGATCCGAGCCTGCCGCTTGACAAAGCCGCGCTCTTTGGCTGCGTGGTCATGACCGGCGTGGGCGCGGTGGTCAACACGGCGCAGGTCGCGGCGGGCATGTCGGTTGCAGTCTTTGGCATGGGCGGCGTGGGGCTGAGCGCCGTCATGGGAGCGCGAGCCGTCGGCGCGCATCCGATCATCGCGGTCGATCGCATCGAGGAGAAGCTGGCGCTGGCACGTGAGGTCGGCGCGACCCACACGATCAACGCCGAGCAGACCGATCCGGTCACAGCGATCCGGGAGATCACTCGCGGCGGCGCCAGCTATGTGTTCGAAAGCGTCGGCAACGAGCAGGTGCTGATCCAGTCCTACCAGGCGACAGCGCGCGGCGGCACGACCGTGACCATAGGGCTGCCGCATCCGAGCAAAATGTTCTCGGTGCCGGCCGTGAGCATCGCCGCCGAGGAGCGCACGATCAAAGGCTCGTACATGGGCTCAGCGGTGCCGCGCCGCGACATTCCGCGCTACATCGAGATGTATCAGGCCGGACTCTTGCCCGTGGATAAGCTGCATACCCACACGCTGCGGCTGGAAGAGATTAACGCCGGATTCGATCGGCTGGCGCAGGCGCAGGCCGTGCGGCAACTTATTACCTTCAGCTAAGTTTATGACACAAGCACCACAGATCACGCGCGCCGAATACCCGCATCTGCTGGCGATTCCCACGCGCTGGTCGGACAACGACATCTACGGCCACGTCAACAACACGCTCTACTACGCCTTCTTCGATACGGCGATTAACCAGTATCTGATCGCCGAGGGTGGGCTAGACATCGCGCAGGGGCAGATCATCGGGCTGGCGGCGGAGTCGCACTGCCGCTTTATGCAATCGCTGGCCTTCCCGGAGACCGTCGAGGTCGGGCTGCGCGTCGGGAAGCTAGGCAACTCCAGCGTGCGCTACGAGCTGGCGATCTTCAAGCAGGATCAGGACGTTGCGGCGGCAACCGGCTACTTTGTGCATGTGTTTGTCGATCGCGAGACTCGCCGCTCCACGCCGATTCCGCCAACGATTCGCGCCGCGCTTCAGCGGTTATTGACTGAACCGCCGTAACCCGAGGAGACGATTCTGTAGGGACACGTCAGCTGCGTGTCCAGGGCGTGATAAATCACGCCCCTACGGGTCAATATGTCTGTTTCCAAAAAACAACAAGGGCGCTCCGTAGAACGCCCTTGCCTCCGTCGTGTAGAAAGCTGCTACTTGTCGCGCCGAGCCTCGCCGAGGGCAGCCTGAGCCGCCGCCAGCCGCGCGATCGGCACGCGATACGGGCTGCACGAAACGTAGTTCAGGCCGGTCTTGGCAAAGAACACCACCGAGCTGGGCTCGCCGCCGTGCTCACCGCAGATGCCGACCTTGAGATCGCTGCGGGTCTTGCGGCCACGCTGCGTACCAATCTCGACCAGCTGGCCGACGCCCTCCTGATCCAGCACCTGGAACGGATCGTCACGCAGGATCTTCTCCTCGACGTACTTCGGCACGAAGCGCGCGCTGTCGTCGCGGCTGATGCCCATCGTGGTCTGCGTCAGGTCGTTGGTGCCAAACGAGAAGAACTCGGCGACCTCGGCGATCTTATCGGCGACCAGCGCGGCGCGCGGCAGCTCGATCATCGTGCCGACGAGATAGCCCTCGAAGCCGACCTCGCCCGCCACACGGCGGACAATATCGGCCTGGCGGCGCAGCTCTTCCAGCGTGTTGACCAGCGGGATCATGACCTCGGGATGCACCTCGATGCCCTGATCCTGGCACTCCTTGGCAGCGGTGAAGATCGCGCGAGCCTGCATCTCGGTGATCTCGGGATACACAATGCCGAGGCGGCAGCCACGGAAGCCGAGCATCGGATTAGCCTCGCGCAGGCTCTCGACCTTGCCCTTGAGCTTCTCGAAGGCAATGCCCATCTTATCGGCCAGATCGCGAATCTCCTCGTCCTCGTGCGGCAGGAACTCATGCAGCGGCGGATCGAGCGTGCGGATCGTCACCGGCAGGCCGTTCATGGCCTTGAAGATGCCGACGAAATCTTCCTTCTGGTACGGCTCGACTTTGGCCAGAGCGGCCTTGCGCTCTTCCAGCGTATCGGCGACGATCATCTCGCGCACGGCGTCGATGCGATCGCCCTCAAAGAACATGTGCTCGGTGCGGCACAGACCGATGCCCTCGGCGCCGAAGCCGCGCGCAACCTCGGAGTCGTGCGGCGTATCCGCGTTGGTGCGCACGCCGATCTTGCGGAACTCGTCGGCCCAGCTCATCAGCGTCTGGAAATCCTCGCCCAGCTCAGGATCTTGCGTTTCGAGCTGGCCCCGGAACACCTCGCCGGTCGAGCCGTCGAGCGTGATGTACTCGCCCTTCTTGACAACAATATCGCCGACGGTGAACTGGTCGGAAGCATAGTTGATGCGCAGATCACCAGCACCCGCCACGCAGGGCTTGCCCATGCCACGCGCCACAACCGCCGCGTGCGAGGTCATACCGCCGCGCGCCGTGAGCACCGCCTGCGCCGCGACCATGCCGTGGAAATCCTCGGGCGCGGTCTCGATACGCACCAGGATCACTTTCTCGCCTTCCGCCGCGCGCTGCTCGGCATCATCGGGATCGAAGACCACCGTGCCGCTGGCCGCGCCGGGTGAGGCGGGCAGACCTTTAGCCAGCACACTGGCCTTGGCTTTGGCGGCCGGCGCGATCATAGGGTGCAGCAGCTGATCGAGCTGGGCCGGCTCCACGCGCTGAACTGCGGTCTCGCGATCGATCACGCCCTCGTTGACCAGCTCGACGGCGATCTTGACCGCCGAGCCGCCGGTGCGCTTGCCGGTGCGGGTCTGGAGCATGTAGAGCGTGCCGCGCTCGACGGTGAACTCCATATCCTGCACATCTTTGTAGTGCTGCTCAAGCTGCCTGGCGATCTGCGCGAACTGCTGATACACCTCGGGCATATCGCGCTCCATCTCGGCGATCGGGCGCGGCGTGCGCACACCGGCCACCACGTCTTCGCCCTGGGCGTTGACAAGGTACTCGCCGTAGAGCTTGTTCTCGCCGGTCGACGGGTTGCGGCTAAACGCCACGCCGGTCGCGCTGTCGTTGCCCATGTTGCCGAAAACCATCGTCTGGACGTTCACGCCCGTGCCGAGGTCGTCGGCGATCTTGTTCAGGCGGCGATAGTCGACGGCGCGGCGGCCAAACCAGGAGCGGAACACGGCGGCGATCGCCTCGCGCAGCTGCTCCATCGGATCGTCGGGGAACTGCACGCCCTTTTCCTGCAAAATGATCGCCTTGAACTTGTCGGCGATCTCCAGCAGCTCGTCGGCGTTGAGATCGGTGTCCTGGCGCTGGCCGTGGCCCTTGGCCTCGTCCATCACATGCTCGAACTTCTCGCCATCCACGCCCAGCACGATCTTGCCGAACAGCTGGACAAAGCGGCGATACGCGTCGGCGGCAAAGCGCGGATTGTCGGTCAGCTTGGCGATGCCCTCGCGGGTCGACTCGTTGAGGCCGAGGTTGAGCACGGTGTCCATCATGCCGGGCATCGAGAACTTGGCGCCCGAGCGGACCGAGACCAGCAGCGGGTTGGCGGGATCGCCAAACTTCTTGCTGGTCTGCTGCTCGACATCCTTGAGCGCCTCCAGCACCTGATCCCACAGGCCATCGGGAAACTGCTGATTGTTGTCGTAGTAAGAGTTACAGGCTTCGGTTGTGATCGTAAAGCCTGGAGGAACCGGAGCGCCCGATTTGGTCATCTCGGCCAGACCGGCACCTTTGCCACCCAGCAGGTCACGCATCGAAGCGTCGCCGTCGCGGAACAGGTACACGTACTTTTTGGACATCCAATGTACTCCTTCTAGGAGATATCATACAAAAAGGCGCAAGCGACCGTGATTCTGCGCGTCATCGAGCAGGTATAAAACGGTGGCATGCGCTCCTGCTGCGGATTGTAGCGCGTTCGCTCAGCAGTGTCAAAAAACACGTGTCGCGCCGTTTGATCTCCCGGATGTTTGTCCAGCAAGCGGCGTGCAGCCAGATGCTACAATGCGCGTGGTATGTTTCCGATCAATCAGGAAACTTGAGGAGAACATGGACTCACTCTATCCGAAGGGACAATCAGCCCCGCTCGCGCGACCTGAGCGCTGGCAGTGGTTACAGCGACAGCTCCTGATCTGGGAGCGGCCTGTGTGGAGCGCACTGCTGGCGATCGTTGTCTACGCGCTGATCGCCGCCGATCACGGCTCGCTCTGGCAGCCGTCGAAATACGCCTACTTCAACTACCTGGCCGATGCCTTTCTGCATGGCCGGCTGGATCTCAGAGTCACACCGGCCAGCGTCCACGATCTGAGCCTCTTCAATGGGCGCTACTACCTGTACTGGCCGCCGTTTCCGGCGCTGGTGCTGCTGCCCTTCGTCGCGATCTTCGGCGTCGGCGCAAGCGATATTCTGGTGACGATCGCGCTAGGTGGCCTGAATGTGGCCCTGATCGCGATTCTGCTGCGGCGCGCAACCGACGAGGGCGTGATCCAGCTTTCAGCGCTCCAGCGTGGGCTGCTGGTGCTTTTTTTCGCCCTGGGAACCACACACACCGCGCTCGCGCCATATGGTCGTGTCTGGTACACCGGGCAGCTGGTCGGCTTCGCCTGTGTGGTGCTGGCCTATCTGGCGGCGCTGAGTCTCAAGCGCACGACGGCGTTTGCGTGCGCCGGAATCGCGCTTGGCTGCGCGCTGCTGACACGCAATCATCTGGTCTTTGCCGGACTGTGGCCCGCCTGCTATCTGCTGTGGCGCCACTGGCAAGTTTTCAATGTTCGCGGCTGGCGGCTGGCCGGCTATATGCTGGCGGGCATCGCGCCGATCGCCGTGGCCGTGCTGCTGCTGGGCGGCTACAACTGGCTGCGATTCGGCGATCCCCTCGACAATGGCCTGGCCTATCACCAGATGTCGGCGTTCTTCGCCAGAGATTATCGGCGCTACGGCGCGTTCAATCGGTACTACCTGCCGACCAACGTCTGGTACGAGTTCATCGCCTATCCGCTGCCCTGGCGGCAAGGCAGCGATCTTGGCGGCAGCCTGTTTCTGCTGAGTCCGGTCTTTTTCGCGGCGCTGTGGGGCCTGATCGGGGGACGGCCGCGCTGGTCGACCTGGGCGCTGCTGGCGACAATACTGCTGGTTGCGGTGCCGATTCTGCTGCTGATGGGCACTGGCTGGCGCCAGTTCGGACCGCGCTACACGCTGGATTTCACGGTGCCGCTGCTGCTGCTCACCGCGATCGGGATTCGCCGCTGGCCGCTGTGGCTGGTGGGCGTGCTGGTCGCGATCTCGGTGCTGCACTATCTGATCGGCGCGCTTTATCTCGGCACTGTGATCGGCGGCTGATGAGGAGAAGCACATTCAGGGCATGATTGGATCACGCCCCGACGGAAAATTCAAGGATCGCTAATCGGTCTCGACGTTGGCCTTGGTAAGATAAAGGATCGCGATCCACAGACTGCGCGCCGGATGATAGAAGAGGATCGGGAAGACGATCGCGAAGATGATCAGGGTTGTCAGCAACGGCAGCAACGGCACCGTGGTGAAGAGCGCGTAGATCGAGCCGACAACCACCACGATCAGCTCGGTGACAACCAGATTGATCACCATTCCACCGGTGATCTCGCCCGAGGCGCGCTCAAATACCAGGTCGCAGACAGGACACACGGTGCGGATCTTGAACGGGCTGGCAAAGACTGCGCCGCGGTGACACTGTGGGCACCGCAGGCGCAGCGCATCGAATAAGGCTCGTAATACTCGGCTCATCGCACTGTGTAGGCCGTGAACTTGCTGTACGTCACGCCCTGATAGCTGATCACAACCTCGACCGGAACCGGCACATTGCCCGGATCTTCTTTCGTATAGAAGATAAAGCCTGCCACGCCATCCAGCCCGGTGGACTGCGGGATCGACGGGCGCTTCTCCTTGCCGTAGTAGCGGTAAGCCATCGCCTGCGCACCGTTGACCACGCCGCCGTTGACGATCAGTCGCGAGCAGGTGTTCGCGTCCTCACCACGCGCCGGATTCGGATCGACCATCCAGACTTGCAAACCTTCCGCCGGTGCTGGCGCGTTCAAGTTGCAGGGATAGCTCGGCGTCGGCGCGCTGGGTGCAGCCGTTGCGACGGGCGGTGGCGGCACGGAAGGATCTTCCGGCAGCGGCTCATCCGGCGGAGCATCGGCGGGCGGCGCGGGAACCACAGGCGCAGTGCCCAGCAGCTCAGCGCCGAGGCGGCCAAAGGTCAACGTTCCGTCGGGCTGCTGCTCGACGCGCGCGCGCTCAAACCACTGCGTCAGCAAAACTCCGTCTTCGGTCGTCACAACAACCTGCGGCGTGATCGGCAGCCCCCACAGCGCCAGCCGATCCGAGTCCGACAGCTCGGGGTTATCGTCGAGCTGAACGCCAGCCGAGCGCCACGCAGTCAGCAGCGGCTCGCAGACATTATGGCCGGTCTCGAACCAGTACTGGCAGCCATCGATCGGCTCTTCGACCGCGTAATCGTCGATGGTCAGCCCCTGGGCAGCCAGCAGCTCAACGCCCAGCCGGCCAAGCTGCACATCGTACGGCGGATCGTTTTCGGGATGGGACTCGAAGCGGGCGCGCTCAAAGTACTGCGCGAGAAACGTGCCGTCTTCTGTCTGTACCGTTCGGATGTCGGTCAGCGGGTAGCCAAAAACCTCAAGACCACCGTTCGCCTCCCAAAACGAGAGAAATCCACCTTCGATACAGGCGGTCACCTCGGGCGCTTCATCGCCAAAGCAGCGCCGCTCCTCCTGCGCCTGGGCCAGCAGCGCCGGCCGGATCAGAACCACAGCGGCAGGCAGAGCCAGCAGCAGGATCAGACGAACACACAATTGGAATGTCGGCGTCCAGCGCCGTACCGCAGCTACCTGTGAGGTATCGTTAGCCACAATCCACCTTCTCGCGATGATGATCAAGCACGTGCACGGGAGTATAGCAGAAGCGGCGGTTTTCCAACAACTCGTTCCTGCGATTTTGCGCTAGCCGACAGAGCTATGGCCAACCGAGACGTGCGCGGCCCTGGGCGCCATTATGTCACGCCCAGACAGCCAAAAATTCCACCCAAAATTCCCTGGCAAATCATTTGACAAATCCCGAAACGCCTTGTATAATCCCGCACGCAACAAGGACATGTTCCCCGATAGCTCAATGGTAGAGCACCTGACTGTTAATCAGGGTGTTCCAGGTTCGAGCCCTGGTCGGGGAGCCAAACACCAAGAGGACGATCCAGTACTGGATCGTCCTTTTTGGTTTAAATCTCGTTCGGAAGTATTGACACAGCCAACAATTTATTCTATTATGTAGAATATATAACAACAGACACTTCTGAGGTATGTATGAATGACAAAAAGCTGTATCTTGGCGAATTTGAGGAGATTGTTCTGCTGGCAGTCCTGCGTCTAGGCAGCAACGCATACGGCGTAACAATCCGGCAGACGGTTGAGGAAGTGGCAGGCCGGCCCACCTCGATCGGCGCGATCTACACAACGCTAGAGAGGCTAGAGCAGAAGGGGTTTGTTAGCTCCTGGCAGGGCGAAGCAACGCCTGAGCGTGGTGGACGAGCCAAGCGCTACTTCAAGATTGAGGGAGCGGCGAGGCAGGCCCTCAATGAGGCAGAGTTGATCCGTGCTCGGCTGCGAGAAGGGTTGAATGGTGGGCTGCAACCTGTAGGGAGTGCCATATGAGAAAGTTAGTAAAAGTTTGTCGCCAGCACTCTCTTCTACTACTATCCATCATACAGATGGTTTCAGGCATGACAATGTACATATATTTAGGCCCTGATGTAGGGGCTGGTCTAATGGTTCTTACCGGGATGGCTGTATTCTTAATGAATCTCTCTGATTTGGTTTTGGTTAAGTCGAATTCTGCCCAGCCAAAACATATCAACAGAGCAGTAGGGCTTATAGACGACAAACGACCACCTAAATTTGCAGAGTATTTGCTTCGGTTTGTACCGAAGCAGAAGCGAGAATACGTACTAGGGGACCTGGAAGAAGAATACCGTGAAATCTATGATCGGAACGGGAAAAAGCATGCCAATGTCTGGTATTGGTGGCAAGTAGTGCGGTCATTTTGGCCGTATATCATCAGCACCATCAAGAAAGTGGTTGGATGGGGCATTGTTGGTTGGGTTGGGGATTGGATTCGTAGATTAGTCCAATAATTTCAGGCGAAGAGGCAACTGTCTCTAGGACCCATGTAGTAACTCCTAGAGAAGTGTTGAATGGTAGGTTGTAGGTTGATAGGAGTGCTACCTGATGCTAAAGCTCTTACTCCTCTTCGGATCGCTTGCTGTTCTCTGGGTAATCATTCGGAGAGGAGCAGACTGGTGGTGTACGTCACAGCAAGAATATCATACAAAAAGCACTAGCCTTCATCTTAAGGTTAGTATGATCATTCTTTGCTTACTACTCTTCATGGGCTCCTGGTGGAAATCACAAAAACGGCACTATGTAGATAGAATTAGGCTACTTATTCCATCGAGAAATGTAGAGAACAGAGATAACCGTGCTAAGGAAACTGATTCATCTGTTTTCTTCGTAGTCATCATATTGCTTTTCTTGCTTTTTCTATTGGGAAAAAATCCAACTAGTAAAACAGCAGACAACCAAACGACACCGACGTTCGCCAAGTCTTTGTTCTTCTTTCTCGCTAGTTGGGAGCGTGAGATGTTGATAGGTGACTTGGAAGAGGAGCGTGACGAGATACTCAAGAAGTTCGGAAAAAGACAGGCTGAGATATGGTATTGGCAGCAAGTAGCTACATCATTCTGGCCGCTTCTTATTGCAACAATCAAGAGAATTGTGATGCGCTCGATTCGCCGCTGGATCTCATAACGTCGTTTATTGCAGAACCAGACCATGACCGAGTAGCCAATTACGAAAAGAACGATCCGTTTTTTGGATCGTCCTTTTTAATTTCACGCTGGATTGAGCCAGCGACTGAGCAGCGCAAGTCAGGGAAAGGACAAGCAGAGAAAAGTAGAGGCCAAGCTTAGGCGGCTGAGGTCATCTGGCAGGCGCGGCACACCCCGAAGGCCTCCAGCCAGTGGCCCTCGATGCGGAAGTTAAGCCGCTCCGCAAGGCCGCCGAGCAGCGTCTCAAGCTCGCAGCCCTGGAACGCGATCACCGAGCCGCAGCGCCGGCAGACCAGATGATGCTGGTGGCCTGGCTCGGCTACAACATAGCCGTGCTCGCCCTCAGGACGATGCACCAGCCCCAGCCACTGGTTGGTATGCAGCAGCTCCAGCGTACGATAGACCGTGGCGCGGCCAACCTGCACACCGGTTTTTTGCAGATCCGCCAGCAGCTCCTCGGCCGTGAACGGCGCGCTGTAGCGCAAAATATGCTCAAGAATCGCCCGGCGTGGCCCTGTCAGCCGGTGCCCCTCGTCGGCTAAATGTTCGACAACCCGTTCCGTCCAGCCCACAGTTCCATCCTTTAACACAGCGTTGTATGTTTTGAAATTGTACCACGATCTGTCAACCGATCGGCGCTTGCTGACAACATATCTCAATGCAGGCTCGGGCTTACAATATACAGAATTTGACGTCAGGTCGTTTATTCCGTATAGTTCTTGATACAGAATATCAAGTAGATAAAGACCATGATTGATCGCACTGTTATCCCACAATTAGCCGCCACTGCGCTGGTCGCGCCGCCCGCGATCGAGCTGCACGACACGACGGTAGCTTACGGCGCGCATGTCGTGCTGGATCACCTGACGCTGACGCTGCCGAGCGCGCAGATCATCGGACTGATCGGACCGAACGGCGCGGGCAAGACCACGCTGCTCAAAGCGATCGTCGGGGCGAACCGCCTGCTGAGCGGTACGATTCGCGTCCTGGGCCAGCCGGTTCAGTCGGTGCGCCAGCGGGTAGCCTATGTGCCGCAGCGCCGCGATGTCGATTGGAGCTTTCCGCTGAGCGTCCTGGATGTTGTGCTGATGGGTCGCTACGGGCGGCTGGGGCTTTGGCGACGGCCCAGCAAGCGCGATCGCGAGATTGCGCTGCATGCCCTGGAGCAGGTGCGGCTTTCCAAGCGGCGCGACTGTCAGATCGGCGAGCTTTCCGGCGGACAGCAGCAGCGCGTGTTCCTGGCACGGGCGCTGGCTCAGCAGGCCGATCTGCTGCTGCTAGACGAACCGTTCAACGGCATCGACACCACGACGCAGACCGTGATCTTTGATCTGTTATGTGAGCAGCGCAGCCAGGGTCATACCGTGCTGCTGTCAACCCACGATCTGCACTCGGTCGAGCAAAACTGCGACCAGCTGGTGGCGCTCAACCGAAGGATCGTCGCGTCGGGACCGGTGGAGCAAGTCTTTACCGCGCCGGTGCTGCGCTCAACCTTCGGATCGCAGCTCGCGGTCGTTGGTGACGCGCACACGATGATTGTGAATAAATAAGGATCTGAGCGATCGCCACAGCATCGCCGCGAGTATGCCGAACTGGTTCGATCTGCAAACTTATCTTGAGCCGCTGAGCCTGGGCTTGGTGCAGCGTGGGCTGCTGGCAGCGCTGATCGTCGCGATTGTGTGCGGCGTGATGGGCGCGTTCATTGTCGTGCGCGGGCTGGCGTTCCTGGGCGATGCGCTGGGCCACGCGGTGTTTCCCGGCGTGGTGATCGCGTATCTACTCAATCTGAATCCGTTGATCGGCGGCGTGATCGCGGGCATCGTGACAACCGTCGGCATCAGCTTGGTCGCGCAGCAGCGTCAGATCCGCGAAAGTACCGCGATCGGCATTTTTTATACGGTTGCGTTTGCGCTCGGCGCGCTGCTGTTGAGCCGCAGCCGCTCGTCGAGCCGCGCGCTCAGCGAGCTGTTGATTGGCAACGTGTTGGCGGTGCGCGTCGAGGATTTGTGGCTAACAACGATTATCGGCGGCGGCGTGCTGCTGGTCGTGGCGCTGATCTACAAAGAGCTGGTGCTGCTCTCGTTCGATCCCGCGCTGGCTGCGGCGCATGGACGCAACGTGCCGCTGCTAAACGCCGTACTGTTTGCGCTGCTGGCACTGACGATCGTGGTCGCGCTGCAAACTGTGGGCAACGTGATGGTCGTGGCGCTGCTGGTAGTGCCCGCCGCAACCGGCCGGCTGCTGACGCGCTCGCTGCCGCCGATGATGGCGCTAGCTGCGCTGATCGGTAGTCTCAGCACAATCGTCGGCGTGTATGTCTCGTACTACGCGAATATCGCATCCGGCGGCGCGATCGTGCTGTGCGCGTGCGTGATCTTCTTCGGCGTGCTGGCGGCGCGCGAGGCCCAGCAGCGCTGGCTTAGACGGAGCATCGCGTGATGAATGGCCTGCTCGATCCGGCAACCTATCTTCAGCCGCTGCAATATCCGTTTATGCAGCGCGGCCTGCTGGCAGTCGTTCTGGTCAGCGTCCTGTGCGCGCTGGTAGGTACGTTCGTGGTCCTGCGCGGCCTGGCGTTCATGGGCGAGGCGATGCGTCACGCGCTCTTTGCGGGCGTGGTGATCTCGTTTCTGCTGGGCGGCAGCCTGATCGGCGGCGCGCTGATCTTCGCGCTGGTGGTGGCCTGGCTGATCGGCGTGATCGGGCGGCAGCAGGGCATCGGCGAGGATACCGCGATCGGCGTTTTCTTCTCGGGCTCGTTTGCGCTGGGCATTGTGCTGCTCAACTTCGCGCAGAGCGGCGTCAGCGATCTGGCGACGATTCTGCTGGGCAATGTGCTTGGTATCTCGACCTTCGACCTGTGGCTGACGGTGGCGGTCGGCGTGCTGGCCGTGCTGGTCGTCGGGTTGTTCTACAAAGAGCTGGTGCTGGTCTCGTTCGATCCCGCGCTGGCCGCCGCGCAAGGCCACTCGCTGATCATCTGGGACGGCATCTTGCTGGTGCTGCTGGCGCTAGCGCTGACCACGGCCTTTCAGACGGTCGGCAATCTGCTGGTGCTGGCGCTGCTGCTGGCTCCCGCCTCAACCGCTCGACTGCTGACTCAGCGGCTCAGCACGATGATCTTTCTCGCGATCGGCCTGGCGATCACTGCCGGCGTGACCGGACTCTATATCTCCTACTGGCGCAACCTGCCGCCCGGCCCGACGATCGTACTGCTGAGCGGCGTGCTGTTTGGCCTCGGCCTGCTGTTCGCGCCGCGCACCGGCGTCGTGCAAACCTTCTGGCAGCGCCGCCGGCTGCGCCACGAGTCGCGCAATCCCGCAGCCTAGCCGCAACCTTACTCCACACAGCCTCGTATTCCCCATAACCTGCTCGGACACGGCCTGACTGATGCGCATACGGGCGTCGGCGCGCGGAGCCGTGCTACAATGCCCGTATGAATCACCGATGGAGCAACCTATGAGCAATGGCAACGCGCAGCCGATGATCGCCGCGCAAGGCTTGCGGAAAGAGTTTAATCAGAACGTCGCCGTCTCAGGCGTAGATCTTACTGTCTGGGGCGGCGAGATTTTTGGCTTTCTCGGTCCCAACGGCGCGGGCAAAACCACCACGATCAAGATGCTGATCGGGCTGCTCAAGCCCAGCGCAGGCAACGCATTCATCGGCGGCCATAATATCCAGGCCGATCCGATCGCCGCCAAGTCGCTGCTGGGCTATGTGCCGGACGAGCCGTATCTGCCGGAGAAGCTGACGGCACGCGAGTTTTTGCAGTTCATCGGCGGGTTGTACCGCATTCCGGCGGCCGACATTCAGCGCCGGGGCGAGGAGCTGCTCAAGCTGTTTGATCTCCAGGATCACGGCGACGAGCTGGTCGGCGGATTCTCGCACGGCATGCGCCAGAAGACCGCGCTGGCCGGGGCGCTACTCCACGATCCACGCGTGCTCTTTCTGGACGAGCCCACCGTCGGCCTCGATCCGCGCAGCGCCCGGCTGATCAAAGATATTCTGCGCCAGCTCGCGGCCCGTGGCACCGCCGTGTTCTTGACGACGCATATTCTGGAGATCGCCGAGCGGCTCTGCGATCGGGTCGCGATCATCTCCGGCGGCCGCGTGATCGCCGCGGGAACGCTCAACGAGCTGCGCCAGGGCAGCACCGGCCAATCGCTGGAAGATATTTTCCTGGCACTGACCGGCGGCGCGGAGTATGCGGAGATCGCCGAGGTGCTAGCGTAACGAAGAACCTAGAACCTAGAACCAAGAACCTAACGAAAGAACAAAGAACACGGGCAAGAACCCAAAACCTAGAACCCAGAACCTAGAACCGAACGAACAAGGGAACAAAGCAAGTACCTTCATCCCCCTCTCCTGTCGCAACGGGAGAGCGGGGTGCCGAACTGAGTGAGGCGGGGGTGAGGGCCTAACCCAGAACCTAACGAACAAAAGAACAAAAAGATGTCATCGAAACCCTTTGTTCCCTGGTTCGTTTGTTCCTTTGTTCGCCCATAGGGCCGTGGTGAGGGCCTGATCCTCTCTACCTCCTCTTTCAAGATCGGAGCGTGTGTGACGACGGCAAGGCCATCTGTTTTTGGTGGAGCGTGGACAATTCTCAGGGCGCGCTGGCATGTGGCGCGCAACAGCTTCTGGCGCGGCAAGATTACGCGCAAGCTTTCGACGCTGATCGCGGCGCTGGTGCTGCTGGGCCTCTCGTACGGGCTGTACACCTTCAGCAAATACATCGTGGACGGCTTGCTGCATATCGAGCAGGTCGCGCCGGAGCTGACGGCACAGTTCGGCAGCATCGATCGTTTCTTTGCCGCCGTACCGAGCATCATGCTGACGCTCTTTTCGTTTCCGCTGCTGCTGAGCAGCATCTCGTTCGCGCTTTCTACGCTGTATCTTTCACGAGATCTGGACACGCTGCTGGTAACGCCGGTGCCGGTGCGCTCGGTCTTTCTGGCGCGCTTTCTGGAAGGTCTGGTCACCACCTACCTGCTGTTCTTCACGCTGCTGGCTCCCGCGCTGGCCGGCTATGGACAGGCGCTCGGCTACAGCGTTGCCTTTTATCTGGCGCTCTTTATTGTGCTGCTACTGCTGCCGCTGCTGCCGGTCAGTATCGGCGCGCTGCTGACGATGCTGCTGGTACGCTTTATTCCAGCCAAGCGTTTGCGCGATGTGCTCACGATCGTTGGTGGCTTGTTCGGCTTTGCGATCTATGTCGGCTCGCAGATGTTGACGAGCGATGACTTTGCCACGACGCAGAACGCCGAGCGCCTGCTGAGCTTCGATGTTCCGGCGCTGCCGACATCATGGGGCGCGCGGGTGATGATCGCGGCGGGCACCGGCGATCTCCAAACGCTGCTGATCTTCGGCAGCCTGTATCTGCTGGCAACACTCGGCCTCTTCGCGCTCTGCGTGGTGCTGGCCGAGCGCCTGTACTACACCGGCTGGGTCAGCATGGCTAGCACAGGCGCTGGTCGCGGGCGGCGGCGGGCTCAGCGCGAGCTAACGGCGGCTGAAGGCCGCAGCACCGGAACGCCGCTCGGCGCGATCGTTCGGCGCGACCTGCGGGTCCTGCCGCGCGATCTACAGCAGCTGTCGCAGCTATTGTTCCCGCTGGCGATCTCGGTCTTCTGGATCTGGCGCGTGATCACCGATGCCCAGCTTAGCGAGGCCACGATTGGCGCGCCCGACGCCTTCGCCGATACGACGCTGGTTGGCATGGGCTTATTCGTCTGCGTCTTGATCGCCAGCCATCTGGGATTGACCGGGCTGAGCCGCGAGGGCAATACGATCTGGCTGCTCAGGCTGGCTCCGATCGATGTATGGACGGTCTTATGGGCCAAATGGCTGCTGGCCTGGCTGCCGTTTCCGCTGATCGGGACGCTGTTCGTGGTGACGCTGGGGCTGCTCAAAGATCTCTCGGTAGGTCAGCTGCTCCAGGATTGGCTGCTGGTCGTCATGACCGGGCTGGGCGTGGCTGGAATCACCACCGGGCTGGGCGCGGCGTTTCCCAGATTCGACTGGCAGCAGCCGAACAAGATGCGTAGCGCTCGCGCCAGCTGCCTGGGAACGATCCTCTACTTCATCTACAGCGGCCTGATGCTGGCGCTGATCTCAGGCGCGCAGCTGACGGCGGGCATGTGGGGCGACTGGACCTATCTCGTGGGCTGGGGCTCGGCAATTCTGCTGACGGTGCTGGCGCTCTGGCTGCCGATGCTGCTCGGTGCGACACGCTTGCGTAACATCGAGCTATAAACCGATCGACGCTGTTTGGCTCTGTGGCGATTGAAGAACAGGAGCAGTAATCATGCAGATGAAGCTTGAGCTCGTGCCGATTCCGGTGTCCGATGTCGATCGCGCCAAGGCTTTCTACGCCGAGAAGCTCGGCTTTCATGTCGACCATGATGTCCAGCCCGGCAACGGCATGCGCGTGGTCCAGCTCACACCGCCCGGCTCGGCGTGCTCAATCGTGATCGGCACCGGCATGCCCGACATCGACAACATGCAGCCGGGCTCGGTCAAAGCGATCCATCTGGTCGTCGCCGACGCGCGCAAGGCTCGCGATCTGCTCATCAGCCATGGCGTCGAGGTGAGCGAGATCGACGAGCACGATCAAGGCATCAAGTATGTAGGCTTCAGCGATCCCGACGGCAACTCGTGGCTCTTCCAGGAGATGCCCTGGCGCTCGGGAGAGTTTACTTAATCTCAGCCAGGCAGCAGCCAGGGCTAATGTTGAGATCAAAGATCGTCAAACTTAAGATTCGGCAGCAATACTACGTTGACAGCCCGCAGCTAAAAGCGTTATCCTGCGTTTGCACAAAAACCCGTCATCGTTCGCCACAGGTGCCTAACATATTCTTACACGAGCCGCGAACGGCAACGAGACCATCCGAGAGGAGCAGCGAACGTGGACGAACTGACGGCTGCACCGTCATCAAGTATCGATGATGCGACCTTGCTCAGCTTGCTGCGTGAGCGCTCACCTCAAGGGCTGGCGCTGCTCTACGATCGCTATGGCCGCCTGATCTACAGCACGGCGCTGCGGATCGTGCGTGACCACGGCGTGGCCGAGGAAGTGACCCAGGATGTGTTTCTGCGCTGCTGGAATAACATCGGCAGCTACCAGCCGGCGCAGGGAACCCTGGTCTCGTGGCTGGTCGGCATCGCCCATCACCGCGCGATCGACGAGCTGCGCAGCCGCCGGGGCAAGAACCGCAGCCGCGAGGTTTCTACCGAATATCTGCTGTATCTGCCGGCGCCACACGCCAGCTTCGACGAGGCCCTGTTACGCGAGGAGATCCGCGCAGCGCTTGAGAGCTTGCCGGCTGCCCAGCGCGAGGCGATCGAGATCATCTTCTGGCAGGGCTTTAGCCGCCGCGAGGCCGCCGATCAGCTCGGCGTGCCGATCGGGACGCTGCACACGCGGCTGCGGCTGGGCATGGAAAAGCTGCGCGCCATCTATGAGCGGCTGTTTCACGACGAGCCGTGAGCCGACCCGAGCATCCATTACTACAGGACTATCATGATTGACAAACTGCGCGGCTGGGCCAGCCGCTTCAAATGGGCAATTTGCCTTTTTAGCATCGTGCCCGGCGGTATGATTGGTTCGTTTCTCCGCTATGGAGCGGCCTGGAGCGTACAGCAATACCTGGAATATGTATTGTGGCTGATCATCGCGTGGGTGGCCGTGCTCGGCATCGGCTGGCTCCTTTCACAGTGGATCGAGTTCAAGGATTAGCGGGCCAGATCCCCGAGATAACAGAAAGGACACGCGTACCCAGCAGGTAGACGCGTGTCCTTTGGTTTTGCTGGGCAGCAGCGCGGTGCGCTACTCCTCGGCGATCGTCACATTGACGATACGTATATCCTCGGTTGGCGTGGAGCCCTCAGCGCCGGTGGTCGGCGTGTTGGCGATCGTGTCCAGCACATCCTCGCCGGCGGTCAGCTTGCCAAAGATCGTGTAGTTCTTCGGCAGTGGATAATCGGCGTGCATGATGAAGAACTGCGAGCCGTTGGTGTTCGGGCCGGCGTTAGCCATCGCCAGGGTGCCACGAGTGTAGCTCAGGCTAGCCGGGATCGGCTCGTCCTCGAACTGGTAGCCGGGACCGCCCGCGCCGGTGCCGGTCGGATCGCCACCCTGGATCATGAAATCTTTGATGATGCGGTGAAACTTCACGTTCTGGTAGAAGTTTTCGCGGGCTAGAAACACAAAGTTATTGACCGTCTTCGGCACCTCCTGGGCGTACAGCTCGGCCGTCATGGTGCCTTTGGTCGTCTCGATCGTCGCGGTGTACTTCTTGTTGGCATCGATCGACAGCGCGGGCGCGGCAGAGTACATATCGTTGCGCTCGACCGGATCGGTGCCTACGGCGCCCTCGCCACCGGCCGGGCTTGCCGAGGCCTCGGGAGCCGTGCTGGCGGCGGGCGACGCGCTGGCAGCGCCGGACGGCTGAGAGCCGGTCGAGTCATCTGCGGGAACAGAGTTGTCGGTCGGCGTACCACATGCTGCCAGCAGCAGCACCAGCGCCAGCAGTCCTCCACGAATAAAACGCATACAAGATCCTTTCTGTAGCGGGGAGTGTTGCCACATACGGTACCGAACAGCGCGGCGTTCGTCAAATGGTGGCGCTGGGCTTGCGTAAGATCCGAACCTGTGGGAACATCAAATCAGTACAGCGGTGTGCATCAACGCGGCAAAGGAGGCGCGGTCTGTATGGAATTTGAGGACAACGCCATGCTGAGAACAAGCAACCGCGAGCCACTCTCAGAGACGATTCACCTGCTCGGTGACATGCTTGGCTCCGTCATTCGCGAGCAGGCCGGCGACGAGGCGTTCGCGCTGGAAGAACGCGTGCGCGAGCTGGCGAAGCTGGCCCGCGAAGACGAGCACCAGGCCGAGGCGGCGGCACAAAACCTGGCGCGTGAGATCGAGCACCTGGACGGCGGCCAGATCCAGATCCTGATCAAAGCGTTTACTACCTATTTTGGACTGGTCAATCTCGCCGAGCAGCACGAGCGGCTGCGGGTGCTCCGTGAGCGTGAGCGCGGCGGAAAGCCGGTCGCCGAGTCGCTGGACGAGTCGATTGCACGGCTGCGGCAAGGCGGCACCAGCGCCGCGGAGCTTCAAACGCTGCTCGACCGCATGCTGGTCAAGCCGGTCTTCACGGCGCATCCTACCGAGTCCAAGCGGCGGACAATCCTGGAAAAGCTGCGCAACATCTCGCAGCTGCTCACGCGGCTGGAAAGCACGGATCTGCTGCCGCGTGAGCAGCGCCAGGTCGAGGAGGCGCTGCGCGGCGAGATCGTCGGGATGTGGCAGGCGCACGAGATCCGCGATGTGCGGCCCACGGTGATCGACGAGGTCAAAAAGGGCCTGTACTTCTGCGAAGAAACGCTGCTGCCGATCATTCCCCAGATCTACCGCGATCTTCAGGCCGCGTTGCGTGAGCACTATCCCGATCATACGTGGCACGTCCCGTCGCTGCTGCGCTTCGGCTCGTGGATCGGCGGCGACCGCGACGGCAATCCCAACGTCACGCCCGAGGTCACGCTCGAAACCGTGCGTATGCTGCGGGTGCGCGCGATCAACGATCATATTCGCGGCATCGAAGCGCTCTCGCACAACCTGACCTCGTCGGCGCATGTGGCAGCCTACAGCGACGAGCTGCGCGCTACGCTGGCCGAGCATGAGCAGCTCTTCCCACAGCTGGCGGAGGTCGTGACGAAGCGCAATCCGTTCGAGCCGTATCGCCAGTTTTGCACCTACATTCGCCAGAAGCTGCTCAACAGCCTTCAGCTCGCCGAGACGCTGCGGCCAGTCTGGGGCGCCGAGCCGGTTGCTGCCACGGGCACGAGCTATCTGAGCCGCGACGAGCTGCTGCATGATCTGCGGGTGATCGATCACAGCCTGCGCGCGGACTCAGGAGCCGCGATCGCCAACGGCATGCTGGCCGATCTGATTCGCCAGGTTGAGGTCTTCGGCCTGCATCTGCTGACGCTGGATATTCGCCAGCACTCCGAGCGCCACACCAGCGCGCTGGCTGAGATCTTCGCCACCGCCGGCGTGTGCACCGACTACGCCGCGCTAACCGAAGAAGAGAAAGTCGCGCTGCTGAGCAGCCAGCTTCAGATCAATCGGCCGCTGGCTCCGACGCGGCTCCCCTTCAGCGACGAGACCAACGAGACGCTGCTGACCTTTCGGCTGCTGCAAGCAATCCTGGAGCAGCTCAGCCCGGAGTCGACGCACACCTACATTATCAGCATGACCACCGGCGCCAGCGATCTGCTGGCGGTGCTGCTGCTGGCTAAAGAGGCGGCGCTCTATCAGCGCGGCGCGTACAGCAGGCTCGATATTGTGCCGCTCTTCGAGACGCGCGAAGATCTGACCAACGCGCCGCGCATCATGGAAGATCTGTTTGCGCTGCCGGCCTACCGCGAGCATTTGAAGCTGCGCAACAACCATCAAGAGGTGATGGTCGGCTACTCCGACAGCAATAAGCTGGCGGGCTTTCTCCCGGCCTCCTGGGCGCTCTACACCGCTCAGCGCACGCTGATGAACGTGGCGGATCAGGCCGGCATTTCGCTGGAGCTGTTCCACGGACGCGGCGGCGCAATCGGACGTGGAGGAGGGCCGGCCAACGCGGCGATCCTGGCCCAGCCGTCGGGCACCGTGCGCGGACGCCTCAAGCTGACCGAGCAGGGCGAAGTGATCTCGGACCGCTACGGCCATCCGGGCATCGCCGAGCGACATCTTCAGCAGGTGCTCAACGCCGCGCTGATCGCCAGCGTGCCCGATGGAGCGCCGCCGATTCCGGCGGATTGGGAGGCTACGATCGGTGTGCTGGCGGATCAGGCCTTCGCCGCCTATCGCTCGCTGGTGGAGCATCCCGATTTTCTGCCCTACTTCCACGGCGCGACGCCGATCAACGAGCTGAGCGATCTCAAGATTGGCTCGCGGCCGGCGCGGCGCAAGCAAAGCGATCGGCTGGAAGATCTGCGGGCGATCCCGTGGGTCTTTGCCTGGATGCAGAGCCGCCACACGCTGCCGGGCTGGTACGGACTGGGAACGGCAGTCGAGCAGTATCTGGCCGAGGATCGCGAGGCGCGGCTGGCGCGGCTGCAAACGATGTATCGCGAGTGGCCGTTTTGGAAGACCACGCTCGACAACGCGCAGATGGTGCTGGCCAAAGCCGATCTGCATATCGCCGAGCGCTACGCCTCGCTGGTCGAAGATGAGGAGGTGCGCGCCCGGATGTGGCAGCTAGTCGCCGATGAGTATCGCCGCACCGAGCAGGCCGTCTGCGCGGTCGCAGGGATCGAGCAGCTGCTGGATCAATCGCCAACCTTACAAAAATCTATCCGTCGCCGCAACCCCTACGTCGACCCACTGAGCTATATTCAGGTCGCGCTGCTGCGCCGGCTCCGCTCCGCCAAACATCACGATCCCGAGCTGGAGCAGACCGTGCTGCTGACCGTCAACGGCGTGGCGGCAGGGCTGCGCAATACTGGCTAAAAAGAACAAAGAAACAAAGAAACAAAACGATAGGATCAAAATCCTTTGTTCCCTTGTTCGCTTGTTCCTTTGTTTGCGCGCAGCGCCAGAGGTGAGGGCCTGTTCTATTAGCTCAATCGCGCCGCCGGAGATACTGCGGCGGCACGTGATCGACGAGCCAGACGCCGTTGCCGGAGCGATAGAAGGTGAATCCGGCCTGCTGCATGGCGGCGGCGTCCACTTCCAGAATCACGGGACGGCCGCGCCGCGCCCCGACCCTGGTCGCGGTCTCGACGTCGGGCGAAAGATGCACATGGTGGCGCTGCATCTTGAGCAAGCCATCGCCGAGGATCGCCGGGAGATTGCTCTCAGGAGTGCCGTGATACAGTACATCGGGCGGCGTGGCAGCCTCCAGCTGGAGATCGACCTCGACGCTGTGGCCTTGCTGCGCGCGAATCAGCGTGCCGGTCGGATCGAAGGCAAAGCGCTGCTTATCGTTGTCGTGTACCACGTCGTCTAGCTCGGCGCGGCTGATCGGGAAGTTGTGACGAGCACAGGCGGCAAGCAGCTCATCTACCGCCACCCAGCCGCCGGGACCCAGCTCCAGGCCAAGTCGCTCGGGCTGATGCCGCAGATGTTTGCTGAGATATTTGCTGATACGAACCAGCTGAGCATCTTTCATCGTTATGTCACCTTAAAAGAACCGGAGCCGATCAGGTCGATCGACTCCGGCGCACATCTACCAGGCGATTAGCTCGCCTCGGCCAACGGCCCGAGCCCGACCAGCGTCAGCGTATCGAACGGACGCGTCTTGAGCAGCGCGGCCACGTCGGCGGCGGTAACGGCCAGGAAGCGATCGACGGTATCGTTGAGCGGCTCGATCTCCTGGCGATACAGCCAGTCATAGCCGACCGTCGTCAGGCGGCCCATCGGCGTTTCGGAGCTGAGCACCAGCCCGGAGGCGATCTTGCGCCGCGCCCGGGTGAGATCCTCTTCGGTCACGCCCTCAGCCTGCACGGTTTCCAGCGTCGCGCGCACAAGATCGATCACCTCGGTTGTGCGATCGGGCGCGCACGAAGCGAAAATATAAAACGCGCCGGCGCCATCCTGCTCGTAGTAGCTGATGTCGGCGCTCTGCGCGATGCCGGGATAGACCAGCGCCCAGTAGAGCCGCGAGCCCCGGCCGCCGCCGATGATCTGAGCCAGCACATCCGCCGCATAGCGCTGCTCGTCCTGCGCCGAGGGAGCCGGAGCGACTGCCGCCAGATACACGCGGTCGCGCTGCGGATCGGGCTGCATGCGCTCCTGAGGAATCGGCTGCGGCGATGTCAGGGAGCGCGGCGTGTCCATAGGCTGCCACTTGCCGCAGACCTGCTCAACCTGCGCGATCGCCGCCTGCCAGTCGTACTTGCCCGTCAGCGCCACGACCATATTGTTGGGCGCGTAGCGACGATCGAAGTATGCCTGCATCTGGTCGCGCTCCAGCGCCGAGATGCTATCGGTCGAGCCGAGCACACTGTTGCCCAGCGGATGGCCGTGATGATAGGTCATGCGCGCCAGATCATAGACCGCGTAGCTCGGCCGATCCTTGTACATCGCGATCTCTTCCAGGATCACCTTCTTCTCGGTGTCGAAATCGGACTGGCGCAGGCTGGGCCGCAGCATATCGGCCAGCAGATCGATCAGGCGCTCCTGAAATTCGGGCAGCACCGCGCCGTAGTAGACCGTCGTCTCGTTGGAGGTGAAGGCGTTGTAGTTGGCGCCCATGCTGGCAAACTCGCGATCGACCTCCTCGGCGGAGCGGCGCGCGCTGCCTTTGAACATCATATGTTCCAGAAAATGGCTCACCCCCGAGATCTCAGGCGTCTCGTCACGCGCGCCGGTTCGCGTAAAAAACCCGACCGCCACCGACTGCGCCGCCTCGTTATATTCCCCGACGATCGTCAAGCCGTTGGGCAGCGTATGATGATCGTAGCGCATAGTAACTCCTTGGTTCTGAAGCGCCCGCAGGATCGCCGAGCATCCCGCCTGACGCATTTGACAGTGATCGATCCGCGCTACACCGAGACCGGCGCTGGTCCCAGGGTGATCACGGCAAAGTTCTTCGGCTGATGCCCGACCAGATAGTCGTTCAACGAGTCGAGCGTGATCGAGTCGACCGCCGCGCGAATATCGTCGAGCGTACGTGGCCGGCCAATCAGAAACATATCGCTGGCCATCGCGCCAGCCCGCGCCGAGCTGGACTCGCCCTGCATCACCAGGGCTGAGAGCAGGCCGGTACGCGCCCGTGTCAGCTCCTCCTCGGTCACGCCCTCGCTGATACGCGTCAGCTCGCCGAGCATCACATCGACGGTCTCCTGCGCGCGATCCGGCTGCGTGCCGGCATAGCCCAGAATCAGCGCCAGACCTTTGTACACCCGTGGCGACGCATACACGGCGTACACCAGGCCACGCTTGATGCGAACCTCGGTGAAGAGCCGCGAGGCCATGTTTCCCGACAGCACGCCGAGTCCCATGCGCTCGTGGTAGTAGTGCGGGTCGTCCAGCGGCAGCGAGGCGTAAGCGATCGCGATCTGAGTCTGCGCCGTGTCCTGCTCAATATGGTGATACAGCGGCTCGGTGCGCGCCTGTGGCTGCGGCTGCGCCGGCGGTATACCCTGCCAGTCGCCGAAGAGCCGCTTGGCGGCCTCCAGCACGCGCTCAGGCTCGACGCCGCCCGCCACCGAGAGCACGCCGCCGGAGGGCAGATAGCGCGCCGCATGATCGGCCTGAAGCGCCGCGTGATCGACCCGCTGTAGCTCCTCGGGCTCGCCCAGCGTCGAGCGGCCAAACGGCCCCGGAAAATAGATCTTGCCAAACTCGTTGAACAGCCGCTGTCCCGGATTGTCGTTAAGCGACTGGATCGATTGCAGCGTGAGCGTGCGGACAGCATCCAGCTCCGTCGCCGGCAGCTGTGGGCGGCGCACAATATCGGCGTAGACTTCCAGCGCGGCATCAAGATCTTCCGCCAGCAGCGCGCCGCTAAACGTGGTGTACTCCGTTCCGACACCCCCGCCGCGCTGCACGCCCAGCTCATCCAGGGTATTCGACAGCGCGCGCGCATCGCGCTCACCGGCGCCGCGAAAGACCATGCCGTTGAGAAGCTGCGCTGCGCCGGCCTGGCCCTCGGGATCGGTCGCCGCTCCGGCTTGCAGTAGCAGCGTCCAGGCTACCGAGCGTACGTGCGGCATCGACTCGACGACAACGCTCAAGCCGTTGTCGAGGCGAAATGTATGAATCGATTGAGGCACGACTCCTCCTTTAGCTATCAACTTATGTGTAGTATGGCCCGCTTCAAAATATGTGTCAACGCCGTAGAACCTAGAACTGAGAACCTAGAACCTAGAGGATGATAAGGACAGTTCTTGGTTCTGTCATCCCTTGTTCTTTGGCAGGTCCGCACCCCCGGCCCCTTCCCCAAACCCCGGCAGGAGAAGGGGAGGAGTGGTACTGCGCCGGGGACTATAGTGGGTGTCCTCTGGGCATGGCACCCGGTTCTTGGTTCTAGGTTCTAGGTTCTCTTGTTTCCCGCACCACGCCACGCTCGGCTAGCTGCCGGATCAGCTGAGCAAAGGTTATGCCCTGCTGCTCGGCGATCGTGGCGGCGTGGGAGCGCGCGGCCGGCTGCCCAGGACGAATCAGATACGTCCGCGAGTCGCCGGCGTCCACGCCCGCCGTCCAGCTGACGATCGTCGCGCCGTCGCCCTGATTGAGCGCCGCCAGCTCATCGGCCAGCGCGTGCAGATGCGTGACATAGACTGTGCGCGCTCCCAGCAGTCGCAGCGCGCGCAGCACATCCGCCGCGATGG
Organism: Herpetosiphonaceae bacterium; assembly: GCA_036401895.1. GTDB lineage: Bacteria > Chloroflexota > Chloroflexia > Chloroflexales > Kallotenuaceae > LB3-1. The sequence continues at coordinate 27,117 of DASWTW010000493.1, read as the reverse complement.
TTTGGGCCTCACGCTCGCCGGTGCTCGTCAGCGGCTCGTTGAAGAGCAGCAAACTGGCGGGTGTGGCACGCGCAAAAATCTCGCGCATCCGCCGCGCCTCGTCGTCCAGCCGCCCGCCGCCCGGCTCCACGCCCTCGATCGGTGGAAAATGCGTCAGGATCGCATCGGCGGGCAGCATCCGCGCCTGCTGAGCTGCAACAAAGATCCCGGCCTGGAACAGCACCTGATTCTGGCCGATCGCCCGCAGATAGGTCGTCTTGCCGCCGCGATTCGGCCCGGTCAGAAAAACGATCCGGCCCAGATCGAAGTCGATCGGATTGAGCACCAGCGTCTCGGGCGTGCGGGTGCGACCATCAATTGGTGCGGATGTGAGCTGGATCGCCAGGCCGGGATTGTACGCGCCGGCCAGCCGATGGTCGCGCTCGGTTGGCGTGGGTAGACAGGTGGGCAGCCCCTGCGCTGTGCGTCGTTGGGCAAAGCGAATCGCGGCGAGGATAAACGCCAGCTCCGGCTCAAGCGCCGCCAGCGGTCGCGCGTGGAAGCGGCCGTAGCGCTCAAGCGCCGCCGCCACCGGCTGAACCACCTCGGACAACACTTGCTGGAGATCGTGGGCCAGCGGATCGGTATCCGGGGAGCGCTCTGCGATCTGGCGCAGAATCGTCATGCCGGGTCGGGCGGCCGGCGTCGATCGGCTGAGCAGGCGCTGCACCAGTGTGCGCGGCCCACTGAACGGCTCGTCATTGACCGAGACCAGAGTCGCCGCCACCGGCCGCAAGTCGCGATCGAGATTCAGACCGATCGTCACGCTGGCCGCGCGATCCAGCTGCTCGCGCAGACTCGGCAGCTCGGCGGCGAGCGCGCCAAACTCGGCGCTCGCTCGCACCGCCACAACGTAATCGCGCAGGCCACGCAGCCCCACCGAGCGCAGGTTCTCAACCGCGCCAAGCGCAACAGCCAGCGCCTCAATACAGGCCACGTAGTGCTCAAGATCCGACACACGCGGCGGCACCAGCAGCAGCGGCGATTCCTGGCCCCAGCCTGCGCTGCGTGACTGCGCCAGATCCGCCAAACTCGGCAGCAGCGCCGCCAGCGAGTCGCGCAGCCGCTCGTCAGCCGCCAGCTCCGCGACGATCGCCTGTCGGTAGGCGATCACCTCGGGATCGGCGACCAGCGCCAGCAGCACGGCGCGCACCTGCGACCCGTGGCGGCCGTCCCAGTCCAGCTCACGGACCAGCACGTCCAGCCCCAGATCGAGCGACTGCTGCGCGCTGATGCCCGCGCTGCCGGGATTGCGATCGTGTCCCGCAGGCCAGAGCAGGCTCGGCACCGAATCGCGATCATGTGGCTGGCTCATAAGCTCACTTTGCGGCTGTGCGGTATCTAACCAAAGCTGTCACACTGCGAGAACACGCGAGGGGCGTAGCGCGCTACGCCCCTCGCAACGCCGATGATCCCAGAACCAGCGATCAGACCGCCGCCTTGAAGAGCGCATCGATCACGCGCATCTGGGCGACGCCATCCTCGGCCGGGAAGCGCAGCGGGCGATTTTCCAGCACCGCCCGGCCAAACTCCTCGACCATCAGCTGGTACTGGTTGACCGGCTCGGTGAAGATGCGCGAAACCTCGCCCCCTTGCTCGATCTGGATCTCGCCTTCCTCCTTGGGATCGAGCTTGAAGCCGTGACGGACATAGATTCGCCCGGTGCTGCCGATCAGCTCGTAGCGCGTCTCACCTGCCGCGCGGATGCTTACGTCGATCTCGGCGACCACGCCATTCTCGAAGCGCATCGCGCCGATGAACAATTCGTCCACGCCCGACGGCCCGTTGATCGAGATCGCCGCGACCGCGCTGGGCTCAGCGCCCGTCACCAGCCGCGCCAGGCTCACGCCGTAGCAGCCGACATCCATCAGCGCGCCGCCGCCCAGCTCCTTGCTCAGCCGAATGTTCTCGTCGTTGGAAAGGCTGAACGAAAAAGTACTGCGCACAACGCGCAGCTCGCCGATCGCGCCGCCGTGGATCAGATCCAGCACATCTTTGACGATCGGATGGTGGCGATACATAAACGCCTCGGAAAGCTTCACGCCCGCCCGATCTGCCGCCTGAGCCATCTCCTCGGCCTGCTGCGCATTCAGCGCCAGCGGCTTTTCGCACAAAATATGCTTGCCGGCCTCAGCCGCCGCGATCGTCCAGCGGTGATGCTCGCTGTTAGGCAGCGGAATATACACCGCGTCGACGTTGGGACTGTTGATCAGCGCGCTATAGTCGTCCAGAACTTCGGGGATATTGATAGCCTGCGCCATCTCCTCGGCCCGTGAGCGATCGCGCGCGGCGATTGCGACAACCTCTCCATTGCTCGACGCATGAATCGCCGGGATCACTGCTTTGCGCGCGATATTGGCCGCACCGAGAACTCCCCATCGTAACATGGTCATAGAAAGCGACTCCTTAACAGATGTTGCCCCGTTGGTTCCTGGCTTAGCGAACGACGATCACATGAACTTCTTTTGGGCCATGCACGCCCAGCGTCAGGCTTAGCTCGATATCGGCGGTCCGCGACGGGCCGCTGATCACCGCCAGATTCGAATGTTCGCTGAACAGCTCGTCCCCGTGCTCCCGCTTCAGCAGCGCGAAAGCATCCGGCAAGGTCTGCACAATGCGATCCGCCGGAATCACCGCGATATGCATCGGCGGCAGCAGCGACGCCAGCCGTCCGCGTCCGTTATCGGAGAGCACCAGCATGCTGCCGCTCTCGGCGACGGCGGCCTGAGCACCCGTAAGACCGACCGCGATCGGCTCAAGCGCATCAAGCCGCGCTCTGCGATCGTCGGCGCTGAGCACCTGCGGATCGACACAGTCGATGCCCATGCTTCCCAGCAGCGAATCCAGGCCGGGAATCGGCAGCTTGTCGGAGTCCCAGGCCATCACGCGCTGAGCGCCTGCCGCCTCCAGCAACGACCCAATCTGCTCCAGCGCGTCGGCGGGACCGTCGCAGATATGCACATGGCCGTGCAGCGCCGTCAGCTCCGCCTCGAACTGCTCCAGCACGGGAAGATCCGTCGCCACGAACGGGCCGCGCGGATGCGGCGCCGGAAAGTCATCGGCCTGAGATTGCAGATGCGCCTGGTTTACCTGCAAGCTGGATCGAATGCGTCCAAGGATGCGCGATCGTGAGTCGTTCATGGTCACAGCTCCATCTGCTTACGACGTTTGGCCCAGCGCTCGTGAAAGCTTTCCTCCGCGAAGGGCGGAAAATCGCGGCCACTGGTCCAGGCGTCTAGCGGCGGCGGCAGATGGCGAATCCGCCCGCGCCGCGCCAGCATCTTGAGCCCAACCCGCGACAGCTTGCCGCCGATCTTGTACAGGCCGCGTGCGCTCATGCCGAGGCGCCAGGCTTTCATGCCCAGCTGCTCGGTCAGGGGAGCGCCGATCTGCTGCACCACATCGCGGCGGAGCTTGAGCAGATAGTCCGGCAGCGGGATGCGCACCGGGCAGGCTTCCTGGCACGCGCCGCACAGGCTGCTGGCGTAGGGCAGCCACTTGTTATCGTCGTCAAGGCCGTCCAGGTTCGGCGTCAGCACTGCGCCGATCGGGCCGGGATAGACCGCGCCATACGCGTGGCCGCCGATCTCGCGGTAGACCGGGCAGACGTTGAGACACGCGCCGCAGCGGATGCAGTAGAGCGACTCGACGTACTCCGAGCCGAGGATACGTGAGCGGCCGTTGTCGAGCAGCACCAGGTGGAACTCCTCGGGGCCGTCGGTCTCGTCATTTCGGCCGGGGCCGGTGACGAAGTTGGTGTACACGCTGAGCTTCTGGCCGCTGGCGGAACGCGCCAGGACTTGCAGCAGCGGCAGCAGATCGTCCATGGTGGCCACGATGCGCTCGATGCCCATCAGCGCCACATGGATACGCGGCGCGGTCGAGGTCAGACGGCCGTTGCCCTCGTTCTCGATCAGCACGATCGTGCCGGTCTCGGCGACGCCAAAGTTGACGCCGGTGATGCCCATGTCGGCACGTAGATATTCCAGCCGCAGCGCCTCGCGAGCAGCCTTGGTCAATGCTGTGACCTCGATGGACGGCTCCATGCCTAGCTTTTCGTGGAAGAGCTGCGCGACTTGCTCTTTGGTCCAGTGAACGGCGGGCGCCAGAATATGCGACGGCGTTTGTCCGGCCAGCTGGATGATGTACTCGCCGAGGTCGGTCTCCACCACACGCACGCCGGCCTCTTCCAGGGCGTGATTCAGGTGGATCTCCTCCGAGGCCATGCTTTTGCCCTTGACGATGCTCTTCACATCGCGGCTTTGGGCCAGCTCCAGGATGATCCGCCGCGCGTCGGCGCCATCCCAGGCCCAGTGTACATGGCCGCCGGCCGCCTCGACGTTGGCCGCCAGCTGCTCCAGATAGTGATCCAGCTTCGCCAGCGCGCGGGCGCGCGCGGCGCGGGCACGGTCGCGAACCTCGTCGCTGTTGACCAGATTATCGATCGCCGCCGAGCGCTGGGCCATGAAGCGCACCATCGCCCGATCGAGCGCGGTTTTGAGCTGGGCGTCGTGCAATGCCACGTCAGCGCGTTCGTAAAACGTGAGAGGTTGAGCTGTCATAGCAGTCCTTTATGATCCCTGCGCCGCGACAGACGCTTCCGAGGGCGTTTGCAGCGCGCCTAGCTCGCCGCCGGCCAGCACCTGCGCAATATGCAGCGTCCGGCAGCGCGATCCTTCACGGCTGAGCCGCCCGTTGATCTGCGTCATGCAGCTGGCGTCGCAGGTAACGGCGTAGTCCGCCCCGGTCGCGGCGATCGAGGCGGTCTTGTCACGCGCCATCGCCTCCGAGATATGCCCGAGCTTGATCGCGAACAGGCCGCCAAAGCCGCAGCAGCGCTCGGCCTCGGGCATCTCGATGATCTGCGCGCCGGCGACGTTAGCCAGCAGCTCACGCGGCTGATCTTTCAGCTTCAGCTCGCGCAGGCCGTGACACGCGTCGTGGATGGTGAGCGTAGCCGGGAAGTGCGCGCCCACGTCGGTAACGCCGAGCACATCGACCAGGTATTCCGTGAACTCGTAGGTCCGACCGGCCAGGTCCAGCGCGGCGGCGTGCAGCGCCGGATGATCGGCGAACAGCTCGGGGTAGTAGTGACGGATCATCGTCGCACAGGAGCCGGACGGCGTGACCACATCGCCGCAGCCGCGCAGCACCTCAAGGTTGCGTCCGGCGACAGCGCGGGCATCATCGCGAAAGCCGGAGTTGAACGCCGGCTGCGCACAGCAGGTTTGATCGACGGGAAATGCTACCTCGACGCCAAGCCGCTCCAACACCGCCACGACGGCCTCGCCGATTTCGGGGTAGATCTGGTCGATGATGCAGGTGATAAAGAGCGTTGCTCGGCGAGTCTTGTCAGTCATAAAAACCTCCAGCCGGGCCAGATGGATCGTACGGGGATGTCGGACCATTGTAGCATGGAGCAGCAGCGCGCACCAAGCCAGTGCCAGATCCACCTGGGCCGCGCTCGTATGCCTGGCTCAGGCGCGCACAACCGTATTGCGCAGCACGCCGATGCGGTCGATCTCGGCCTCGACCACATCGCCAACTTTCAAAAACTCCGGCGGTCTGCGGCCCATGCCCACACCGCTGGGCGTTCCCGTGGCGATGATGTCGCCCGGCTCCAGGGTCTGGCCCTGCGACAGCACCTCGATGATCGTCGGAATATCGAAGATCAGATCCGAGACCGAGGCGTCCTGCTTGGTCTCGCCGTTCACACGCAGCCGCAGCCCAAGCTGCGACGGATCGGGCACCTCGTCGGCGGTTAGAATGCACGGTCCGATCGGGCAGTAGCCGTCCAGGCTCTTGGCCTTGAAAAACTGCTGGTGCTTGTTCTGAAGATCGCGCGCCGAGATGTCGTTGACGATGGTGTAGCCCCAGATGTGGCGCAGCGCGTGCTCGCGCTTGATGTTCTTGCCGCCGGTGCCGATGATGAACGCCAGCTCAACTTCCCAGTCCAGCTGCTGCGTGATCGACGTATCGAGCGGGATCTCGCCCTCGTGGTGGTTGATCGCGGTCGGCGCTTTGGTGAAAAAGACCGGATTCTCGGGCAGCGTCTCGGGCAAGCCCTTGAAGCGCGCCGACTCGCGGGCATGTTCGGCGTAGTTCATGCCCAGGCACACAATGTTTTTGTTCGGGCGCGGCATCGGCGCGAGCAGCCGCGCCTGATCCAGCGGCACCAGATTGTGCGGCATGCCCTCGGCGACAATCTGTGCCGCCCGCCGCAATCCCGACGGCCCCATCTCGATCAATGTCTGCATGTCGGGTGCAACGCTGTCGAGCAAAATCACATCGTTGTCGCGCAGAGCGCCGATGACCACTCCGCGATGATAAAACGTTACGAGACGCATCCAAGCTCTCCTTGATAGCCAACTGTTAGCAACGCTTCTCGCAACGCCCGCCGCGCACCAAAAGCGTGCGCATGCATCTTAAACCATGTCGTCAAAAAAACAAGCCAGGTTTTTGGAGAGATTCGCTTCGGTCTTACGCCTGGGAACTATAGCGTGCCTTGCTCACGCCTGAATCGTTCGCGGCCCCGGTTTTGCTGAGGCCGCGCTGTGTAGGGAGCAGCCGTAGCGATCCTGCGGTAGAATAAGCTTATAATGTTGAGCAAGTTACTATAAAAATGTAACTATGGAATCATGTAGAAAGGTACAACCATGCCCAAGAGTGACAAGCTTTCGTCGGGCGGCGTCAAGCTGCTGCAAGAGCCACAGCTGGCGCAGTTCGCCACAGTGATGGCCGATGGTGCCCCGCAAATCACGCCGGTCTGGGTCGATGTCGAGCCGGACGGCAGCCATATCTTGATCAATACCGCAGAAGGTCGGCTCAAGACCAAGAATACCAGCCGCAACCCGGATGTCGCCGTGAGCGTGGTGGACGCGCAGAATCCCTGGCGCTACGCCGTCGTGCGCGGCAAGGTTGTGGAGCAGGTTCACGACGGCGCCGACGATCATATCGATCGCATGGCACAAAAATATCTGGGCCAGGAAAAATACCCGTTCCGTAGGCCGGACGAGCAACGCGTGATTCTGCGGATCAAGCCGCATCATGTGCTGGAGCAGGGCGTAGAATAAACCTGCGCACAGTCATTGCACCGAGAGCAGCCTTTCGTGGCTGCTCTTTTGTTATGCCGGCAGCCTGTCGTGGCGCGCAAGTTGCCTCCATCGACCTCAAGAGCAAGCATGAGGAGCGGATGTGATGCAACCAGATCTTTTGCTACCACCCGGCGAGCGGCTCGGCTGGGCGATCGTCGGGCTGGGCGACTTTGCCTGCAACCAGATTCTGCCGTCGTTTGCGGCCTGTGGTCGATCCAAAGTCACGGCGGTCGTCAGCGGCGACCGGGCAAAGGCCGAGCGAGTCGCGCGCCAGTACGGCGTGCCTGCGCATGGCGTCTACACCTACGAGACCTTCGATCAGATTCGCGACAATCCCGATGTCGACGTGGTGTATATCATTCTGCCCAACTCGATGCACGCCGAGTACACGATCCGGGCGGCGCAGGCGGGCAAGCATGTGATGTGCGAAAAGCCGATGGCGCCCACCGTCGAAGAGTGCCGGCGCATGATCGACGCCTGCCGCGAGGCGGATCGCAAGCTGATGCTTGGCTACCGCGCCCACTTCGAGCCGCATAATCTGGAGGCTCAGCGGCTGCTGCGCGAGGGCGCGATCGGCGATCTCAAGCTGATCGTCGCCGACCACGCGCGGCTGCTCGATCCCAAGCAGCCACAAGATCGCTGGCGGACACAGCACAAGCTGGCGGGCGGCGGATCGCTGGTGGACATCGGCATCTACAGTCTGAACGCGGCGCGCTGGTTCACCGGCGAAGAGCCCGCAGGCATCCAGGCCACGCAGTACAGCACGCCCGGCGATTCACGCTTTCGTGAGGTCGAAGAGTCGATCAGCTTTGTGCTGCGCTTTCCCGGCGGCGTGATCGCCAACTGCCTGGCGAGCTACGGCGTGGAGCGGTGCAAGCGCTACCGGCTGCTCGGCAGCGAGGGCTGGCTGGATCTCGATCCGGCGACCGAGTATCACGGCAACCGGCTGGTGGTAGGCACGGCCAAAGGTCGCGAGGAGCGGATTGTAGAGGCCGGCAACCAGTTTGCGCGCGAGATCGATCATCTGTCGCAGTGTGTGCAGGAAGGACGCGAGCCGGAGACTGATGGGCAGATGGGGCTGCGCGATGTCGAGCTGATCCAGGCAATCTACCAGGCGGCGCGTGGCACGAGCGGCGAGCAAGCGCGTGAGCGCTAAAGCTGGTGCATGTTGCGGAGAAGTGCCAATCGCTGTACTTCTCCAGCACTGCTTTCTAGTTTTAGAAGATGTAGTCTCTATCAAAAGCAGCAGCTTGACAGATGCCTATTTGATGCTAAAATGATGCTATAAAGATGACAGAGATAAGTACTTTACCAACTGGAAAGAACGATGGCTGAACAACGATACACGCTAACGCTCCCCTCCGAGATTTATAATGAGCTCAAGGAGCAAGCAGAAAAGCGCGGCTTATCCATTAAAGAGGCGGTTCGCCAATGCCTCAAGATTGGTTTAGTCGCGATGAAAATTGATGAAGATCCGAATACCGAGATGTTCATCAAAGAAAAGATCGAAAATGCAAGTGGCGTCTCAGAAATCAAGGAAACACGCTTGCAGTTCGTCTGGTAGGCAATCACCAATGAGTGAAAGGAGTAGAATGGACGGATTTTTTCGGTCGAACCGTTGACGTTAAGCTGTTAGGACAATAGTGGTGGCTCTTTTGTAGAGTTGCCACGGTCACGATACCTGATGCAAGTAGATAGCGGCGAGCTTCTGAGGTGCGGGGCAACTCACTCGTTGGGCTACGATCCCACTGGTTCGTGTCTTGTTCACAGTGACGGATACATGAGAGCTGTCTTCAAATTAAGATTAGGAGAAGTCTCCATGATATCCACGAAAACGTTCGATCAATTGGCGGCTGAGCTGCTGGGAAACACTATTCTCGAAGCGCTGGATCATGTCGACATCGTAGAAGACGAACCCCTGGATGCGGCTACCGTTACGGTTGATGAGTTAGCCGAACAGTATCTGAAACCAACGGCGAATAAGGCCTGGAAACGAGTCGATCTGAAAGCAGAGGGCTTTGTTGTCGACATCGACATACAGCAAAGACGCTTCCGCGTACAGATGCAGGGGCTATCGCTCCTGGTGCTCGTGCTCGTCATCGCAGTCCTCGGCATCGGCGTCGATCCGGTGCAATCATGGTTGCAGCTCATTCTCAACGCTCAGTAAGTCGCCTCTAAACAGCAATTTCCAAAAAGCATCTTACTTAATCACCTGCCCGCAGAGGGTCGTAAGCTGATGCTCGAACAATGTTAGAAAAGGGCTGCATTTCGGTGCGGCCCTTTTGTTATGCTCGATACAAGCTCAGGGCTTATCGCCAATCCGATCGACTCCACCGTGCGTACTCACTGGTGCGTGTATCGATGTTGCGCGAACTCGATCGCGTGGATTGGGAGGGATCATATGCCGAAGGCTGTTTGGAATGGCGCGGTGCTGGCTGATGCACCGCTGGAGGCCTGCGAGAGCGTCGAGGGCAATACCTATTTTCCGCCGGACGCGATCGATCGCCAGTATTTTCGTGAGAGCGACAACCACACGATCTGCCCGTGGAAAGGCACCGCCAGCTACTACGATGTGGTCGTGAACGATCAGGTCAACAAAGACGCCGCCTGGTACTATCCTGAGCCGAAAGAGGCGGCCAAGAATATCACCGGCTACGTCGCTTTCTGGCGCGGCGTCCAAGTGGAGCAGTAATCCGCCTTTTGATCGATTGACAACCGCCGCCGCACTTGCTATGCTGGCGCTACTGAAAAGCTAAACTTGCGATGACGATCATGAACGCACAGCACAACAACCGGCTTCTCCTTCTCCAGTCGCTCCTCCGTGAGAGGGGCTTCGTGGCATGGGGAGCAGCAGTGCTGTAGCACAAATCGCATCGATCGCCGCTAGATGCCTCCCCAGGTGGGAGGCATTTTTGATTCATCCAAGGAGCCGACTATGCCCTGTCTCCTCGCTCACGAGCGCCGCCCAGGCATCGCCACCAGCACCGTTCGATCGTTTCCAACCGGCACCCGGCACGCTCAGTCGTGCCGGCGACACGTAGCAGTGGAGATCAATCATTATGTCAAATTCATATCCGGTTCACGAGATCGAGGCGAAGTGGCGGCAGCGCTGGGAGGCCAGCAGCCTGTACCAGACGGATCTGGATCAGGCGCGCCGCCCGTTTTATAACATGCTGGAATTTCCGTATCCCTCGGGCGAGGGTTTGCACGTCGGACATGTCTACACCTACTGCGGCGCGGATGTCTTCGGGCGGCTGCGGCGGATGCAGGGCTACGATGTGTTCCAGCCGATCGGCTTCGACGCGTTCGGCATCCACTCCGAGAACTTCGCGCTGAAGCTGGGCAAGCATCCGGCCGAGGTCGTGCCCGCCAACATTCGTCGCTTCCGCGAAGAGCAGATGAAGCTGCTGGGCTGTCAGTTCGACTGGTCGCGCGAGGTCGATACGACGCAGCCTGAGTATTACCGCTGGACGCAGTGGATTTTTGTGCAGCTGTTCAAGGCCGGGCTGGCCTACCAGGCCGAAGCGCCGGTCAACTGGTGTCCCAAAGATCAGACCGTGCTGGCCAACGAGCAGGTGATCGATGGGCGCTGCGAGCGCTGCGACACGCCGATTGTGCAGCGTGTGATGCGCCAGTGGTTTTTCCGCATCACTGACTACGCCGAGCGGCTGCTGGATTTTGGCGGCGTGGATTTTCCCGAGTCGTCGATCAAACGTCAGACAGCCTGGATCGGCCGCAACGAGGGCGCGGAGATCGATTTCGCGGTGGTCGATCGGTTGGACCGGATCACGGTCTTTACCACGCGGCCAGATACGATCTTCGGCGCGACGTTTCTGGTGCTGGCTCCCGAGCATCCGCTGGCCGCGACGATCACCACGGCCGAGCAGCGCGAAGCTGTGACGGCGTATGTAGCCCAGGCGCAGCGCAAGCTGGAGCGCGAGCGGCTGATCGGCGCTGAGAAAACGGGGGTGTTCACCGGCGCCTACGCGATCAATCCCGTCACCAACCAGCCGATCCCAATCTGGATCGCCGACTATGTGCTGGCGCGCTACGGTGCCGGCGCGATTATGGCAGTGCCGGCCCACGACGATCGCGACTATGCCTTTGCCGGCGCCTACAACCTGCCGATCGTCGCGGTGATCCAGCCGGCCAATGGCGATTCTGCCGAGCTGCCGTATGCGGAAGACGGCGTACTGATCGACTCAGGCGCGTTCAGCGGTATGAGCAGCACCGAGGCCAGCCGCGCGATCGTGGGCTGGCTGGTGGAGCGCGGCAGCGGACGAGCGCGCGTGACCTACCGGCTGCGCGACTGGCTGATCAGCCGCCAGCGCTACTGGGGACCGCCGATTCCGATCGTGTACTGCGAGGTGTGCGGCGCACAGCCGGTGCCCGAGGATCAGCTGCCCGTGCTGCTGCCGCCGATCGAGAACTTCCGCCCGACCGGCACCGCGCCGCTGGCATCGATCCCGGAGTTTGTCAACACGAACTGCCCACAGTGCGGCGGCCCGGCTCGTCGTGAGACCGATGTGAGCGACAATTTTCTGGACTCGGCCTGGTATTTTCTGCGCTACCTGTCCACGGAATATCACGATCGGCCGTGGGATGCCGAGCGAGTGCGGCGCTGGCTGCCTGTGGATCACTACGCGGGCGGTCCCGAGCACACGACAATGCACCATCTGTACGCCAGGTTCATCGTCAAGGCGCTGCACGACCTGGGCCATCTGCCGTACGATGAGCCGTTCAAGCGGCTGCGGCTGCACGGCATGATCACCAAGAACGGCGCGAAGCTGTCCAAAAGCCGGGGCAACGTGATCTCGCCTGACGGATACATCGCGCAGTACGGCGCTGATGTGTTTCGCATGTATATGCTGTTTCTGGGGCCGTGGGAAGACGGCGGCGATTTCAGCGACGCCGGAGTCAGCGGCGTTGCGCGCTTCGTCGGCCGGCTGTGGGAGCTGGTCACGGGCGCGCAGCCACGCGGCGACGGCGATCCGGCGCTGAGGGACGAGGCTGAGCGACGGCGGAACCAGCTGATCGTGCGGGTTAGCGATGGCATCGACGGGATGCGTGCTCATGTCGCGATCGCAGCGCTAATGGAGGAGGTCAACTGGCTGCGCGGCCGTGCGGAGCGGCTGAGCCCCGCGCAGTGGCGTCGATCGAGCGAGACGCTGGTGCTGCTGATCGCGCCGCTGGCGCCGCACTTCGCCGAGGAAGCCTGGGAGCGACTGGGGCACGGCTTCAGCGTTCACCAGCAGCCCTGGCCCGAGGCCGACAGCGCGCTGCTGTCGGCGGCGCAGATCGAGATTCCAGTGCAGATCAACGGCAAGATTCGCGATCGCATCCTGGTAGCCGCCGACGCCAGCGAGCCCGCTGTGACCGCCGCAGCGCTGGCCAGCGATCGTGTGCGGGCGGCGCTGGAGGGCCGCGAGCCGAGGCGGATCGTGGTGGTGCCGGGGCGGGCGGTGAATATTGTGAGGTCGCGCCGGCGGGCAAACAAAGGAACAAGGCGGGTGCCCTCTGGGCGAAGGAACAAAGAGGTTGGATACTATCGTTTTGTTCCTTGTTCCGGCCCTCACCCTGTCGCTGCGGCGACTCCCCCTCTCCCATTGCCACAGGAGAGGGGGAAAGTGTTACCAGAAAGATTAATCGGACTACCAAAATACCTATTACAACAACAAGAACAGGGCGTGATAAATCACGCCCCTACGGATTCATTCATGCGTCTCGACTGTAAAGTGTTAAGTCGTTTATCCGTTTAGCTCCCGGTCTTGGTATCCGCTTTGTTCTTGGTTCTCCGTTTGTTCTTTGTTCCGTTGTTCTTTGTTCTCGTCCCCGGTTCTAGGTTCTCCGTTCTCCCCTTTGTTCCTTTGTTCTTTAGTTCGTTTGTTCCTTCGTTCATCCCGTTCGCTTCACCACCAGCAGCGTCACGTCGTCGAAGGGCGGCTGGTCACCGGTGTGCGCGGCCAGATCGCTGAGCACCGCCTGGACGATCTCGTCGGCGCTGCGGGCGCGGTAGCGCTTCACGACGTCGATCAGACGACCAACGCCGTACTCCTGCTCGTCATCGTTGATCGCCTCGGTCACGCCGTCGGTGTAGCAGACCAGCACATCCTCAGCGCCGACGATCGCCTGAGACTCGCGGAAGTGCGCCTCTTCGATCACACCCAGCGCGATACCGCTGGTGCCGAGCGTGTCGATCACGCCGTTGTTACGCAGGAGCAGCGGCGGATTGTGGCCGGCGTTGGTGAAGCGCAGCAGCCCGGTTGCCGGATCGAGCAGGCCGTAGAAGAGCGTCACAAACATGCCCGACTGCGAGTCGCGCGAGATCCAGCGGTTGGCGCGCTCGACCGACTTCGAGGGCGGCGAGCCATCCAGCGAGGCGGCGCGCATCAGCGAGCGGGAGAGCGCCATGAACAGCGCGGCGGGAACGCCTTTGTCCGACACATCGGCGATCACAAAGCCGAACTGCGTAGACGCCGCGTCTGCCTGAGCGCCGGCCGGGGGCTGTGCTGATGAAAAATCATCATTGGATGAGGCGGGCTGGTTGTCGAGCACCCAGAAATCGTAGAAATCGCCGCCGACCGCCCGCGCCGCGCGGTAGGCCGAGGCAACTTGCCAGCCGGGCAGACGCGGCGCGGAGCTTGGCAGCAGCGCGCCCTGAATATCGCGCGCCACGCGGATCTCTTGCGCCAGGCGCTCCTGCTCCACGGCCTGCTGTGCCAGCAGCGCGCTCTCGATCGCGCTGGCTGCCTGGCTGGCGATCCCCGTCGCGATCGTCATCTGGCGCGAGGTCCAGCGCTCGGCGCCCTCGGAGCGATCGAGCAGCAGCACGCCCAGCACGGCCGCGCGCGCCGTCAGCGGCAGCGCCAGCAGCGAGCCTGAGGGACAATGCGCCGTGATCTGCGGCAGCTTGGCCGAGAGCGTCTCGTCGTCGACCACGACCGGCTGTGCGTCGTGGCGAACCTGGCTCAGCAGCGGCGCGTCCTCGGAGCGGATCGGATGGTCGATCAGCGCGGCGCAGACCTTCTCGTCCCAGCCATAGGAGACCATCGGCACGAAGGCATCTTCGGCTCGGCGATACAAAAAGACTGCGCAGCGATCGCAGCCGATCAGCATCGGCGGCAGCCGCACGATCGTCGCCAGCAGATCGTCGAGATTGGAGGCACGCGCGATATTTTCGGCAGTTTGAAGCAGCGCCGCCAGCGTCCAGGCTTCCTCCTGCTGCTCGGTGTAGGCGTTGGCCGACTGGATCGCGACCGCGATCTGATCCGCCAGCGTCAGGAACACAAACAGATCGTTGTCGTTGAATGTGCCGATCGTGTTGCTCTGCACATCCAGCACGCCGATCAGATCGTCGCCGACCAGCAGCGGCACCGCCAGCTCAGACTTGGTGCCCGGCACGTCGAGAATAAAGCGCGGCTCCAGCGACACATCGTTGACGATGCGTGGATGACGCGTCTCGGCCACGTAGCCGACGATGCCCTCGCCGATCGTCAGGCGCTGGTTGCGCTTGTGCCAGAACGACGAGTTTTCGGCGGTTGAGGCGCGAAACAGGAGCTGATTCGTCTCAGGATCGCAGGTCAGCAGATGCACATGGTAGCAGCAGAACTCGTCGCGGATCAGCTTGACGACCAGCGGCAGCAGCTCGTCGAGATCCAGGATCATCGCCGCCTGACGCCCAACTTTGCCGATCAGCTCCAGCTGTCCAATGCGCAGCTGGAGCGAGTCGTAGGCGCGAGCTTTGGCGATCGCCGCCGCCGCGCTGTCGGCGATCAGCGAGAGCAGCCGTAGATCGTTGCTGTCGAAGGCGTTGGCCCGATCGCTCTGGACCGAGATCGTACCCAGCACCGCGTCGCCGGCCAGCAGCGGCACGTAGATGCCCGAGCGCGGCGGATTATCGGCCTGATAGCGCGGCTGCGCCGGAAGCTGCGGCAGCTCCTGCTGGAAATCTTCGACCAGCAGCGCCTTGCCCGTGCGGCGAACCCAGCCCATCAGCCCTTCGTTGTCGCTGAGATCGACGGTGAGCGGCGGCAAGCGTTTGCCGTCGATGACACGCACCTTAAGCGTGTAGTGCGTGCCTTCAAAGAGCGCAAGATGAAACCAGCGCGTATCGAGAATTTTGCTGGCCTCGTGAAAAACCAGGTCGCAGAGCGCGTCGACATCGAGCGCCGAGCGGATAATCGCGCGCGACACCTCGTTGAGCAGCTCTAGCTCGCGCAGCGTCCGCTGCCGCATCCTGAGAATTGTGGCAATCGAACGCGGCAAGTTAAAGCGTATATCTTTGGCGCTCATGTTTCTTTAACAAATCCAGCGGCGGCTTCTTCGCGGGTGTGGTGGAGCTGAAAGATTTGATCAAAGCCGGTTAAATGAAAAACCTCGGCCACCTGGGGCTGGAGCGAGCACAGGATCAGATCGCCGCCGTCGCGACGCAGCTCGCGGGCCAGCAGCAGCAGCGTGCGCAGGCCACTGCTCGAAAGAAACGTGACATCGCGCAGCTCGACAATGATCTGCCGGGCACCCTGAGCCATCGCCTCGCGCACAGAGCGATTGACCGAGGGCGCAGTGCCGGCGTCGATACGGCCCGACAGCGAGACAACATGCAGGTTGCCGCGCGGAATCTCCTTAACCATCGTGAGAATATTTTCGCCGTTCTCAAAGCGGAACTCGACCTGATCCATCAGCTTGCGCATCAGATACAGACCCAGCCCGCCGGTTCGGCGCTGCTCCAGAGGAGAGATCAGATCCGGCTCAGGCACATCGTCGGGGTTGAACGGCTTGCCGCGATCGCGGATCGCGATCTCAAGTGTCTCGGCGTTGTGACTCATCGTCAGCGTGACGGCGCCTTTGGCCTCGGCGTAGGAGTGCTGGATCACATTGGTCACGGCCTCGTCGACAGCCAGCTGTACTTCCCACACCGCATGTTCATCCAGCCCGGCAGCGCGGGCCTGGTCCACCACAAAATCGCTGATCGCAGCCAGTTGCTCAAGCGATGCGTCTACGGTTATCGTCCGAAAAGGCATGATGCTACACGGCAGCGAGCGCCGGAGATGGCGCTCGCCGCATAAAGGTTAGTGCTAAAAGCTGCCGACAGCTTCGACAAGATCGTCATAGATATGGAACAGCGAGGTAAATCCAGTCAGATCGAACACTTCCCGAATGCGAGGCGGCAGGTTCACGATTCGCACATCACCGCGATCGAAGTCGGTGAGCTTCCACTCACGGGCACGCTTCCGCGCTTCGATCAGCACGCGCAGGCCAGGACTGCTGATATATTCAAGGCCGGAAAAGTCGAGCAGGATGCGGTACCGGCCCTCGTTGAACAACTGGTTGAGACGTTCCTGAACTTGCGGCGCTTCGGCAGCCGTTAGACGACCAGTGATCGTCAGCACGTCCACTCGATTGAGTCGGCGATGCGAAATCTCCATAGGTATTCCTCCACAGCGGTCTGTTCTCGGCTGGCTCCGATTATAGCATGGCTCGTCGCTTTCGCAGTGGACTTTTGATGCATGTTCCGCATTTATATTAAGTTCGAATACGTTAGTGGCGCGCGGCAACACGAAAGGGCATCCCTACGGATGCCCCTGGTAGTTAAAAACTGTTTACTATTACGATCTAGGATCGCAGGTCTACCACTGGCCGAGACCTTCGCCCTGATGGTCGAGATTGTCGAGATACCACGAGGCTTCCATCGCGGCCATACAGCCCTCGCCGGCCGCCGTAATCGCCTGGCGATACACGTGATCGACAACATCGCCGGCCGCGAAGACGCCGCGAATGTTGGTGCGGGTCCGGCCATCGGTCAGAATGTAGCCGTTCTCGTCCATGTCGATCTGGCCCGCGAACAGGCTGGTGTTCGGAATATGTCCGATGTACGGGAACACGCCGTCGACATCGATCACTTCTTCCTCGCCGGTCTTGATGTTCTTGGCGCGAATGCCCGAGACTTTGCCGTTGCCGACGACCTCGGTGACCACGGTATCCCAGACGAATTTTATCTTGGGATTGTTGAAGGCACGCTCCTGGATGATCGGATCGGCGCGCAGGCTGTCGCGGCGATGGATCACCTTGACCTCGCTGGCGAAGCGCGTCAGAAACAATCCTTCTTCGACCGCGCTGTTGCCGCCGCCGACGACGACCAGCTTCTTCTCGCGGAAGAAAAAGCCGTCACAGACCGCGCAGTACGACACGCCGCGATTGGCGAACTCGTTCTCGCCGGGAACGCCCAGCTTGCGCGGCGATGCGCCGGTCGCGATACTCAGCGTGTCGGTGGTGTGCGTCTCGCCGGAGTCCATAGTGATCTGGATCGGCCGCTCACGCAGCGCCACCTTCTCGACAATCCCATCGATATAGGTTGTGCCGAAGCGCGTCGCCTGCTGCTCCATCTTCTGCGCCAGATCGAAGCCGTTGATCGCGTCGGGAAAGCCCGGATAGTTCTCGACCTCGTCGGTCGTCGCGATCAGGCCGCCCGGCTGCAAGCCACGAACGACGACCGGCTCAAGGTTCGCGCGCGCCGCGTACAGCGCCGCCGTCAGTCCCGCAGGACCGGAGCCGATGATAAGAACTTTATAATGCATGAGAATCCTCCAAAACGCACTAGCATATAGGATACCGCGCAATCGCAGACCTGCAAATACGCCATTTCGCCCACTCAGATAGAGTAATCCTAGCCATCAGCACATGAGTAATTCGACGAGCGTGCTCACGATGTTTTTATCTCGACGTAGCCGCGTGCTGGCGCAGCAGGCCACGAAAGACACGCAGCGCCTGCACAATGCGCGGCCCGTACCAGGTCAGCAATTCGCCGTCCACGAAATGCACCGGGCCGCTGAAGACCGGCTCTAACGCCGGCAGATCGGCGGCGGAGAAGGCGTACGGCTCCGAGGGCAGCAAGATCAGCTCAGGCCGAAGCGCGGCGATCTGCTCCAGCTCAAAGCGTGGATAGCGGCCGGACAGATCGGCGGCGACGTTCTGCCCGCCACAGACGCGAAGCAGATCCGCAGCGTAGGTATCCTCGCCGATCGCCATCCAGGGATCGCGCCAGATCGGGACGAGCACCCGTGGCCCGGCGCGAACATCCGCTGTCGTCTCGACGTAGAGCGCGCGCATCTCGTCGATGTAGGGCCGGGCAGCGAGGGAGGCGTCCAGGATCTCGGCCAGCGTTGCCAGCGTCTCGATCGCACCGGCGACCGTACGGGGATCGGTCACATACACGGCGAGACCGGCCTCAGCCAGCGCCAGAACATCGCGCTCGCGGTTTTCTTCTTTGTTGGCGATGATCAGATCCGGCTCAAGCGCCACGATGCGGGCGCGATCCGGGTTTTTGGTGCCGCGCAGCCTGGGCTTCTCGGCGACAGCTGCGGCCGGCTGCGTGCAAAAATCGGTCACGCCGACGACACGATCGCCGAGGCCGAGCGCGAATAGCCACTCGGTCAGCGACGGCACCAGCGAGATGATGCGCTGCGGCGGGACCGGCAGCGCGAGCGAACGATTTAGCGCGTCAACGATCGTCGGCATGGCGGCTCACAGTGGCGCCTGCACGGCGACCTCGCGGTCGGCCAGGCTGACCTCGGCACCAACCCGGCGCAGCTCTTGAGACAGCCGCAGCGCCGCTGGACGCGACATCGGCAGCGGCAAGCGTCCGCCGCCTCGGCGCACCACGCGGTCGATCTCGGCGGTGTCGAGCCGCGTCAACCGCTCAAGCACACGCGTAGCCGCTGCCGGCTCCGGCCCGATCGTCTCGATCGTCAGCGTGGTGTTGAAGGGCGGCTTATCGGCGGCGCGCTGCAACATGGCCGCCATACGATGCCAGTAGAAGGTGAGCACAAAAAACTGCACGACGATCGGCACCAGCACCAGCAGGAGAATAAAGATCATCGTTCCAGTCATAAGCAGCTCCGCTGACTATCCTTGTTTCACGACTTCGGGCGCTTCCAGGAGTCTACCATGAGTGTACTGGAATTTGTGCAGCCTGTCGATAATTATGGTCAACAGCTTCAGCGCGCCGGCAACCAGCGGATCGCGAGCACACCAGCGCCGAGCCACAGCTTGTGACTCGGCGCTGGTGTAACTCAGTGATGCGCCATACGTAGCTGTATGACGATCACCGCCATCAGACTACGGAAGGTTAGCTGATGGAACAGGAATGTCGCCGGCCGTGCCGAAGGCATAGGTCACAACCGCGTTATTGGAGCTATACAGAATATACCAGTTGCCATTGCTGGGCCGAAACACCGCCACATCGGTCTTGCCATCGCCGTCGTAATCGCCCGGCGTGAGCACATCGCCGCTCAGACCCCACTGCGCATACCCGGCCGTAAGCGTGCTGTTATACAGAATGTACCAGGTCGTATCGCTGGGCCGCCACGTTGCGAAGTCGGTCTTGCCGTCGCCGTCGTAATCGGCGGGCACTGGCTGATCACTGTTCAGGCCCCACGGAACATACGCGGCCGTAAGCGTGCTGCTTTGCAGAACGTACCAGATCGTATCGCCGGGCCGCCACGTCGCCCGATCGGTCCTACCGTCGCCGTCGTAGTCGGCGGGCACCGCTCGATCGCCACTCAGGCCCCACTGCACGACTGACATTATGCCGTTCGAGCTTTGCAGAACGTACCAGTTGCCGTCGCTGGGCCGCCACGTCGCGAGATCCGTTTTGCCGTCGCCGTCGTAGTCGCCCGGCACGAGAACATCGCTATTGTAGCCAAACGTAACGGCGCTTGACGTCCCGTCCGAGCTACGCAGGATATGCCAGATGCCGTTGTTGGGATTCGGATCGGCGCTGGTGCCGGGCCGGAATACCGCCAGATCGGTCTTGCCGTCGCCGTCGTAGTCGCCCGGCACCAGCCGATCGCCGCTCTGGCCCCACTGCTGGGTGTAATAGGTTCCGTTTGAGCTGCGCAGGATATACCAGGTGCCGTTGCTAGGCCGCCACACCGCCACATCGGCCTTGCCGTCGCCGTCGAAATCAGACGACGGATTGCACTTGAAGGCCGTAAAGTTGGCGTTGTTGGTGCTATATGCAGTCGAGCGATTCGGTGGATCGAAGCGATAGCAGGGCTTTGACGGCGTGATGGTGTAGAATGCTACGTTAAAGACCGGAAAATCCACAAAATAGAAGCCGTTGGCGTCGGTGATTGCCGATCCCATGATCACGCCGGTGCTGGTGCGCCGGACAGTTACCACCACGCCGCCGACGCCCGTACCGGCCGGAGTCGTCACGCGTCCTGAGATCTCGACCGGCTCTGGCTCGCAGCGCTCGGGAAAGATCTCGCAGTCGGGCGGAATCACATCCTCGGCGCGCGCAAGCGGAACTGTGCCGAAGAAGGGCAAGCCGATCAGCAGGGCGAACATGAGCCAGCGGGCGGACGCCGTAAACCGGGATGAAGAACGCATACAACCCTCCAAAACAGAACAGTGGACCTGTTCCAGCGGAGAAGCGCAGCCACAATCAGGCTGTCGTGCTAAGAGATGCAGCGATCAGGCGGTTTTTGGCACGGCGCGTCAATGATTTTTCACGAGGAATCCAGGAGCGTATCGCCAGGTGCCATGCCGCTGAGCAACAAGATGAGCCGGCAGCCAATAAACAGCCGCGACCGGTCTGGTAGTCGCGGCTGGGGACAGAGCTATTCGACACGGAGATTGGGATCAAGGAGTGGCGACCGGGATATAAGCTCCCGGCAGCGGAATATCACCCGACCAGCCATAGGTCCTGGTGCTTATGCCGCCAAGAGCGTTGCCGTCCGAAATATACCAGGTTCTATCAAACGGCCGAAACACCGCCAGATTGGCCTTGCCGTCGCCATCGTAGTCGGCAGGCACCGGACGATCCTCAGTCTGGCCGAGCATCTCAGACACGATCTCTGCGTCCGAGCTGCGCCGGATCTGCCATTGTCCGGTGCTGGGGCGAAACACCGCGAGATCGGCTTTGCCGTCGCCGTCGTAATCGGCGGGCACCGGCAGGTCGCCTGCCGTTCCCAGATCAATATCGGGCAGCGGCTGATTGTCCAGGCTGCCACGGATGTACCATGTTCCCGTGGTGGGCCGAAACACCGCCAGATCGAACACATGATCGCCGTCGTAATCGGCGGGCACCGGCAGGTCGCCCGGCTGGCCGAACTGTTGCTGATCGATCTCTGCCACTGAAGTGGGTGCCGGCAGGTCGCCCGGCTGGCCGAACTGATCGTTCTCGGGCACCGGACCAAAGCGCCGCCGGATCAGCCACATGCCGCTCTGCGGCTGAAACACCGCCAGGTCGGCGCGACCATCGCCGTAGTAGTCGCCGGGCACCGGCAGATCGCCGGCCGCTCCCAGATCAATATCGAGCAGCTGCTGATTGTCCATACTCTCCCAGATCGACCAGCGGCCCGCGTTGAAGACCGCGACATCAATGATGCCGTCGCGATCGTAGTCGCTGGGAACCGGCGTATCCATCGGCTGGCCAAATTGCCAGCTCGCCTCTGCATTCTGCGAGCTGTACGACATCCTCCAGCGCGCGCCGTCGGGCTGGAAGACACCAAGATCGCTTTTGCCATCGCGATCGATCTCCCAGGCCGCGACGCCGATATTTACCCACTGCGAGCCGCGTCGGAGCACATGTGAAACGCTTAATATCTGATCGTTGTAGATTGCGGTGATCGTCACGCGATTGCCGGGCCGCTGCTCGCTCCGGGTCAGGTCGAAGGTATACGCTGCGAAACGTTCCTCAGGGTCGGATTTGGTTTCTACAGCGCCAAGCTGGCGGCCTTTCCCATCGTACAGCACAACGAGAACATCCTCCTTGATCTGGCCGTCGATCAGCACGTAGCCCGAGAGACAACAAATCTCAGGATCTATAGGATTGTGTAGCGTTCGCCCCGGACAACCCTCTGATATTCCACCTTTGTTAGGCTCTGCCTCCGCAATCAAGCTGCCGGCGCCAGTGCTGCTGAGCAGACAGAGCAGCAGGATCGACCACACAACACGTCCAGGTCGCATACAAAGCCTTCCTTCCTTGAGCGGACCAGCCATGTCCATTCGTGTAGCAAGCTGATAGGTTAAGCAATGCAGAATATGGGCGTGTTTTGGCGCCGTCGATTGCAGGTTACTAAACTACCGCGTCAGCGACGGCTGCATAGAAAGGCTGCCCAGATCGCGGGATGCTGCGTGCGGGGATCGGCCAGCAGCTCGATCTGCGTCTGTCGCACCGCGTCTGGCGGTGTAGCTCCGCTCAGCAGCGCGCGATAGAATCGTTCCATCCACTCGGCAGTCGCGCGATCGTCGACCGGCCACAGTGAGCTAACAACTGTATGCACACCCGCGACAAATAACGCCGATTGGAACGCCAGCAGCGACCCGCCGCTGTCGAGGCCGGTCGCCGTAGCGCAGCCGCTCAAGGTCGCCAGCGCGGTGCCGCGCAGCGGGAGTTTGTAGCATTCTTCGACGGTCAGCAGATCGTCCTGAAGCTGAAGCGCCGCAAAGATCGGCGCGTCTTCGCGCAGAATAGTATGGGCGGCGATGTGGAGCAGGCGCGGCGTTTCGGCCAATCGGCGGAGCAGCGGGAGTGTCTCGGGGTCGTTGATCAAACAACGAGCAGCGGGCAGCAGCGCATGCAGCCGCCGAGCCTCCTCAGCTACCGCCGACAGCCGCTCGCCAGCCGACGCGGCGATGATCACCGGTGGGCCGCTAGCAGGTGCCGGCGGTGGGACGCTCAGCAGGGCGCCGCAGGGCATGTATGTCAGCGTGTGCTGCTCGATCAGGTAGCGGGCACCGCTCCACAAGGCGGCAAAGGGCACGGCATACAGCGGATCGCAGGGCGCGATCAGCAGGCGGGCGTCGAGCGGCAGGTCGCCAAGCGGCGCGATCAAGATCGCGTGAAGTTGCCGAAGCAGCGACCGGCACTCGACCTGCCAGGCAGCGGCAAGCTGGCTGCGGCGCTCCTCGGGCTGGACCAAGACATGCTGCATGTGCAGCCGAAGATCGTCGACCAGGTCCAGCACTGGCTGAAGCTTACCCAGCCAGTGTACGCGGCAGTCGCCGCGCGGATCGGCGCGCACCACCAGCAGATCGTCATCGCAGCGCATATACTCAAGCAATAGATCGGCAGGCATGTGGCGCAGAATCCGCTCGGGCTCATCCAGAACCGCCGCGGCGGTGGTAGCCGGCAGGTGCTGGCGGCGCAGATCCGAGAGCTGATCTTCGAGACGGCGGGTAGTCTCGTCACCGCGCTCACGCAGATAGTCGGGCATAGCAGCGGCCGACTGTCGGCTCAGCTTCCAGCGCTGGATCGCGAGCTGCTGGCGCGCGGCCTCGATCCTGGCCTGCACATCGGGCGCGTACCCGGCGTCGCCGCTGGTATCCTGGAGCAGATCGAGCAGCGCTCCGCTTTTAGCCCGCCAGATCGCGCCGAGCGTTGCAAGCGGCGACTCGTGGGTGGCGGTGAGGCGCACCAGCAGCGCTAGCAGATCGCCGCGCTGCTGGTGAAAGCTGGCCTTCAGCTCCTCGACGCTCAGCGCCCGCCGGGTTGTGTCGTCGAGCGCCAGCGCCGCCTCGATCGCGCTGAGCGCCTGCCGGGGCTGATCCACGCTCATGAGCCGGGCCTGACCCGCCAGTGAGCGCCGCTCCAGCCAGCGATCGCCTCTGGCCTGCGCATAGCTCAACACCTGCCGGTAGTGCTGCATGGCACTCTGACGCCGCTGCTCACCGCCGCCGGCGTGCCAGTCCAGGGCCAGCGCGTCGGCGATCAGCACATCGCGGTGCGACTCAAGCGGCGGATGGCCTGCCGCCGGAAGATCGATCTGTGCGTGAGCCAGCGTGGCCGCGCTGTCGCCCTGAGCCAGCGCCAGCTCGGCGCGCTCCAATCTGACTCCCGCCAGCCACAGCGGCTGCTCCAGCGATCGCCACAGGGTCTCGGCGGCTTGCAGGAGCGTGTGCGCGTGGGCGTAGCTGCCATGGTTGCGGCTGGCGATGGCGCTGCGCAGCAGCGTGAGGCCGATCTGAGGCTGAAGCCGTAGCGCCGCGAAATAATCATGCGCTCGATCGTAGCAGCGCCGCGCCGCACGAAACGCGCCGAGCGTGCTGAGCAAGCCGCCCTCGTACAGCAGCACCCAGCCCAGCTCCATACGATTGTCGAAGGCCGTAAACAGATCGAGCGCCGACTGAAAGCGCCGCAGCGCGTCGAAGGGGCGGCCCTGCGCGGTGTACAGCTCACCCAGGTTCATGTCGATGCGAGCAACAGTAAGATGTTGCTGGCCTGACTGAGCCGCAGCGCGACTATCGAGCAGGATCAACTCTTCGTCGGCCAGGCTACCCACAAGCTTGAGCGTGACCGAGCGATTCACCTGGATCTCGACGATCGCTGCGGGCTGATCGAGACGATATGCCAGCGCCAGCGCCCGGCCATAGGCTGCCAGCGCGTCGGCGTAGCGCCCTTGATGATGCAGCATCCAGCCGGCGTTCTGCTCAAGCGTCATCAAATACCTGGCGGCATCATCGCCGAGCAGCAGCAGCAGGTTGCGCGCCTCTTCATCGGCTGCTTCTGCCTCGCGCAGGTAGCCGCACTCTGTGTAGGGAAAAATCAGGTTGGTGAGCAGCCGCGCCACGCTGAGCGGATCGTCGGCGCGGCGGTAGCTGTCCAGCGCCTGCCGGTAGTACTCGATTGTACGCTGCGGATCGTGATAGATCTCCCAGTTGCCACGTGCCCAGGCAGCCAGCGCAGAGGCCAGCGGATCGGGGCAGAAACGCGCCACCAGCAGCGCACAGCGCGTCGCGTCGTCGGCGGCAGCGGGATCGGAGAGCGCCAGCGGATCGCTGTAGGCTTTGAGAGCGGCGATTAAAGGCAGCTGGATCAGAGGCTGGTGCTCAATGATCCAGTCGGCGCGGCGCTCGGCGGGATAGCTCAGCAGCTCGGCAGCCAGTGCCGCCGGAGATTGATCTGTGCTCACGGTTATCCTATCGATCACTCATGGCCGAATAGTACGTCGAGAGCTTCCTACACGTCAATAAGGCCCTCGGCGGCCCGGAATCAAGGAACAAGTAAACAAGGGAGCTGGGGTAGTGGTTTGTTCCTTTGTTCTGTTATTCTTGGTTCTCCGCCACGTTTGTCTTTTTCGCGCGGATACCTTATCCTGTAGGCATGCCCCGACCTAACGTGAACTTTTTTTGCGAGCTTGGCCCGCTGGCGCTCACCGAGCTGTTCGAGTCGCCTGGCCTGATCGATACATTGGAAACACAGCAGTACGGCGTGGCGCTGGCGATGCTGGACTACAGTCCGCAGCGATCGGCGCTGGTTCGGCGGCTGAACGCGCACGGCATCCCCGTGGTCGCCTGGCTGCTGCTGCCGATCGAAGAAGGCTACTGGTTCAACCTGCATAACTACCCGCAGTCGTCGGTCGCGTACCAGAGTTTTCGCGAGTGGGCGCTGCGCGAGGACTTGCATTTCACCGCCGTTGGCCTGGATATCGAGCCCTCGCTGGCGGAGATGCACGCGGCGCGGCGGCAGGGCGGCACGCTCAGCATCTTCAATCGGGCGTTTCTGGCCCAGAGCAACGCGCTCTACCCGGCGGCGCGCGACGCCTACCTGGATCTGGTGGCGACGATCCGCCACGACGGCTACGAGGTCCACACCTACCAGTATCCGTTCATTGTGGACGATCGCCGCGCCGGAACAACGCTGATCCAGCGGATGCTCGACATCGTGGATGTGCCCGCCGACGAGGAGGTGCTGATGCTCTACAGCAGCAACTTCTTTCGCGGCCTGTTCCGCAGCGATCTGGGCGGCGCGTTCGTGCGCTCCTACGGCCAGCACGCCGACAGCATCGGCATCGGCGTGACCGGCGGCGGCGTGATCCTCGACCCGATCACCGGCATTCAATCGCCGCGCATGACGCTGAAAGCCTTTCGTCGCGATCTGCGCATCGCCGCGCAGTACACCGATCTGGTGCATATCTTCTCGCTGGAAGGCTGCGTCGATCGCGGCTGGATGGATGAGGTCGCGGCGCTGGATTGGGACAAGCCGTTTCGCATCACGCGGCGGCAGCGCGTCCAGATGGCGACGTTTCGCGGGCTGATCGGCTTTGTGCTGTGGTGCTCGCGCTACGGCTGGACCGCGCTGGGCTGGCTGGGCTGGCTCGTCGCGAGCAGCATGTTCATCTCGCGGCGGATTCAGCGCTGGCGCACGCTACGGCGGGTGCGAAAGGAATACTAGATGCTTGACGCAGCAATCGAGCGCGAGATCGCCGAGCTCAGCGCGCGCTACGGGCAGCCGATCCGCCGCGATGTGCTTCTGACCGGCGAGCATATCTTCGAGCCGCTGAGCAAAAGCGATCGCTACGGCGAGGTCTGCATGGTCGTGCGGCGGCGCAATGGCCTGCTGCTGACCGCGCGCAAAACCTACTACCCGCCCAACGCCTACCGCCTGCTGACCGGCGGCATCAACCACGGCGAGCCGATCTTCGACGCGCTGCTGCGCGAGACCGAGGAAGAAACCGGGCTGGAGGTCGAGGTGCGGCGCTTTCTGGCGGTCATTCGCTATACTGCGCCACAGCCGCCCGGCAGCGATCCGGCGGAGTTCTACACCTTCGCGCTGCTGATGGACGAAGTCGGCGGCACGCTGGGCTGCATCGATCCCGACGAGCGCGTGGCGGCCTTTCACGAGGTGGCGATCGACGAGCTGCCGCTGCTGGCGCAACAGCTTGAGCAGCTCAGCCCCGAGTTCGATCGCGAGATCGGCGGGCGCTGGCTGGACTGGGGCCGCTTCCGCGCTGTGATCCATCGTGCCGTCCACGAGGCACTTACACAACAATCCTAAGCGAGAACAAAGAACAAAGAGCAGAGAACAAAGATGTAGAACTAGCGCATTGTTCTTGGTTCCGTTGTTCTTTGTTCTTTCCTAAGAAAGGCAAATCGTTATGTCGGTTGGTCTATGGCAAACCACGATCACTGCACCGACCACGCCGCAGCATGTCGATACGGTGATCATCGGCGCGGGCCTGATCGGCTCGTACCTGGCGCT